>NZ_JBDZDJ010000001.1:0-451332 GCF_040049135.1 Gordonia sp. VNK1 | reverse complement strand
GCACCGGTGGTGTGCACGTTGGTCTGATGGCCCGAGAGCAGCATCTCGTCGTATACGGTGTGCCCGATCCGCGCCGCCGACAACACTTTCCGTGCGATCACTTGTCGTTCCTGGCGTTGCAACGATCGGGCCAGGGCGGTGGCCGCCTCGACGGGGAGGTGATCGATCATGGCCGCGTCGTCGGCGGTCATCGACAACTCTGGTGCCTTGCTACTGCCAATCATGTTGGTGGCCATGATATTCACCTCCTCTGCTCGGTCGGATCAACTGAACTGAGTCAAGTGTAGCGACGACCACCGACAAGTTTTTCCGGCGCGGAATCGGTTGGCGTGGCCCGGTTTGGATGTCCAGTTGCGGAAGTGGCCTCGATACGCGACGAGCTCGCTACGCTCGCGCGGCGCACTCGACCAGCGGGGGTTGCCCACCGCTGGCCGAGTGGGGCGGAGCTTGCGGAGCCCCGTATCGAGGCCACTGTGGTGAGTGGGAGCTGTTGCTTGGGTGGAGCTTTCGACTTGCGGAAGTGGTCTCGACCTCGATAGGCTCGGCCCGGCGGATACGCGACAAGCTCGCTACGCTCGCGCGGCGCACTCGACCAGTGGGGGTTGCGGAACCGGTTGCTTACCCGACACTTTCACCTTGCGAGGGTGGTCTCGACCTCGACAGGCTCGGCCCGGCGGATACGCGACGAGCTCGCTACGCTCGCGCGGCGCACTCGACCAGCGGGGGTAGCTGTTGCGTTGTCGGCATACGGAAGTGGCCTCGACCTCGCCAAGCTCGGCCCGGCGGATACACCGACTCTCAAGATCGCCGGCACTCGGCCAGCGGGGGTTACGTGCACTCGACCAGCGGGCGGACCGGCTCGACCAGCGCGCCTGTCGGTCGAGCTAAAGCTGCAGCAGCGCAGCGAGTTCCGCCTTGATCGTGTCGATGCGCTGTGCTGCGGCTACGCGCGGGATGTCGCCGGCCTCGTCGACGGGCAGGATCACCTCGACGTAGCACTTGAGTTTCGGTTCGGTGCCCGACGGGCGGATGATGACGCGGTCGTCGGCTGCCGTTCGGTACAGCAGCCCGTCCGTCGGCGGCAATCCCGCGTCGCCCAGCGCCAGGTCTGTGTACTGCACCACGGGCGAACCGGCCAGCGACGCAATGCCGTTCGCCCTCAGTCGCGTCATGGCGTCGCCGATCAGCGTCACATCTGCGACGCGGATGCTGAGCTGACCGGTGGCGTGCAACCCGTACATCCGGGCCAGGTGATCGAGTTGATTCTCGAGTGTCTTTCCTTCTGCGGCAAGCTCTTCGATGAGTGTCACGACGCGGACGGCGGCACCGATCCCGTCCTTGTCACGAACCGCCTTCGGGTCGGTGCAGTAGCCGATGGCCTCCTCGTAGCCGAACCGGAGACCGGGGGTGCGCGCGATCCACTTGAATCCGGTGAGGGTCTGCGCCCACCGCAGTCCATGGGCGTCGGCGATACGACCGAGCAACCGGCTCGAGACGATCGAACAGGCCAACACGTCCCCGGACCGCGACGAATCCTCGGCGGCCTGCTCCCCCAGCAGCGCACCGAGCTCATCACCGGTGAGCTGCCGCCAACTCCCGTCGCGTTGCGGGATGGCCACCGAGCATCGGTCGGCGTCCGGGTCGAGGGCGATCACCACGTCGGCGGCCACCTTGACGGCCAGCGCGAGCGCCAGGTCCAGCGCACCGGGCTCCTCCGGGTTGGGGAACGCCACGGTCGGGAAGGCCGGGTCCGGTTCGGACTGCGCCGGCACGGGATGGGCGTCGGTGATGCCGGCGTGATCGAAGACGCGCATCAGTGTGGCACCGCCGACACCGTGCATGGCCGTCGTCACCACGCGCACCGACGACGGTTCCGTCGAGCGCCGGGCCATGGCGTTGACAATGACGTAGAAGTCCACCACGTTCGCTTCGAGGTGAACGATTCCCTCGGTGGTGCGTGGCACCTCATCGGCGGGTGGTGCCACAGTGATGCGCGCGGCGATCTCCGCGTCCGCGGGCGGCACGATCTGCACCCCGGCTCCGTCGGCGTCCGTGGCACGCCCTCCCAGGTACACCTTGTAACCGTTGTCGCCCGGTGGATTGTGCGATGCGGTGATCATGATCCCGGCGTCGGCGCCCGCCCCGCGTACGGTGAATGCCGTCACCGGGGTCGGCAGTCGTTTCGGCAATGCAAGTGCCCGCAACCCCGCCCCCGAGAGCACCTCCAGCGCCGCATCCATGAACTCCGAAGAGCCGTCGCGGGCATCGCAACCCACCACCACGGTGATGTCGTCACCCACCGTGTCCAGCAGGTAGCGCGCCAACCCGGCGGTCGCCCGGATCACCACGGCGACGTTCATCCGGGACTCACCGGCCCCCACCGCAGCACGGAGACCGGCGGTACCGAACTCCAATGGCCCCTCGAAACGTGACGTCAGGTCTGCCAACGCGGCATCGTCGCCGGCCTGCGCGGACGTGATCAGGGTGGTCAGTTCCCTGCGGGTGGCCGCATCCGGGTCGTGCTCGACCCATTCCCGGGCCCGATCGATCAGCGCGCTCATTGCATGGATTGTTCCACGGTGACGCGCCGCCTCGGATCCGGCCCGTCATCACTGTGGAGAGATCGCCTCCGACGCCAGCAACTCGGCCAACTCGGCCATGCTGTACGGCTCGGTCTCCGTGTGGTCACGGTAGGCGATGAAGGTCGGCTGCTGCGGATCGTAGCGGCCGATGAAACCGCCGGACGCGGTGAAGATCTGCCCGGTGATTCCCTCGGCGGCCGGACTGGCGAGGAAGGTGTAGAGCGGCGCAACATATTCCGGCGGAGCCGGGTCGAGGGCCGCATCACGCGTGAAATCGTCGAGGATGCCCCGATCGTGCAGACTCTCGATGTGACGGACGTAGTCATCACCGCTGGACAGCCGCGACTTCGCGCCCGGCATCACCACATTGATCCGCACCCCGAGCGGTTGCAGGTCGCCCGCGGCGGCCAGCGCCAGAGCGTTCACCCCGCCTTTGGCCGCCGGGTAGCCGCTGCCACCGAAGGTCCCCAGCGACGCGGCCGATCCGGTGAGCACGATCGACCCCGAATGTTGCTCGGCGAACACCTTTCCCGAGGCCTGACAGATGTGGAAGGCACTCATCAGGTGGGCGTCGACCTGCTCACGGAACTCGTCGGCGGAGATCGTGAGGACCGTCGAACCGGCGGGTTCGGCGATGCCGGCGCAATTGATGGCGATGTCGAGCGCCCCGAACCCCGACAGTGCCGCGTCGACCATCTTCTCCGCGACACCGGCCTGCCCCGCCGAACCGCACACCCCGACCGCATAGCCACCACCGCCGGTGATCTCGTCGACGGTGGCGGCCACCGCCTCCTCGTCACGTCCGTTGACGACCAGCGACACCCCTCGACCGGCCAGCGCATACGCCACCGCGAGACCGATCCCCCGTGTCGCACCGGCGATCACGGCGACCTGTCCGGCCATGCCCACCCCCGCCATCAGACGCCGCTGGCGACCGGGGTGATCGGAATGGACCGGCCCCGGTCGGTGAACGAGAAGTCGGCCCCGGAACTGAACCGCGCGATCGCCACCTCACCGGATTCCTTCTGCGCGTCACCACCCACGGTGTAGCGCACCCGCAGACCGTCGTCGGTGGTCTCCGCCGCACTGATCGTCCAGTGCGGTTCCACCGCAACACCGATGGCCTGCAACGGCTCACAGTGATCGACGGTGAGCAGCGTGCACCATCCGCCATCGTGCGTCGCCGGCGAATCCGACGGGATGTCGACGATGACGTCGTCGCCGTCGATCGTCGCCGTGACACCGGTGTACTGCCGCGGCCCGAGGACCGGCACCAGGCGGATGACCTCGGCGAGGGCCTGCGCATCCGAACCTAGCCGCAACGCCGACCGCAACCGATCCGCCGACAACCCCGCGATGCCGGTGAACTGTTTGCGGTAGATCTCGGTGACCTGCTCGGCCGATTCGGCGTACCGGCGCAGACTGATCAGGAATCCCAGTGCGAGTAGTTGGTGTTGCAACGCAACCTCTTCAGCGATGCGCACCAACGCCGAATGCGACCATTCGGCGAACTGCAGATCCTCCACCAGGGCACCGCGGTAGTCGACGAGACCGTCGGCGGTCGCGTCGATCGGGCTGAGTTCGAGCTGCGCGGCGTTGGTGGTGAACATCTGCTCCGCATCCACCGGGAGGGGGAGCTCCTCGCGATCGGGTTCGATCGTGACGGTCCACGCGCAGTGCGGATTCCGATCGACGGGACGTCGTGGCGGCCGGTGGATCGGCCGAATCCGCGCACGTCGATTGGTGGCGATCGCGGTGGCGTCGAAGGTGGGGTCCTCGATGTCGTGGCACATCGCGGTGACGTATTCGTCGCCGAGGGGTTCCACATCCATCAGTGCGCCGCAGTGATCGAGCACGAATGATCCGTGGTACTTGTCGGTGATCTCGTACCGGAAGTCCATGAATTGTGGTGGGGCGCCGATGTCGAGTTGCAGACATTTGAACATGTCCTCGACGCCGTCGCCGTCGATGCCGAGCGCGGTCCGCATCCGGTGGGTGTAGACGGGACTGGCGGCCATCCATTCCTCGATGGCCACCTTCGTCATCGTCTCGCGCCCGAAGGCACTGATCAGGTGCGCCATGCCGCTGCGGTCGATCAACTGCCCCGACAGCAACAGTTCCGGCACGAGCCCGGCGAGCTCGTCGCCGGTGAGATCTGAATACGAGTGGGCTGATTCGCTCATCTTCAGTGCGCTCGTCTCACCAGAACGGGACCGGGGCCTTGCCGAACGGATACCAGCCCGGCTGATCTCCGGTGGCCTTCTCGATCCGCTTGAGCATGCCGTCGCTCATGGCGTTGTTCTTCAGCATCTCGATGAACAGCGCCGACACGTTGCCGTAGTCGAAGAAGTCACGCTGCCAGGAGAATTGGAAGTTCCCGGCGTAGCGGAACCAGCTGCCCTGAATCCCTTCGAGGGCGTACCGGCTACCGTCGTCGCGGGTGCCCTCGTACACCTGCTTCCACAGGCCGATCATCGATCCGGTCCGATCGTCGATCACCCACTCCTGGTACGGATACTCCCAGCCCTCGAGACCTTCCATCTCCTGGCCGAGTGCGATCTCCCGGATCTCGTCGCGTCCGACGGCCATGAAGTCCTTGTCCGGCCCGTAGTTCCATCCGTAGGTGGCGTCCTCGGTGTAGAACTCCGCGAGGGGTTTCCAGTCGCCGGCCTTCTCCGCCACGACGTTGGCGTCGAGCCAGCGTTGTTTCATCTCTTCCAGTTCGGCACGATCAAAAGCCATGTTCTCGGTCCTCAATTCTCTCGTTCAGTCGTCTTCGACGATCCGCAAAGCTTGGGTGGGGCAATACATCACGGCGGCCTCGACTTCGGCACGCTGATCCTCGCCGGGATGCGCATCGAGGATCTCCACGTGATCCATCTGTGCCGCAAAGACCTTCGGGGCCTCCAGCTCACACATCCCATGCCCTTGGCACAGGTCGAGATCCACCTCGATGCGCATCATCACGCACCTGTTCGGCCGCGCCGGCGGTAGCGCACCCGGCAGGGTTGCGCCAACTGCACGACCATCTTGGAGTGGTCGTTGTGGTAGGACTCCGGCGGCTGGGCCATCTCGAACTCGTAGTTCTGGAACAGCACCGAGAAGATCGCCTTCAGCTGCATGATCGCGAATTGTGCTCCCACACAACGGTGCCGGCCCGCACCGAACGGAATCCAGGTCCACCGGTTGACCAGATCCTCCTGACGTGGCTTCTCATACCGGTCCGGATCGAAGGAGTCCGCGTCCGGGAAGTCCTCGGAGATCCGATTGGAGACGGCGGGACTGACCGCGATCATCTGACCCTTGGTGACCTCGAACTCCTCGATGTGAAAATCGTTCTGCACCAATCGCATCAAGATGATGAGCGGCGGATGCAACCGCAGCGTCTCCTTGAGGGCGTTCTCCAGCTTCGGCATCTGCCGGGTGTGGGCGAAGGTGTACTCGGGGCGTTCACCGGCAGGTGTGTCACCGTAGATCTCGTCGAGTTCGGCGTACACCTGCGCCATGTACTCGGGGTTGCGCAGCAGTTCGATGAGCGTCCACGCGGCGGTGCCCTGCGTGGTGTGGTGCCCGGCGAACATCATCGAGATGAACATGCCGGTGATGGTGTTGGCGTCGAAACCCACCTGGACGAGCACGTCCATCAGGTCCCGATCCTCTTTGTTCTCGGTGGGATTGGCGATCCGGTCGTTCATCACCCCCTGGATGAACTCGACCAACTCCGCACGTGCGGCGTCGCGGCGGCGGAAGCTCTCGATGTCGGCGTGCATGTCGACATAGGCGATCGGGTCGGTGCCCTTCTCCAGATCGTGGAACAACTCCGACACATGCTTCGTGAGTTGCTCACGGAACTTCCGCCCGATCAGGCAGGCCGACGAGGTGTACAGCGTCAGTTCCCCGAAGAACTCGAGGAGGTCGATCTCGCCGTCCTCACCCCAGTTCGCGATCATCCGCTCTGCCTCATTGGGGATGGTGACCGCATGCTGCTTCATGTGCGCGCCCTTGAGCGCCGAGTTGTGGATCGCCTTCGACCGTTCCTCGGGGCTGGCGTCGAAGACGACACCCTCACCGAACACCGGCGTCATGAAGGGGTAGGCGGCGGCCTGATCGAGATCCTCCTCCGGTGCCCGGAAGAACTCCTCGTTGGCGGCGGCACCGGAGACGAGGACCACCTCGCGGTCGGCGAGCTGGAACTGCCCGACGTCGCCACATTCCTCCCGGACCCGCCAGAACAGGCCGATCGGATCGGACGCGAGTTCGTCGAGGTGGCCGTGTTCGCCGTCGCCACCCGAGACCCGTTTGGGTGTGGTCACCGTGGTCATTGGTCGGGTCCTTCCGATTGTGGGCTGCTGCTGAGTTTGGTCTTGGGTACCGCTCCCTCGGCCTCCACCTCCACCGAGCGCATGTGCGCCCCGCGCGGCATGGTGACCATGGCGGCGACGGCCTGCGCGATGTGTTCGGGGGACAGGAAATTGCCGTGCCGGGCGAGTCCGTGCTTGATCCAGTCGTTGAGCATGTCCTCGGTGGTCTTCGGGTCGAGGTTCATGCCCATGCCGGTGAGGGTCTGGCCGGGCCGGACGACTCCGGCCCGCACTCCGGTGCCCTCGAGTTCGAGTTGGATGGTCGACACCAGGCCGTCGATGCCGGACTTGGCGGCGACGTACGCCGAGGACCACGGTCGTGGGCGGATCGCGACGTCGGAGCCGATGAACACGATATCGCCGCGGGTGCGGTCGATCATGCCGCCGATGACGGCCCGAAAGACGCGGTAGGCGCCGTTGAGGTGGATGTTGATCTGATCGGCGAAGTCCTCGGGCGTGGTCTGGTACGACAGCCCGACGGCCAGATCGCCGGCGCCGAGCACCGCGATCTCCAGATCGCCCAGTGCTGCTTGTGATTTGGCGACGCAGTCGAGCACCGAGGCGTCGTCGGTGACGTCGAGGGGGACGGCGACGGCCTCACCGCCGGCGGCGGTGATCTTGTCGGCGAGTTCCTGCAGTTTCTCGACGCGGCGTGCGGCCAGGGCCACGGGATGGCCTGCGGCGGCGAGCCATTCGGCGGTCGCGGCACCGATGCCGGAGGAGGCACCGGCCACCAGGACCGGACGCCGGGTGGGATGAGGGATGAAGGCCATCAGCGCACCGTCACTTTCACGGGGAGTTCGGCGAATCCGCGGACGTTGACCGAGTGCACGCGGACGGCGTTGTCGATGTCGATGTCGACGGAGGTGATCGAGCGGGCGACCGCCGCGAGTCCGATGTTGGCCTCCAGTCGGGCCAGGTGCGCTCCGAGGCAGAAGTGGGTTCCCATACCGAAACTCATCAGCGCCTGGCTGCAGTCCCGGCCGATCTGGTAGCTCGCCGCGTCGTCGAAGACGTCGTCGTCGCGATTGGCCGAGCCGACGAGCAGCAGGACCCGTTGTCCCGCGGGGATCGTGTGGTCGCCGTAGGTGACGTCGGCGGCCACCCGCCGCAGGACCATCTGGGTGGAGTTGTCATACCGCAGGGTCTCCTCGGTCCAGTCTGGGACGAGGTCGACATCGCTGATCACCTTGGCGAGTTCGGCCGGGTGCCGCCATGCCCAATACAGGGCATTGGCAAGGAGTTTGGTGGTGGTCTCGTTGCCGGCGACCACCATCAGCACCATGAATCCGACGATCTCGTCCTCGGACAGGCTGGTCTTCTCGCCGGTTTCGTCGTCGTCGATCTCGGCGGTGATGAGCGCGGACACGAGGTCGTCACCGAGGTTGTCACGGCGTTCGGCGATCAGCGCGGTGTAGTACTTGTGCAGTTCGATGTAGGCATAGACCGCGGCCTCGGGGATGTCGAGGACGCCCTCTTCACGGTGGAGTAACAGGTCCGATTGCCGGCGCAGGAAGGCGCGGTCACTTTCGGGTACGCCGAGGAGTTCGGAGACGACGTCCATCGGGAGCAGTCCGGCGAAGTCGGCGACGTAGTCGAATTCGCCCTTCTCCAAGCACTTCTCCCAGTGCGCGTCGGTCAGCGCGGTGATCCGTTCGGACAGGTCGTTGACGCGCCGCGGGGTGAATCCCTTGCTCACCAGCTTCCGGATCCGCATGTGCTTCGGATCGTCCATCGCGAGGAAGGACATGGACTTGTGGGCGTCGGGGCCGTAGGACGAGGGGTCCATCGACACGCCCCACGCGTTGGACAGGTTCACCGCGTCACGAAAGGCGCTGCGCACGTCGCCATGCCGGGCCAGCGCCCAGAAATCCTGGGCCTCGTTGTAGTACACCGGCGCGTCGGCGCGCAGCCGCGCATAGGTGGGATACGGATCTTCGTGGAAGTCATAGGCGTACGGATCGAAAGGGATCCGCTGCTCCATGCCGGCGACGGCGAGGTCGGTCATCGGATGTGCTCCATCATTGCGGCTGGTTCTCCATCAGTAGGTGGGCTGCGGCGACAAGGCGATCGGAGGTCTGTTCGTAGCTGAGATGCCCCATCCCGGCGTGGACGAGGCCGCCGGCGTAGAGCATTTCGAGGGCGTCGACGACCGGCCCGGGGTTCTCCGGGTCGACCTCGAGGGCGGCGGCGAGGCGCTGGCGGATGAAGCCACCGATGCGCAGCCGCAGGTGCTCGACGTCGGGGTCGGTGCCCAGCAGTGCGACGGTGACCGCCCCGCCGAGTTGCCCCTCCCCCGCGACCACCAGCGAGACGTCGCGCAGGACCTGTGCCACACGGTCTTTCGGTGCGATGGCCGGGTCCGGTTCGGCGACTCCCTGCGCCAGGCGGCGCCAGAACACCTCGGCGACAAGGTGACTCTTCGACGAGAAGTAGGTGTAGGCGGTCGCCGGCGCAACACCGGCGCGTTTGGCGACCGCCCGGACCGTCAGCCCGTCGAAGCCCTCCTCGTTGAGCACCTCGACGGCCGCGTCGGTCAGTCGGGCAACCGTCTCGGCCTGCTGGGTGGTCAACCGTCGTCGGGTGGATTCCTGGGACACGGGGCTGGACATGTGACCGACGCTACACTAGGTTTGAACGCGAGTCCAGACACCTGTCCAGATGCCCTTCCAGTCAGATGCCCTTCCAGTCATTGGAGCCCAGTTCATGACTCTCAGACCCGAGTCCGCGTCCGACCTCCTCGTCGACGGCAAACTCATTCCCGGTGGCGGCGGCGTTTTCGACGTCGTCAACCCGGCCACCGAGGAGGTGATCGGCGCGGCCGCCGACGCCACCGCCGAGGACATGGACGCGGCCATCGCTGCCGCTCGTCGCGCCTTCGACACCACCGACTGGTCACGCGATCACGCGTTCCGCGCACGCTGCCTCCGACAACTCCGCGACGCCCTGCTCGGCCACGGCGACGAGTTCAAGGCCCTGACCACCGCGGAGGTCGGCGCACCCGCCTTCCTCACCGGCGGCCCCCAGTTCGAGGGACCGGCCACCGACCTCGGCTACTTCGCCGACCTCGCCGAGAACTATCAGTGGACCCGCGACCTCGGCGAGGCCACGCCGATGGGACTGAAGAATCACCGGGAGGTGCGCAGTGAGGCGGTCGGCGTCGTCGGCGCGATCACCCCGTGGAACTTCCCGCACCAGATCAACTTCGCCAAGATCGGGCCGGCGCTGGCCGCCGGGTGCACAGTGGTACTCAAACCCGCACCCGACACCCCGTGGGCGGCGGCGTTGGTCGGCAAGGTGATCGCCGAGGAGACCGATTTCCCGCCCGGCGTCATCAACATCGTCACGTCGTCGGATCATGCTGTCGGAGCACAACTCTCCACCGATCCGCGGGTCGACCTCGTGTCCTTCACCGGGTCCACCGCGACCGGCAAGAAGGTGATGGAGGCGGCGTCGGCGACGCTGAAGAAGGTGTTCCTCGAACTCGGCGGCAAGTCGGCATTCATCGTTCTCGACGACGCCGACCTCAAAAGTGCCTGCGCGATGGCCGCTTTCGCCGTCGTCACCCACGCCGGTCAGGGCTGCGCGATCACCACCCGCCTGCTGGTGCCCCGCACGCAACTCGACGAGGCGATCGCCGCGACCCGCGACGCGATGGCCGGTCTGCCCGCCGCCGACCCGTCCGATCCCGGAACCATCTGTGGCCCGCTGATTTCCGCGCGACAACGCGAGCGCGTCGAGTCCTACATCGCGCTGGCCCGCGAGGAGGGCGGCACCATCGAGATCGGCGGTGGACGCCCGGCCGACAAGGAGAAGGGGTTCTTCGTCGAACCCACCCTCATCTCCGGCCTGGACAACTCCGCCCGCGTCGCCCGGGAGGAGATCTTCGGCCCGGTGCTGGTGATCATCCCGTTCGACGATGACGACGACGCGATCCGCATCGCCAACGACTCGCCCTACGGCCTCTCCGGCATGGTGTACGGCACCGACGAGGACCGGATCAACAAGGTGGTCAACGGAGTTCGTACCGGAACCATGGGCGTCAACGGCGGTATCTGGTATTCCGCCGACGTCCCCTTCGGTGGCTACAAGGCCTCCGGCATCGGCCGGGAGATGGGTGTCGCCGGCTTCGAGGAGTACCTCGAGACGAAGGCCGTCGCCCGGCCGGCGTGAGTCCACCCGCCTCGCTGATCGAGTGCCGCTTACCCGCTAAACGAGATCACCCTCCCCCGCCGGTTGAGTAGCGACGCGCGAGCGAAGCGAGCCCGACGCGTATCGAAACCCCCATCCCCCGTTGATCGAGTGCCGCTTACCCGCTAAACGAGATCACCCTCCCCCGCCGGTTGAGTAGCGACGCGCGAGCGAAGCGAGCCCGACGCGTATCGAAACCCCCATCCCCCGTTGATCGAGTGCCGACGAGCGCCTTGCGTTGAGCTTGTCGAAACGAGTCGGTGTATCGAGATCACAGAAAGAGAACCCCATGACCTCCTCCCGTTTCACCGACAAGACCATGATCGTGACCGGCGCGGCCGGCGGCATCGGCGAAGCCTACGCCCGCGCCTTGGCCGGCGAGGGCGCCAACGTCGTCGTCGCCGACCTCAATGACGAGGCCGGTGAGAAGGTGGCCGCCGACATCGGTGGCCGCTACGTGCACACCGACGTCTCCGACCCGGAGTCGGCGAAAGCGCTGGCGCAGAGCACCGTCGACGCCTACGGCAGTATCGACGGTCTGGTCAACAACGCCGCCATCTACGGCGGCATGAAGCTCGACTTCCTCATCACCGTGCCGTGGGACTATTACAAGAAGTTCATGAGCGTCAATCTCGACGGCGCACTGAACGTCACCCGCGAGGTGTACCCGCACATGACGAACGGCGGCGCCATCGTCAACCAATCCTCCACCGCCGCATGGCTCTACAGCGGCTTCTACGGACTGGCGAAGGTCGGCGTCAACGGTCTGACGCAGCAACTGGCCACCGAACTCGGCGGGCAGAACATCCGCGTCAACGCCATCGCACCCGGACCGATCGACACCGAGGCCACGCGGACCACCACTCCCAAGGAGATGGTCGACGACATCGTGAACCGGCTGCCGCTCAAGCGGTTCGGCACGCCCGAAGACCTTGTGGGAATGTGCTTGTTCCTGTTGAGCGACGAGGCGAGCTGGATCACCGGCCAGATCTTCAATGTCGACGGCGGACAGGTCATCCGGTCGTGAGCGCTGCACAACGCGCCGATGCACCGCGCATCGGCTATGTGGGACTGGGCAATATCGGTGCTCCGATGGCCGCTCGTCTGGCGAAGGCTCCGGGGGGCCTGACGGTTTTCGATCTCTCCGCGGAGGCGGTCGGCAAGCTGGTCGATCAGGGTGCGCAGGCGGCGGATTCGCTTGCCGCACTGGCCGAGACCTCCGACATCATCGGCATCTGCGTGGTCACCGACGACCAGGTACGCACGGTGGTGGCCGGCGACGGCGGCCTGCTGTCGGCGGCGGCTCCCGGCACCGTCATCACCGTTCATTCGACGATCGGCCCGGATACCGCTGTGGAGCTGGCCGAGGTGTGCGCCGCCCAGGGGGTCACACTTCTCGACGCCCCGATCTCCGGTGGCGCGCCCGGCGCCGAACAGGGACGCCTCGCCATCATGGTGGGCGGACCACGCGACGCCTACACCGCGATCAAGGAACCGTTCTCCCTCACCGCGGACATGATCGTGCACGCCGGTGAGCAGGTCGGCGCCGGCACGAAGATGAAGCTGGCCCGGAATCTGTTGCACTTCATCTCGTTCACCGCGACCACCGAGGCATCCCGGTTGGCCGAGGCCGCGGGCATCGACATCGCCAAACTCGGAAAGGTGGTGCGCCACACCGACGCCATCACCGGAGCGGCCGGCGCGATCATGTTGCGCGACACGACCGCCGAGATCGAACCCGACGATTTCTGGTACGGCGTCTTCATTCACGTGCGAACGTTGGGAGAGAAGGACCTGTCCCTGGCATTGGCCCTCGGCGCAGAACTCGGTGTCGAGCTACCCCTCGGAACGCAGGCCTATGAGGATCTGGCACGCGGTCTCGGCGTGCCGCATCACGAAGGAGAGTCATGACCAGCACCGACAGCCCGCAGGCAGCAGCGACACAGACCGAACGGCGACGTCGTGGCCTGGACATGATGACCCAGGTGTACGGCTGGGAGATGTCCGACGGTCCGGGACTGCATTTCGCGCATACCGCCGATCAACTGTTCGCCGAGGTGTGGACGCGTGAGGGCCTGTCCATCCGCGACCGTCGGCTGATCCTGCTCGGTGCGCTCGCGGCCGGCGGGCAGGTCGACGTCGCGGAGATCCAGGCGGGTGCCGCTCTCGGCAACGACGAACTCACCCCGGAACAGCTCGAGGAGATCGCCCTGTTCCTCTGCTACTACGTCGGTTGGCCGATCGGCACCAAGATGAACATGATGTTCGGCGAGGTGATCAAGCGACACCGCAAGGCCACCGCGAAAGCCGCGGCCGACCAGCAGGGCTGACGGATACGATCGAGTACATGACTGCCACGTCCGCACCGACGCAGATCACCTTCACCGAGCTCACCGGGGGAGATGGCCACAACATCCTGTCGGCCAATCCCGGACCGGATCTGTCGGCGGCGGGATACACCGAAACCGAGTACTCCGCATCGGGTCTGGCCCGACGGTTCGCCGCCGACGACGGTGACCTCCGCGAGGTGGACACCGCAGAGTTCGCCACGCGAGTGTTGGTGCGTCGCCCGGAGGACGACGCCGACTTCAACGGGCACGTCGTCGTCGAATGGTTCAACGTGTCCAGCGGAACCGACTCCGCACCCGAATACACCTACCTGGCACCGGAGATCATCCGTTCCGGCTATGCCTGGGTGGGGGTGTCGGCGCAGTACGCCGGCGTCGAGGGCGGCGCCGGATCGGTGGGCATGGATGACGGATCGGCACCGCAACGCCTGGCCGACAAGCATCCTGAACGCTATGCCGCGCTGCATCATCCGGGCGACGGGTACAGCTACGACATCTTCGGCGCGATCGGCGCCGCACTCGCCGATGCCGATGTCGAGGGACATCCGTTGACCGGGTTATCGGTTCGTCGGCTGCTTGCCGCCGGGGAATCCCAGTCGGCGATGGCCTTGACCACCTACACCAATCACTTTGCGCGTCGACACAACGTGTTTCACGGCATCCTGATCCACAGTCGTTCGCTGGGTACGTTGCCACTGGGCGATGCGGGCGGTCCGGTGGACATCACCGAGGCCTACCGCGGTGTTCCCGTACCGATCTCTGCTGATGTCGAGGTACCGGTCTTCGTCGTCCAGACCGAGACCGACGTCCTGACGAACTTCCAGTATGTGCAAGCGCGGCAGCCGGATTCGACGCTTTTCCGCGCCTGGGAGGTGGCCGGCACGTCACATGCCGACATCGCGCAGATCGGCGAGTACGAATCGATGCTGGGGTGTCCGGCACCGGTGAACCGCGGCCAGCAACGCTTTGTGTTGCGAGCGGCGCTGCATCATCTGCGCGAGTGGCTGCGGGATGAGACCGAACCGCCGGTCGCCACACCACTTCTCGTCGTCGACTCCGGCGACGGCATGCGCTTTGAACTCGACACCATCGGCAACGCACGCGACGGCGTGCGAACACCGTGCGTCGACGTGCCGACGCAGATCCTCAGTGGCGTCGTGACCGCCGACGTGCCGCGGATCTGTGTCCTCTTCGGCGTCACCACTCCCCTGCCGCCCACCGTCATCGCCGGGTTGTACACCGGTGACACCGACTATGTGCAGCGGTACGCCGATGCCGTGGACGCTGCGATCGAGGCGGGGTTCGTTCTCTCCGCGGACCGCGATGAACTGCTAGCCGACGCCCGCACCGATCTCGTCGTGGACGCGGAAGCGTTCCGCTGAACGCTGGACCCTTGCGCTGATCGAGTGCACGCAACCCCCCGGCTGGCCGAGTGCGCGCAGCCCCGCTGGCCGAGCGCACGCAACTCCCGCTGGCCGAGTGCCGACGAGCTTGCGAGTCGGTGTATCGAGGCCACTTCCGCATGCCGAAAGCTCCACCCAAGCAACAGCTCCCACTCACCACAGTGGCCTCGACCTCGACAGGCTCGGCCGGCGGATACGGGGCTCCGCAAGCTCCGCCCCACTCGGCCAGCAGTGGGCAACCCTCGCTGGTCGAGTGCGCCGCGCGAGCGAAGCGAGCTCGTCGCGTATCCGCCGGGCCGAGCTCGTCGGGGTCGAGACCACTTCCGCGAATTGACAGCGAAACCGGTCTACCCCCAACCGATTCTGCGCCAACAAAGTTGTCGTACCCCCTCGTTACACTTGACTCAGTTCAGTTGATCCGACCGAGCAGAGGAGGTGAACATCATGGCCACCAACATGATTGGCAGCAGCAAGGCACCAGAGTTGTCGATGACCGCCGCCGACGCCGCCATGATCGATCACCTCCCCGTAGAGGCCGCGACCGCTCTGGCCCGATCCCTGCAACGCCAGGAACGACAGGTGATCGCACGGAAAGTGTTGTCGGCGGCGCGGATCGGGCACACCGTGTACGACGAGATGCTGCTCTCGGGCCATCAATCCAACGTGCACACCACCGGCGCCGTCGACAAAGCCGTCACCGGCAAGGTATCCACCACCCTCGGAGTATCGGTGCCGCAGGCCACATCGTGGATGACGCTCAGCTTCCTGCTGTCAACGCTCCCGACCGTGACCGCCGCATTCCTCGACGGTGACCACTCCCTGGAACGCATCCGCATCATCGCCAACGAGATCGCCGTCCTGTCCGACGACGACGTCCGCGCCTTCGCCGAAACCCGCGCGCTGCAACTGGCCGAACGTAATCAGGCTGATAAGACATTGCGGGATCAGGTCGTCGAGATGGTGATCGCCCTGGATCCCGACGGTGCCGCCGACCGACGCGAAGAAGCCGCCGCACGCGACCAGAACGTGCGAGTGCGTCGGGACACCAACGGGCACTGCAGCATCTCCGTCTACGCCCCCGGAGAAATGGGAGCCCACCTCGCCGCGCGGATCGCGAAAATGATCAGTGAACGGATCTGCCCACGTGATCCGCGTCGTCAAGGTCAGGTGCAGGTCGCGGCATTCGCCGAAATCCAAGGACTACCCGGCGCGTACCTGTCGTGCGAGTGCGGTCGAGGTGACTGCTCCCGGGCGATCCCGCTGCCGGAAGAACCCACCGACCTCGACATCGACCCCGACGACGACGCGACTGATCTGTCTGTCGATGTCGCCGACGATGGGGACGCCGATCCCGAGACGACCGACGATCCCCAGTCGGACGCCGACGTGACCGACGATCCCGAGACGATCACCGACGACGCTGACTGTGACGACGCCGACTGTGCGGCAACGGATACCGTCGAGGCGCAACCGGACACCGACACCGACACCGATTCGCAGTTGTCGCTGTCGTTGATCACCGACCCGTCAGGGCAGCGGGAGGCCCGGCTGGAGTACTTCGGGGTTGTCGACGACGCTCATGCCAGAGCGTTGATCAGTTCAGGACAGTTGGTGACCGTCACCGAGTTTCCCACCCTCGACATCCCCAGCATCAACACCACCACCTCACTGGACCGGATACCGGCGGCATGGCGCCGCCTCGACGATCCGTTCCCCGCGGCACCGATCGACCCCACCGGACACGGCGGACATTTCCTCCCGCCGCCGGGTGCGTTGACGTATCGGATACCGGCGTGGTTGCGGGAGAAGATCATCGAGTTGGATGGCACCTGCCGGTACCCGCACTGCGGGCGACCGGCCAGTGACTGCCAGATCGATCACCTGGTCAAATTCGTGCACCAGGATCCGATCACCGGTGGCTGGACCGTGGAATTCAACCTGATGCCGCTGTGCACCCCGGACCACCAACGAAAACACATGGGCTTGTTGATCCCCACCATGCTCGCCGATCGGGCGGTCATCTGGCGCGATCCGGTCACCGGGGAGACCATCACCACCTATCCGCGGTAGGTCACTGCCGTCGGGTGGTGCTGCGCTGCGATCGGGTTCCAGGACCGTGTTGCGTGGTCTCGAGGCTCGTCGCCCAGGGGCTCCTCGCACCTCGACCGGCGGGAGTCAGGCTGCGCTGCAGTCGGTTTCCGGAACCGGGTTGCGAAGGTGGTCTCGATCTCGACAAGCTCGGCCCGGCGGATATGTTGCGGGAGTGGTCTCGACCTCGACAAGCTCGGCCCGACGGATACGCGACGAGCTCGCCCCGTGACGCCCTGTCCGAGAACCTTCGAATACCCGCGAGCTCAGGTCAGGAAGCTGTCGACGGCGCGGTGGATGTCTCGGGACATGGCATGGCCGACGTGACTTCCGTGGTACCAGTGCACTTTTCCGCCCCAGTGCGCGTGGAGGCGTCGTGCTGCGCCCAGTGAGGTGACGCGGTCGTTGAGGGCCGCGATCACCAGGCGACGATCGGGCGTGGGGTACGGGTCCACCGACAGCGGGTCGATGACGGAGGTGACGGCGGTGACCGGGTCCGAACGCATCAGGGCCGCCAGGTCGCGGCCGCGGGGACCGGCCCGTTCCATGTGATGGGCCAGGGTGCCGTGGACGTCGAGCATCGGCACCACGGCGATGACACCCGACACGCGGGGCTCCAGCGAGGCCACCAGCGCGGCGATCGGTCCGCCCAATGATGTTCCGGACAGCACGATCTCACTCGGATCCCACTGCGAGATCCATTCGATCAGGGCACGGATCTCGGTGACCGCGCGCACCGTGAGCAACACATTGACCAACGGATCCAGGCCCGGATACGCGACGGAACGACGTCGGCGGGCACCGTGCGCAGGGAGAACCGGAAAGGCGACGTCGTAGCCGAGTTGCCCGTACAGGTGTGCGGCCCGGAAGGCGTAGAGATCATCGGATCGACCCTGCGCGGCTCCGTGCACCCAGATCAGCCACCGGCCACCACTCCGACTCCGGCTGAGCACCCGCGCCGAACTGTAGGTTCCCGCATAGGGATCGACGTCGGCAACCGAGGCCGGCAGGAAACCGTCGACCAGATAGTCGACATGATCGAAACGGGTGGTCCCGAACATCTTCCGGGTCTGCGACGCGATCCGCGGAACGCGCGGACGCCGATGAATACCTTCCACACCCAGCCCCGCCAGTTCGGGCGCAACCGCCGCACACCGCTCGACGTATCTCTCGATCGTTTCCGTGGACGGGATCTCGCGGATCACGGAGTTGATGGCGATGAAGAACTCGTCCAGCGCCGTCTCACCGATGGCCCGCGCCCCGGCCGACGTTGGTGGCACCCCTGCGGTGACATCACCGCGGCCGGCGTGACGGGTGCTCGCGATCGCGCGGGGCAACACCCCGGCGAAGAGACCGAGACGTGCAGCCCCCGTGGACCAATCGATCAACGATCGCCCCGAACCAGATCGCCGCCGAGCAGACCGCGATCGGACAGGGCCGCGTGCACCTCGTCGAGGGACTCGGCGACGCGTCGCAGGAACCGGTGTGGATCGGGCATCGACTCCGGTGTTGCGATCAGCCCCATCGACAGCGTGCCGGCGTAACTGTAGGTGGTCAGGTTGACATCGGCGGGTGCGATGGCGAGGGCGAAGGAGATCCAGTCGATCACCTCGACGCCGCCGACCCATCGGGTCTGACGCGGTCCCGGCATGTTCGCGGTCGTGATGGTGTTCATGATCCGAGGCGCCCGGTGCGCGGCGAGGTTACGGAAGGTCGGTGCCAGGCGACCGGTGTACGTCGACATCCGGTCGGTCATCTCGAAGCCCACCTTCTTACGCCGACCGACCGCCGCGGCGCAACTCTCGGCGGTGGCGGTGATCCGTTCCACCGGATCGGCGATGTCGGTGCGCATATACGCTGCGGCAGTGGCGATCTCATTCCCTCGGGTCCGTGTCGACGCGAGATCGCGGCACACCCCGAACACAGTGACCGACCGGTGCGTCAGATCATCTCCGCGATCGGCCAATTCGGACCGCATGGCGCCGGCGATGATGCCGTGCAGGGCACCGTTGACGGTGGTACCCAGCGCAACCGCGATACGTTGGACGTCGGCCAGCGGGATTCCACCGCTCGCACAGACGCGTTCACCGCCCGACGGCGTGTTGAAACTGGTCCGCCGCACGGTCAGGGGACGTGGAATATGTTCGGCGGCATCGGTATCCGAGGCGATCCGGGCCGCTCGCGCGAATGTCGACATGACCCGCGGTATCGCGGCCAGCAGACTCCGCGATTCCCGACGTGCACTGCGGGTGAGGTCGGCTCGGCTCGGCAGGGTGTGCGGACGGCGCACCGGGGCCACCTCGACGACGCCACCCTCCTCCGACGTCGCGGCCATCAGGGTGTTGAGGGCGGCCAGACCGTCGGCGACCGCGTGATGGACCCGCACGACCACCGCCTGACGACCTCCGGCGAGACCGTGCACCAGGGTCAGCGCCCACAGTGCACGCGATCGATCCAGCTGGTGCACAGCGAGTTCCGACAGCGCCGCGTCGAGCTGCGCCCGCCCACCCGGGGCGGGGAGGGAGATCTCGTCGAGGTGGTCGGCCACATCGAAGTCCTCGTCGGCGACCCAGAACGGACGGGCCTTACGCCCCGGTGCGCATTGCACCCGTTGGGTGGCGCGCGGGAACATGCCCAGGTAGTCGGGCAGGACGTCGACCAGTTCGCCCAGCGTCACCGGCCGACCACGACGTCGCGTATCCAGGATCGCCACCTTCAGCGTGTGCATCGGGGTGGTCGGAGTCTCCATGTTGAACATCAGGGCGTCGGGCCCACTGAAGCGTTCGGACCCACTGAAGCGTTCCATCGTCTCAACCCACCTTCCGTTCGCCCGCGGAATCCGAAACCATCTCGCCGAGAGTCCGTTTCACCACTTTCCCGGTGGCATTGCGCGGCAACTCGGAGATGAAATGCACGTCGCGCGGCACCTTGAATCCGGCCAGACGGTCACGCACGTGAGCCCGCAGATCGTCGGCGGTGACCATCGCGTCGGCACTGACGAGACCACCGCCGCGGCGGACCACATAGGCGGCCAGGCGTTGTCCGAAACGTTCGTCGTCGACGCCGACCACCGCGACCTCACCGACGCCCGGACATTCGGCGAGGACCTGCTCGACCTCGAGCGGGTACACGTTCTCTCCGCCGGAGACGATCATCTCGTCGTCACGTCCCACCACGAACAGTCGACCGTTCTCGTCGATCCGGCCCAGGTCGCCGGACACCATGTGCGCGCCGGCGAAATCCTTGGTGTCGTCGGTGGTGTATCCGTCGAAGGCCGAGGCACCGGCGACGACGATGCGCCCGATCTCGCCGGGCGCCACCTCGTGGTCGGCGTCGTCGAGGATGCGGACGTCGGTGCCGACCAGGGGCCGTCCGGCGGTGTCGGGTGCAGCGCGCAGGTCGGCGGGTACGGCGGTGGAGATCAGGCCGGCCTCGGTGGCGTTGTAGCTGTTGTAGACGACGTCGCCGAAACGATTCATGAAGGCCAGCAACGCATCCGACCGCATGCGCGACCCGCTGGCGGTGACGAAACGCAAGGAGGACCCGGTGTACCGGTCGAGCACCTCGTCGGGCAGGTCCATGATCCGTTCGAGCATCACCGGCACCACGGCCAGTCCGGTGGCGCGGTGACGGTCGACGAGGTCGAGGGTGGCCTCCGGGTCGAAGCGGCGGCGCATCACCATGGTGGCGCTCAGCGTGGCCGCGATGGCGACCTGCCCGAATCCCCACGCATGGAAGATGGGTGCGGCGATCACGGTGGGTTCGCCTGCGCGCCAAGGGATGCGGTCGAGGATCGCGGCAAGCGAAGCCACATCGGTGCTGCCGCCACGTCGAGCACCCTTGGGAGTGCCCGTGGTTCCCGAGGTAAGCAGCACGACGCGGCCGGCGCGCGGCGGCGTGGGCACCCGTTGCCCGGCGTGATCGGCGATCACCGATTCGACGGTGCCGACGGCATGCGGCATCGGATAGTTGTCGGGGTCGTCGACCCACGCCCGCAGACAGCGAAGCCGAGGCAGTCGAGCCGCGGCGGAACCGACGAGCTCGCCGAACTCGTCGTCGACGATGAGCAGGTCGGCGCCCTCGCGGTCGAGGACCTCGGCGAACTGGGGGCCGGCGAAACCCGTGTTGAGCAGAATGGCGTCGGCGCCGAGTCGCGATGTGGCAGCCAGGGATTCGACGAGACCGGCGTGGTTGCGGCACATGATGGCCACCCGCGCAGGCCGATCGGGGCGACGCGGCCCGATGAGCTCACCCAAGCCGGCGGCCAGTGCGTCGGCGCGTCGGTCGAGTTGGCCCCAGGTGAGTGAGCCCGCCTCGTCGATGATGGCAACCCGGTCCGGGGTGCGGGCAGCGGCCAGCCCGATGCCGCTGACCGGCGACGGACCGCCGTGCCTCCGCAGGTTCAGGCCCATCCGGACGTAGCGGTCGGGGCGGGCCAGGCTCAGGAACCCGCTGCGCAACAGGACTCCGGTCAGCCAGACGAGGGAACGGAGACGGTCGAGGATCGCGATCATGGTGGTATCCAAGAAGATTCAGCCGAGCACGGGGAGTCGGCGCTTGCGGGCAAGGTCGTCGAGGGCGTGTTGCATGTGCTTGCGGATCATCTGGTCGACCTCGGCGATGTCGGGGTCGGTCCCGAACTCGGCACGGATGTCGATGGGGTCCAGCACGCGTGTGGTCATCTTGGACGGCAGCGGGATGTTCGCCGGTAGTCCCGCGGTGAGCCCGAAGGGAAAGCCGAGCGACAGCGGCGTGCCCTTGATACGCAACAGCTTGTCGAGGCGTAGCAGTTTGGCGAGACCTTCGCCCCGGGTGAGGAACCACTGGGTCTCCTGCGCACCGATGGTGACGATCGGGACGATCGGCACGTCGGCCTCCAGAGCGGTCCGGATGTAGCCGGTGCGGCCGCCGAAGTCGATCCTGGCGTCGTCGCGACTCGGTCGCATCACATCCCAATCACCACCGGGGAAGACCAGCGTCGCGGCACCCGATTCCAGTGCTGCGACCGCGTTGCGCGGATGGGCCCGCAGGAAGCCGAACTTGCTCAGCAGCGCACCGCCACCGACCTGGAACAGGATGTCGTGGGCGAGGGTGTAGAGCGGCCGCGCGGGCCCGAAGTGATCGGCGAAGGCCACCGCGATCAACGGCACGTCGAACGCCAGCAGGCCGCCCGAATGATTGGAGATCAGCAGCGCCCCACCGTCGGGTACCTTCTCCATCCCCTGGACGTCGGACCGGAAGTATCCCTTGGAGATCAGCGACAGCAGGGGCATCGCCTGGCGCACCCAGGTCTCGTCCCACTCCATGGTCGCCTCCTCGCATTTCCCAGAACTAGAACAGGTTCTAGATGTAAATTGGAACACGTTCTAGACGATCTCGCCAGTTCGTCCCACTCGCACACCTCCGGGAGCGGCCCCATGCAGTTCACCCTCGAGGACATCTCCGATGCCGAGATCGCCCGCCGCCGCGGCGTCTATGAGCCGTTGACCGAATCGGTCCGCGAACTCATCGATGCCGCCATCCGCACCGAGGTCCCCGACGAGGTGATCGGCGAGGCGCGTCGACGGATCGACGAGGTCGTGGCGATGTTGCGGGCCGAACAGATCGACGGCCCATACGGCGTGCGCTACACCCCCGACTTCATCGGAATGCCGTGGGGTAACGCCGTCATCGGCGTCCGCAACGCGATAGCGCCACCGCTGCGCACCCGGTTTCACGACAACGAGGTGTCCGCGGAGTTCACCCTCGGCGCGGCCTACGAGGGCCCGGACCATCACGTCCACGGCGGTGTGTGCGCGATGATCCTCGATCACGTACTCGGCGAGGGCGCCAGCCTCGACAACGTGCCCTGCTACACCGGCACCATCACAGTGCGCTACCTGCGCCCCACTCCCCTCGGCACACTGACCGCACGCGCGTCCATCGTCGCCCGAGACGGCCGCAAGAAGATCGTCCGCGGCACCCTCTCCGACGCCGACGGCGTGACCGTGGAGGCCGAGGGTGTGTTCATCGCACCGAAGGACTGGTCGGGGCAGATGCCGCGGAGGGCCGACAAGTACGTCGACGAGAGCCTCGTGGACAAGGAGAGCTGAACGATGCGCGCCGCGGTGATCTCCAACGGAACCTTCCGGGTCGATGACGTGGCCGACCCGGAACCGGGTGACGGCGAACTGGTGCTCAGGGTCGCCGCGACCGGCATCTGCGGATCGGATCTCTCGACGGCGCCGTTTCTCCCCGACGGCAGGATCATGGGTCACGAGTTCGCGGGCGAGGTGGTGGCCACCGGACCGGGGCTGACCGATTGGCTGGGTGCTCCGGTGGCGTCGATGCCGGTGATCGGTTGTCGCGCGTGCCGCGCCTGCCTCGTCGGAGACGTCGCACGGTGCCCGGCGGCGCGAACCCTCGGTCTGGGTGTCCTCGCCGGGTCATTGGCGGAGTTCGTGCTGGTCGGGGCAGCCGAAAGCGTCCGACTGGATCGGCTGCCCGGGGCGCGCGAGGTGACGGGCAATGATGCAGGCCTGGGCGATGCAGCGCTCACCGAGCCGCTGGCGGTCGGCTTGCATGCGGTGACCCGCGCATCCATCGCGCCGGGCGATCGGGTGTTGGTGACCGGCGCGGGGCCGGTGGGTTTGGCCGCGTTGGCGTGGTTGTCGCGGTCGTCTGCCGGCGAGATCGTCTGCAGCGACCCGGTACCCGAACGCCTCGTCGCCGCCACCGACCTCGGTGCCACGTCGACCACCACTCCCGACGCGGTGTCGGCGTCCGAACCCTTCGACGTGGTGATCGAGTGTGTCGGCAAGCCCGGCATCGTTGCCACCGCACTGGAATGCGTCGCACCCGGCGGGCGGATCGTCGTCGCCGGGGTGTGCCTGACGCCGGACGAGTTCATGCCGGTCGCGGCGGTGGTCAAAGAGGTGTCGATGCACTTCGTCTCCTACTACACCAAGGACGAATTCGTCACGGCCGCAACGTCGGTCATGAACGGTTCGATCGATCCGGGGTTGTTCGTCAGTCGCACCGCGGGACTCGACGACCTCACCGAGATCTTTGCGACGCTCAGTGCACCCAACAAGGAACGCAAGGTTCTGATTCGACCCTGAATCGACGCGCGGTAGCGTCGACACATGGGCAGCGACGTTCACCCCGATCGGCCGATCCCCGATCAGCCGGCACCGTTCAGCGACTCCGAGGTCGAACAGATACGCGCGGTCTGGCAGGGATTGGACCTGCCCGGCCTGATCGACGTCCACACCCACTTCATGCCGCGATCGGTGATGGACAAGGTCTGGGCCTACTTCGACTCCGCCGGGCCGCTCATCGGCCGTGAGTGGCCGATCACCTACTGCGCCGACGAGGACGTACGGGTGGCGACGCTGCAGTCGTTCGGGGTGCGTGCGTACTCGTCGCTGGTGTACCCGCACAAACCGAATATGGCGGAGTGGCTCAACGGGTGGGCCGCCGACTTCGCCGCCCATCACCCCGACTGCCTGCACACCGCGACGTTCTATCCCGAGGAGTCGGCCACCGGATACGTCTCGAAGGCGATCGCCGCGGGCGCACGAGTGTTCAAGTGCCACATCCAGGTCGGGGATTTCTCCGCCCTGAATCCGCTGCTCGACGGCGTGTGGTCGCAGCTGGCCGATTCTCAGGTGCCGGTGATCATCCACTGCGGAAGTGGTCCGGCACCAGGACGATTCACCGGTCCGGAACCCATTGCCGCTCTGCTGAAGCGCTTTCCATCGTTGCCGCTGATCGTCGCCCATATGGGGACACCGGAGTACACCGAATTCCTGCACCTGGCAGAGCACTACGAGAACGTTCGGCTCGACACCACCATGTCGTTCACCGACTTCTCCGAGAAGGATGCACCGTACCCGCCGGAACTGCGCCCCCGGCTGCGTGACATCGGCTCAAAGATATTGTTCGGCAGCGACTTCCCGAACATTCCCTACACCTACACCCACGCCCTCGAGGCCGTCATCCGACTCGACCTCGGCGACGACTGGGTGCGCGGGGTGCTCTACGAGAACGCTGCGGAGGTGTTCGGGATCGGCGCCTGAGCGTCGACGCGCGTCAGCCGCGCGCCGCAGTTCTTGACGACGGGGTTCGGCTACCCTGAGCCCGTGTCACCTTCCTCCAGCGACGACATGGCCACTCTCACACCATCTCAATGCTCCACCATGGACCGGCTACGGCGACGAGTGCCGAGTATGTACCGACGGGATGTGTGGTGGGATAAGCCGTACCCATTTCCCAGCAGCCTGACATATGACGATGTGCCGCAATCGTTTCAGACGGTCACCCATAGCAGAGAACGCACCTTGGAGTACCTGCAGCACATGGGCGAGCTGCGGCCGGGCGAGTCTGTCCCTGACCACTGGTTCGACCTGGCAAGCTCGGGACGCGCCGGGGTACGACGCGCCGCGGATGCCCTCCGGGATCACTTCCCCGATACTGCGACCGCGATGACAGAGCTCGTGACGGATGTCAGGGTCGCCCGTTTCACGCTCACGCGGAACCCACCTCGGACCGGGGTCGGGCTTTTCTACCTGACGCGCGCCAAGGACGATGGACGTCCACTGGCCCTGCTGGGGTTCCCGCCGAACCCGTCCGCGGTCGGGGCTCCGACGTTCTGGCCGACCGTCGCCGCGCGGCTCCGCGGACTCGCCGCCGACGTGCACGACGGGCTCGTCGTCTATCCCCAACTGGACTGTGGGCCCGTCCCATCGGCGTACCTTCAGACGCTGGACATCTACGCCCAGGACAACGCGATTCTCGACAACGCTGTCTCGGTGGAGGCCTACCTGGAGGACGGGAGACCCGTCGGCCTGTCAGAGGTGCCCCCGCCACCAAAGATGGTCGTGGCCGCCAATAACGGCATCAACACCGTGTTCATGTTCGAGATCTCAGATCCGCAGGCGAAGGCCTGGTCGTTCGGGGAAACGGTGCTATTGCAGTCGCCGCTACCGATCGACACGCTGTTGGACGACATGATGGCCGAACGCCTGATCAGCAGTTGCCTGCCAGTCGACTCGGCTCCGTAGTCCGCACCCGACATCGGTTCGTCGTCGACGCGCGTCAACCCCGCGCTGCGATCCGCGCCTGCACCTCCGGACGGCGCAGCGGCGGCACCGTCTTCGGCGGCTGACGCCGCTGCGGTAGTTCGGCGAGCAGTTCCCGGGTGGCCGCGGCGACGGCGGTCACCGTCGCCTCGAAGATCTCCGCATTCGCCGCCGAGGGCGCCCGGATGCCGCTGACCTTACGCACGTACTGACGCGCGGCCGCCTCGATTTCGTCGTGGGTGGCCGGTGGTTCCAGCCCGCGCAGTTCGGTGATGTTGCGGCACATGGGGCACTCCTCGGGGGGTCTCGATACGTCTCCTCGCTTCGCTCGTCGACTACTCGACCAACGGGAAGCGTCTCCTCGCTTCGCTCGTCGACTACTCGACCAGCAAGGAGAGCGGGCTCAGTCGGCGATGTGGACGACCGCTTTCCCCAGGATCCGCCCCTGCGCCAGATCCGTCAACGCCTCGGGGAGTTGATCGAGGGTGTAGGTGGTGTTGACCTGCGGACTCAGACCCGCCGCGATCATCTCGGTGAGCTCGTCGTGCAGCAATTCCGGGACGCCGGGATGGGTGCGGACGTACTCACCCCACGCCGCGCCGACGACGGCGATGTTGCGGAAGAGGACGCGATTGAGTTTGACGGTGGGGATGCCGCCGGCGGCGAACCCGACCACCACGTACCGGCCGTCGGGGGCGACCTGGCGCAGCGCCTCGTCGAAGACGTCGCCGCCGGACGGATCGATCATCACGTCGACGCCCTCGGGTGCGATCTCCTTGAGCTTGGCACCCCAGCCCTCCTCGAGTTGCACGATCTCGTCGGCGCCGGCGCCGGCCAGCAACTCCTCGGCACCCTTGCGGTGCACGATGGCGATCACCTTGGCGCCCATGGCCTTTGCCACCATGATCGACGCGGTGCCGACACCGCCCGCGGCACCGAGCACGCCCACCACCTCGCCGGGCGCGGTCTGCGCGCGGACCTTCAGCGCGAAGAGCGCGGTCTGGTAGTTGATGCCCATCGCGGCACCCTGGTCGAAGCTCAGGCCCTCGGGCAGCGGCAGGAGTTGCTCGGGTGCGGCGACGAGTTGTTCGGCGAACCCTCCCACGATGGACGCGACGAGGACCTTGTCACCGGCCTTCACCGACGACCCCTCGGGCGCACTGCGCACCACGCCGGCGACCTCGGTGCCCGGGGCAAACGGGGTGGGTACGCGCAGCTGGTACTTGCCCTGGCTCATCAGCAGGTCGGGGAAGCAGATCCCGCACGATTTGATGTCGACGAGCACCTGGCCATCGGCGGGCGTCGGGTCGGCGACGTCGGTGAGTTCGAGAGCTGACGGGCCGTTCTCTGCGGTGAGTACCTGAGCTTTCATGGCAGCCACACTACGCGGGGAGAACAATCGCTCGGTAGGGAACGGTTACGATCGGTGCCATGACCGCACCGTCGGCCCCGCAGCCGATTTCCGCCCCCTCGCCCGATCGCATCCGGGTGGCCGACGAGGCCCCCGGCTTCATGCCGCTCGACGAGGCCCAGACGTTGTTCGAGATCGCTGGAGAGTATCTGGCACAGCCTGATTCGACGAAGGTGGGCGTGGAGATCGGCACCTATTGCGGTAAGTCGACGGTGTTCCTGGGTTCGGCCGCCGAAGCCGCCGGCGCGGTCATCGTCACCGTCGATCACCACCGCGGATCCGAGGAGCACCAGCCGGGCTGGGAGTATCACGACGAGTCGCTCGTCGACCCGCATGCGGGCACCCTGGACACCTCCGCACGCTTTCGCCGGACGATGTTCGACGCGGGCCTCGAGCAGACCGTGATCGGTATGCTCGCGCCGTCGACCGTCGCCGCCCAGGCGTGGGGCAAACCCGTCGACTTCGTCTTCATCGACGGCGGCCACTCGATGGAGGCCGCACAGAACGACCTCGACGGCTGGGCACCCTGGGTGCGCGTCGGTGGGGCCCTGCTGATCCACGACGTGTTCCCCGATCCCGCCGACGGCGGCCGGCCCCCGTACGAGATCTATTGCCAGGCCTTGGCGACCGGACAGTTCACCGACGTGCGGGTGGAGGGATCACTACGCGTGCTGCGTCGGGACTCCGGTGTCGTCGGGGAGCCCCTGCCCCGCGGATAGAAGGGCACTCTGACGCGACAGCGTGGCCCGGATGTCCCGGTGAGGCAGGGCTGCCCGCTTCACCGAGGTGGCCTCGATACGGCCCTCGTCCCTCGGACCTACTCGACCGGCGGCGGGCCGGACTCGCAGGTCTCGGTCAACCTTCCGCCAGCGCCCGCACCTTGCCGAGTACGTCCGGGTAGCGCTGGAGGTGCGCGCCGCCGTTGAGATCGATGGCAGCGCCGGTCATCCACGTCGACGCGTCGGAGGCGAGGAAGGCGATGGTCTGCGCGATGTCGTCGGGGGTGCCCGCCCGCCCGAGCGGCGTGTTGTCCAGATACTCCTCGGTGAGGCCGGGCACGTAGGCGATTCCGGCGGTGAGCGGAGTGTCCACCAGCCCCGGGGAAACGGCGTTGACGCGCACCCCGCGTTCGGCCAACTCCAGCGCGGCCACCTCGACGAGCATCAGGACCCCGGCCTTCGCCGCGCAGTAGGCACCCATTCCCGCGCCGGGTTGGCGGCCGTTGAGCGAGGCGACGCAGATGATCGAGCCGCCGCCGACGACGTGCCGACCGGCGTGTTTGAGCACCAGGAAGGTTCCGGTGAGGCAGACGTCGACGGTGGTCCGCCAGTGGTCGAGTTCCAGATCGACGAGTGCGCCGGGCATGGACAGGCCGGCGCAGTTCACCACCACGGCGAGATCGCCGACGCCCTCGAAACCCGCTGCGACAGAGTCTTCGTCGGTGACGTCGAGGCGGATGGCGGCGCTCTCGCCGCCGAGTTCCTCCGCGGCGAGCTGCGCGGCGTCGCCGTTGATGTCGGCGACGATCACCCGATGTCCCGCCTCGTGCAGGCGCGTCGCGGCGGCCCGCCCGATCCCCGACGCCCCGCCGATGACCAGTGCCGCCCTCATCCGAGATGCCTTTCCAGGAAGCCGATCTGGTGTGTCACCGCAGCGTCGAACCAGGAGTCGTCCACTTCGGCGAAGATACCGAAATGATCGCAGGGATAGTGACGGACCTCGGCGCGCGCGGCGAATCCCGCCTTGGCCGCCGCGTATGGTGGTGCGCCACGGTCGAAGTCGGCGATCTGCATCAGCACCGGAGCCGCGACGTCGGCGGCGTGCTTGTCGGCGCGGTAGTTGCCGAGTTCCAGTCCGATGGAGGCGTCGACCTCGTTACGCCACGACGGTCCGGCGATCCTCTGGTAGTCCTCGAGGTAGCCGCCGGAAGTGAGTGCGGCCCGCTCCCCCGGCCTGCCGACCACCGGCATCATCACCGGATCACGACCGAGTTTGGCGCCCAACGCACTTGCGATCCCGACTCCGGTGGATCGCAGCATCGACGCCGCACCCACCTGCGGGTAGTGGTGAGCACCGGCCGCGACGCCACTGACCATCGGCACCATCGAGATCACGGCTGCGACATCGTCATCGCCGCGACGGGCGCGTTCGGCGGCGACGATGAGGACGTGTCCGCCGGATTGCGACAGTCCCCAGAGCACCACCCGTCCGCCGTCGACCCCAGGCTGGGTGGCGGCCGCGTCGATCGCGGCGTGATAGTCGGCGACCTGCCCGGACATCGACACCCGTTGGCGTGGTTGACCTTCCGACAGACCGAAGTGCCGGTAGTCGAAGGCGAAGACAGCGAGGCCGGCATCGGCCAACGCCCGGGCGTACGGTTCGAGCCCGGAATCCTTGGTGCCACAGAATCCGTGGGCCATCACGACCACCGGAACACCTGAGTCGGTGCGGAACGGCGAAGTCTCCGACGCCGGGAAGAACCATGCGGCACATCGTGTTCCGTCCGAAAGGAAATCGACGTCGCGGCGGGTGTCGATCGTCGTCATCGTGCCTCCTGTAGGACGTCGTCGCGGGTGACGCTCTCGGCCACGTTCGCCCAGTGCTGGGGTCCGCGGCGTTGTGCACGCTCCCGACCCTGCGGGATCTCCTTGGTCCTCATGTTGTGTTCGTACAGGTAGTGGTCGAGTTGCTGTGTGTGTCGCGGCCGGTCGAGCATGTGGCCGGTGTAGAAGCGCGTGTCGTCGTCGATCACCCGCCGCATCTCGTCCTCGGGTGGCAGGCGGTACTGCCCGACCGCGTACGCCCCGAGCAGTCGGGTCTGACACTCCACGAACGGAAACAGCGTCGGTGTGGCCTGAGCGAAGCCGATGAAGACCGCATCGTCGATTCCCGGGGCGAACATTCGCTTGTACAGGTCGATGCGGTTGTCCGGGGCGCTCAGGAAGTCCCGATCGAAGAACGGAAAGGTGATGTTGTATCCGGTGGCATAGATGATGATGTCGAAGTCGCCCGATGACCCGTCCTCGAAATACACTGTGTCGCCGTCGAATCGATCGATATTGGGCTTGGCGGTGATGTCGCCGGAACCGAGTCGGAGCGGCAGCTCGACCGACTGTGTGGGATGCGCCTCGAAGAACTTGTGGTTCGGCGTCGGCAAGCCGTAGTCCTCGGGACGCCCGGCGGTCAGTGGCTGCATCACCTGCATGAACTTGCGTTGCCACGACGACGGGATGTGCGGACTCATGTGGTAGTACTTGTCCGCCGGCTGCCCGGCAAAGTACTTGGGTACGATCCATGCACCCGAACGCGTGGACAAGGTCAACTCGTTGTCCAGCGCCTTCGACGACAACTCCACCGCGATGTCGGCGGCGCTGTTACCCAGGCCGACGACCAGAATCCGCTTGCCGGAGAAGTCATGCGGGGTCCGCGGATCGATGTAGTGATGGGCGTGCATGGTGGTCCCGGCGAACTCGCCGGGGAAGTCGGGGTAGCGCGGATCCCAGTGGTGACCGTTCGCCACGACGAGCAGATCGAATCGGCGGGTCGTCCCGCTCTGCGTCTGGAGTTCCCACCCACCTCCGTCGAGCCGCTGCGCGTGGGTGATCCCGTTCTCGAATTCGATGTTGTCGAGCAATCCGAATGCGTCGGCGTAGTCATCGAGGTACCGCTTGATCTGGGTGTGGTGTGGGAAGTCCGGATAGTCCGCGGGCATCGGGAAATCCCGGAAGGAGAGTTGATGTTTGGACGTGTCGATGTGCAGCGATCGGTAGGCACTAGAGTGACCGTTGGGATTACCGAATGCCCAGTTCCCGCCGATCCGATCGGATGATTCGAAGCAGGTGTAGTCGACGCCGTAGTCCGACAGCATCTTTCCAGCGGTCAGTCCGCTGATTCCGGCGCCGATGATGGCAGTGCGCGGGGTGGCAACGCGCATGGGACCCCCTAGGGTTGTTGACAGATCTTCAGATCTGTCTACCGCACCGGAGTGGGTGAAGTACACAGTTTCACAGAACTGTCTACTGGGGCATGCCCTAAAGTCGGGTGCATGACCCCCGCCCCGACGACCTCCGTCACCGATCGACTTCTCGACGCGACAGAGAAACTGCTCGCCGAACGCGGAATCCGGGCGACAACGGTGCAGCAGGTCGCCGACCTTGCCGGAGTGTCACGGGCGTGGCTGTACCGCCACTTTCCGGACAAGCAGGCGATGGTGGGCGCCGCGATCGTCCGGCTCACCGAATCATTCTGGACCGACGCACGATCCGAACTCGACGAACTGGGCACCTTCGCCGAACAACTCACCGCCGGGGTCCGCATCGGGCGCGGCGCCTACGACGACCCGGGGACACTGCTGCTGCGCCTGCGCACCGACGAGCCGGACGAGTTCGCCGCCTGCGCCGGAGCGGGTGTGACCGCCCTCGTTCCCGACCTCGCCCTGTTCTGGAAACCGTTCGTGGAGGCCGCCATCGAACGAGGAGAGGTGCACGCCGCCCACGATCCCGACGAGGTCTCCGAATGGGTCGCCCGCATCCTGATCAGCATCGGCACCGCCCCCGGCGCCACCGTCGACGCCGACGACCCCGTATCGGTGCGGCGCCAGATCGACCGGTTCGTCATGCCCGGCCTGCGGGTCGCGCCGGAGTTGTGAGTCCAGCCATCCCGCCAGTCGAGTTGGGTACGTGCCTCCCGCCCGCTGGTCGGGCCGGGTGCGGCCACCCCGTCGGTCGAGCCGGGTGCAGCCACCCCGCCGGTCGCGCCGGGTCGAGCCGGGCGCAGCCACCCCGCCGATCGCGCCGGGCGCAGCCACCCCGCCGTTCGCGCCGGGTGCAGCCACCCCGTCGTTCGCGCCGGGCGCAGCCACCCCGCCGTTCGCGCCGGGCGCAGCCACCCCGCCGTTCGCGCCGGGCGCAGCCACCCCGTCGTTCGCGCCGGGCGCAGCCACCCCGTCGGTCGAGACGGGTGCGAGCGCTAGCCTTGCGTTGAGCCCCGTCGAAACGAGTGCCCGTGTCGAGACCACCGCAGGACGATGCTGGGACGGAACCAGCTGCACCACAACGGGTCTCGAGGCTCGTCGCTAGCGCTCCTCACACCTCGACCGGCGGGTGGGCACCGCCCTTGGAACGGAACCAGCTGCACCACACCAGGTCTCGAGGCTCGTCGCTAGCCCCTCGCGCCTCGACCGGCGGGCGGCAACGGCCGGTGGGACGGAACCAGCACCGGTGCAACGGATCTCGAGGCTCGTCGCTAGCGCTCCTCGCGCCTCGACCGGCGGGTTGGGACGACGGGTGGGACGGAACCAGCTGCACCATAAGAGGTCTCGAGGCTCGTCGCTAGCGCTCCTCGCGCCTCGACCGGCGGGTGAGCACCGCCCTTGGGACGGAACCAGCTGCACCACACCAGGTCTCGAGGCTCGTCGCTAGCGCTCCTCACACCTCGACCGGCGGGCGGGCACGGCCGGTGGGACGGAACCAGCACCGGTACAACGGGTCTCGAGGCTCGTCGCTAGCGCTCCTCGCACCTCGACCGGCGGGTGGGTGCGGCCGGCGGGACGAAACCAGCGCCGGTGCAACTGGTCTCGAGGCTCGTCGCTTGCGCTCCTCACACCTCGACCGGCGGATGGGGACGGCGGGCGGGGACGACGGGTGGGATGTACCAGCGCGGCGGGGACGGTCACACTGGAGCCGGAGCCAATCCCAGTTTTCCGGCCAGCTTGGCGAGGTAGCCGGTCGCGCGTTCGACGGTGTCGTCGGGCAGTCCGTAAAGCACTGTGGTGACTCCGATCTCGCGCCACTTCTCCAGTTTCTCGGGCACTGGTTTGAAGTCGAGGACCACGATCTCGGGGTCGCCGTCACGGCCGGCGTCGGACCAGATCTGTTGCAGCAGTGCCACCGAGCCTTCGATGTCGGCCTCGCCGGGGGTGGTGATCCAGCCGTCGGCACTGCGGGCGATCCACGTGAAGTTCTTCTCGTTGCCCGCCGCTCCCACCAGGGTCGGTATGTGCGCCTGCGGCTTCGGCCATGCCCAACTGGGGCCGAAATCGACGAACTCGCCGTGGTATTCGGCCTCCTCGTCGGTCCACAGGGCGCGCATCGCCTCGAGGTACTCGCGCAGCATCGTGCGGCGCCGCTTCGGCGGCACGTGGTGATCGGCCAATTCGTCGAGGTTCCAACCGAATCCGACGCCGAGGGTGACCCGGCCGCCGGAGATGTGGTCGAGGGTGGCGAGCGTCTTGGCCAGGGTGATCGGGTCGGATTGCACCGGCAGCGCGACCGCGGTGGCCAGCCGGATGCGTTCGGTCACCGCGGCAGCGGCCGCCAGCGTCGTCCACGGGTCGAGGGTGCGCATGTAGCGGTCGTCGGGCAGCGTCGCATCGCCGGTCCGGGGATGCGCGGCGTCTCGACGGGTCGGGATGTGCCCGTGCTCGGGCACGAAGTACGACGCGAAGCCGGCCTCCTCGATCAGTGGGGCGAGGACCTGCGGCGCGAGTCCGCGGTCACTGGTGAACTGAACGATCCCGAATTCCATGCGCTCAGAATAGACAGCCTCCTGGACACCTGTCTAGAACCTGTTGCAGTTTTCCGCGATCGAGCCCCGTCAGCTGCCGGGACACACGTCGACGTAGTCGACGCCCTCGGCGAAGGCATCCCATGTCTGCCGGTCGATGCCGCCCTCGGCGGTACACACGCGGTCGGCGACGGCCTCCACGTCGATCGTCCACCACTGCAGGTCGGAGCTGCCACCGGCGTAGATGGTGTTCTGCGGGTCGATCGTCGGCTCACGCACATAGACCGATTCCGAGGTGATCGACTCATCGGGCGCGATCGGCGTCGGCGCGACCGGATCGCTGATGTTCCACAGCTGGATGGTCTGGGTGCCGCCGACGACGAGGGTCTTGCCGTCACTCGCGATCGACAGCGAACTCACCCGTACGCCCGCCGGCACCGACACCCGCGCCATCGAACTCGATCCGACGTCGATGACCGAGATCTTCTGATCGTCGTCACCGGCGTACAGGTATTTGCCGTCCGGACTGAACTCGACCGCGTTCACCGCACCCTGCGGCGACGTGACCACCTGCACCTCCGTCGGATTGTCGGGGTCGCTGACGTCCCAGCGCGTGATGCGGTGGCGGGCGTCGGCGACGGCGAGACTCGAACCGTCCGGACTGAAGTCGACATCCTCGACGAAGCCCTCCGCCGCGGCGACGGGGGGCCCGATCTCGGTGGGTGCCCGCGGATTCGACACATCCCACAGCTGCAGGGAGTTGTCATCGCTGCCGTTCACCAACATGCCCGTCGACGGCGAGAACGCCAGGGGGAAGGCGTGTCTGGTGTCCAGGCGCAGGGTCGCGGTCTGCTGCGGACTTCGCGGGTCGGAGATGTCGTACAACTCGACCTCGCCACCATTGGTGAATGCGGTCGCCAGGACGGTGCCGGTCCGGTTGAAGGCCGCGACGTACCCGCCGCTGGGACGCAGTGGTCGCCGGATCTGGGACAGTTCGGTGGGGGTGCCGGTGCTCAGATCCCAGAGCAACACCTTCTGGTCGGCGCCGCTGGTGGCCAGGATCTTTCCGTCGGCGCTGACCGAGGTCCGCGTGATCGGCAGGGTATGAGCAGGAGTGGGTGAGGACGGGATGTCCCACGACTGCACGGTTCCCGCACCGCCCGCGGTGAGCACGACGTGCGGGCGTAATTCCAGCGCGGTGAAGAACGCCCCGCCGGTGGTGCGCATCGGAACGCCGAGGGCGGTGAGCAGATTGGGCGATCCGGCGTTGCCGTCGGTGCTGACGTCCCAGCGTTTGGCGGTACCGTCGAGGCCCGCCGACACCAGTGATCGTCCGTCGTCGGCGAAGCTCACCGACCAGATCGCGGCATCGTGGGCACGCACCCGACGCAATTCGGCCGGCGCGCGCGGGTTGGCGATGCTCCAGATCGCCACCTCACCGTCGTCGCGCCCGGCGGCCACGAGCCGACCGTCGGGAGACACCGCCACCGAATGCCATCCGCTGTCCACCCCGTCGCGGATCCGTGCGATCAGCTCCGGGGTGCTCGGGTTGCTGATGTCGACGACGCCGATGGTGCCGTCGTCGGACCCGACGACCATGATCGGTGCGACATCACTGATCGCGACCGTCCGGACCGGGCCGTCGAAACCGCGGACCGCGGAGATCGCGCGATACCCGCCGGGAGCGGTGGTGTCCCACAGGGTCACCACCCCGTTGTCGTGGGTGGTGGCGAGCAGCGTGCCGGCCCGGTTGTATCGCAGGATGTAGGACGTCCCCGACCCGAACGGCGAATCCAGCTCCGAGATCCGACGCGGCCGCGCGACGTCGCCGATGTCCCACACGGTGATGTGACCGTCACCGTCGGCGGAGGCGAGCCGATCACCCTGGGGCGCGAAGTCCACCGAGGTGACGAAGGAGCTGTACCCGCCCATCGGCGGTGATGCGGCGCTGATCCGGCTCGGATCGCCGGCCGCCCACAGCCGGACCGTCTTGTCGTAGCTCGCCGTGGCCAGCAACGATTTCGACGGATTGGCCATCATGTCGTAGATCGATCCGGCATGCGCGGCCTGCGCGGGCGAGGGCAGCGGCAACTGCTGGGTCTGCAGCACCCGCATCTGCGCGAGCGGATCGTCGGGCCGGATCCGCCACGCCCCGACCGCGAGGTGCGCGGCCAGACCCGGGTCGGTCTGTGCGAGACGCGCGGCCGTCGACAGCAATGCCGAGAACTTCGCGTCGTTGCTCTCCCGGGCCAGGGCGGCGTTGGAGACGATCGCGATAATCGCCGCGACCACCGAGATCACGGCCAGCAGGGCCACCGCGGCGATACCCCACCGCCGGCGTCGACGCTGGCTGTCGATATTGCGTCGCGATGCCGCGAGGTAGTCGCGGGTGAGCGTCGGGGCGATCGGGTCGTCGAGCACCGGCGACGCCCACGCATAGCGGTTCGGGTTGTAGAGCAACGACGTCTCACGGCCCTGCCGGTCCCATTCGGCCGCGTCGGCGTCGACGCGCTCGAGGACCGGCGCGATCTCCCGGGTGCGTTCGATGAGGTCGTCGAGCCGTGGCCACGCGGTGAGCACCACGTCGTGGATGATCTGCACCTGCTGGTCGGAGACGGTGATCAGTCGTGACTCGGCGAGCGCCTCGATGACTGCGACGGTGGCCGCGCGGTCGGTCTCCCCCGCGGTCAGTTCGGCCAGCGTGCGGGGACGGCGGGCGGTGACACCGTCGGAGATGTGGATCAGCGATCGCAGCAATCGTTCGGCGATCCGCTGTTGTGCGGGGTCGAAGGCCTGCCACGTCTTCTCCGCGGTGTCGGAGATCGCCGAGGCGACCCCACCGGCGGCGTGATAGCCGGCGACGGTCAGCATGCCGCCGCCACGCGCGGACCACATCTCCGCGAGCACGTGCGCGACCAGCGGTAATTGCCCGGCCCGGTCCTCGACGGGCCCGCGCTGACCGCCGAGCCCGCCGAGGCCACGGAGGTCGGACAGGATCGTCGGCGCGAGTCCCTTGTCGACGCGGATCCCGGACAGTCGGGCCGGTCCGGCGATGACCTCTTCGAGTTCCTTGTCGGTCAGCGGCGGCACCACGATGGATCGCCGTTGCCACGCCGTGGCGAGTGGTTCGATCGTCGAGCACCGTTCGTACATGTCGGCACGCGCACCCACGACGACCACGTGCCCCGGTGTCGACGCCAGCTCGGTGAGCGCGTCGATGAGTCGCTGCACCCGCGTGCTGTGCCGGGACTCGCCGACGAGGACCTGTTCGATCTGGTCGACGACGTGGATCGTCAGACGATCCGCGTCCGCGTGCCCGGTATCGGGCTCCTCGCCGTCCGGGGTGCCCGCACCGGCGTCGGAGCGCCCGGTCTCGTCGGCCTCGTCGGTGAGGGCGATCGCCAGGCGAACCCGCACCGACCATCGGTGTTCGGGCCGCGCGGCGATCCGCGCGATGCCGGCGCGCAGCAACGACGATTTCCCCGCCCCGGACACCCCGGTGACGATGACCACCGCAGGCGTCCGGTCGGCGTGGGCGGCGGCCGCGTCGACGAGTCCGACGAGTTCGTCGAGTACCCGTTCACGTCCGAAGAAGACCGCCGAGTCGGCCGCGGTCATGACGTCCAGACCGCGATAGGGCAACACCGGGGTCGGGATGTCGGGCGCCGGTTGGGGCGTCCGGTCGGTGGCGCGGGTGCTGCGCGCGGCCGACCACCACCGCTGCCACTCGGCCAGCCCCGGGGCGTCGGCACCCTTCGACTGCGCCTGCAGGATCAGCCAGGCGAGGACGGGCTCGAGGGTTTCGAAACTGGCCGGCAGGTGGCGTCCGCGACGCCAGTCGGACAGGCGTTGCACCGTCACCTCGGCACGTCCCGGCGACAGCCGCGCCGCACCGCTGACGGTCGACGCGAGGGTCGGGGATCCGGCCGAGGCGAACAACGCGAGCAGATGCGCACCGAACCGTGCGGGCGCATCGGCCGCAGGCGCATCCGCTCGGCGCGTCGTCATGAATCCTCCCCGTCGCGGCAACCCCCGACCGCGCTTCTGGTCACGAATGTACGAACCCGGTTCCGCCGGGACAAGTCGGAGTGGATCATGTACTCCACATCAGACGAGACTTTTTTCCGGTCCGGAAAACTCGTCCGGACAGTCTAGCTGCGACTATGTCCAGTTTTCCGGATCCGGATTGGCACGGGCATCCGCCGGTGACGTTGACTTGAGTCACTCCCCGGTAGCGATCGGGCCATCGGGTGGAGTGTCGGGGGATGCGCTCTCGTCGTCGTGCGGGGTCGGCGGCGAGAGCGCATTCATTAAGAGCAATCAGCGCCGCGCGGGCAGCCGATCACCGACGTCGCGGAAGATGCCGTTGGCCGCCGAGCATCGGCTCACCGCATCGGCGGCGAGGACCACCGCGGCCGACGTCCAACAACTCTTCTCCACCGGCCACCGTTTGCCGTCGGCGTAGACCAGACCCGTCCAGTACGAGCCGTCGGGGTCACGCAGATGCTGGATCGACGCGATCAACTCGATGGCGTCGCCGGTGTCACCGAGCGCGTCGAGGGCGAGCGCGAGTTCGGAGGTTTCCGCTCCGGTGACCCACGGCCGGTGATCGACGCAGCGGCAGCCCTGGCCGTCGACGACGAACTCCTCCCACCGTCGGGCGATCAGCTCCTGGCCGGCCTGCCCGCGGATCGCGCCGCCGAGCACCGGGTAGTACCAGTCCATCGAGTGCTCCGACGGGTCCTCGAAGACGTCGATGCGGTTGCGGAACGCGTCACCGAGTTTGTCGAAGGCGGCCACCCACTCCGCGTCGGGTTGCCCGACCGCGGCGGCGATGCGGATCGCCGCGTCGAGGGACTGATAGATGCTGGCGTTGCCGGTGAGGAGCGCCTCGTCGAACATCGCGTGGGTGCGGTGATCGCCACCCCATCGGAACGCGCCGTCGGGCCGCTGGAACTTGCACACCAGGTTGATCGCCGACCACACCGTCGGCCACATGCGTTCCAGGAAGGCGTCGTCACCGGTGATGACGTGGTGATGCCACACCCCGACCGCGATGTAGGCGCAGAAGTTGGAGTCGATGCCCGGGTCGGTGACCTCTCCGCAGACCGTGGTGATCGGCCACGACCCGTCGGGGCGCTGATGTCGCCGCGACCAGTCGTAGGCGGCCTCGGCCTCGGCGTGGAACCCGGTCACCGTCAGCGCCATCGCCGATTCGATGTGATCCCACGGGTCGGTCTTGCCGCCGGGAAACCACGGCAACGCCCCCGAATCCTCCTGCATGCCGACGATGGCGGCGCCGGTCGCGACGACCTGCTCGGCGGTCAGCACACCTGCGATGGCAGGTATGCGCCTCATTCCGGCTTGCGCAGATACAGGGCGACGGACTTGCCGATGACGGGATTGAGGACCTGCTCACCCACCCGGGTCAGCCACGGCTTGCTCATCATGTCCCACACCAGCAGCTGGTGATAGCCCTTGACCAGCAGGTTGTTGTCGTTCTCGACGCCGACGGCGCACTTGAGCCACCAGTACGGGGCGTGCAGGGCGTGCGCGTGGTCGGTGCCGGTGACCTCGAGGCCGGCGGCGGTCAGCTTGCCGGCGAGTTCGGAGGCCTTGTAGATGCGGACGTGGCCGCCCTCGACCTCGTGGTACTCATCCGAGAGCGCCCAGCACACCTTCTCCGGCCAGTACCGCGGCACTGTGACCGCGGCCAGCCCACCCGGACGCAGCACCCGCACCATCTCGGCGATGGCCGCCTCGTCGGACGGGATGTGCTCGAGGATCTCCGACATCAGCACGACGTCGAATGTGTTGTCGGCGTACGGCAGCCGCAGCGCATCGCCGACCTCGGCACGCGCCTTCGCCTCGGCGGGCACGTGTCCCTCGGCCATCATGGCGTCGAACATCTCGCCGACGTCGGACATATCCGACTCGGACATGTCGAAGGCGATGACGTCGGCTCCGCGCCGGAACATCTCGAACGAATGCCTGCCTTGTCCCGCCCCGATGTCGATCGCCTTGGTCTGCGGACCCACACCCAGCCGGTCGAAGTCAACTGTCAGCACGCACTCGTCTCCTCTGTCGTTCCCTGCCCGGATGTCGTTGTCTGCCCGGACGCCTTCTCTCGTGCCACACGATCGAGGACCGTGCGGTAATGCTCGGCGGTCTGGGCGGCGACGGCCGCCCAGCTGTAGCGTTCCTCCACGCGGGCGCGCCCGGCCGCACCCATCCGGGCACGCAGGTCGGCGTCGTCGAGTAACGTCGCGATGGCCTGCGCCAATGCCCCGGAGTCGCGGGGCCGGACCAGCCGCGCCGCGGTGCCGTCGGTGCCGACGACCTCGGGGATCGCCCCGGCGCGGGTGGCCACCAGCGGGGTGCCACAGCCCATCGCCTCGACGGCCGGCAACGAGAACCCTTCGTACAGCGACGGCACCACGGCCACCTCCGCCGACGCCATCAGATGCGCCATCTCCTCATCGGAGAGTCCCGAGACCAGTTCGACGCGATCACCGATCGCGAGTTCGTCGATGAGTCGTGCCGACGGACCGTTCGGGTCCAGCTTGGAGACCAGGGTGAGCTTCACGTCCCGTTCGGCGGCCAGCTTCGCGACGGCCTCCAACAGATAGGACACGCCCTTGAGTGGGGCGTCGGCGCTGGCCACGCACACGATTCGGCCCGGCTCGCGGGCCGCGCCGGGACGGAACACCTCGGTGTCGACGCCCAGCGGGATGGTGGTGATGCGGCCGGACGGGATGTCGAACGCCTTGCGGATGTCGACCTCGCTGCTGCGTGAGACGGTCAGCAACTCCGGAATCCGACGCGACACCCGGCCCTGCATCCGCAGGAACGAATGCCACCGCCACGCGGTGATCTTGCGCCAGCCCTTGGCCGCCTTGACCGCGAGGGTGCGGTCGCGGGTGATGGGGTGATGGATCGTCGCGATCAGCGGGAAGCCGGCCTTCTGGATCTGCAACAGCCCGTACCCGAGGCACTGGTTGTCGTGGACGATGTCGAAGTCGTCGCGGCGGTCGGCGAGCAGTCGCGCCACCCGCAGGGAGAAGGTGAGCGGCTCGCCGAAGCTGGCCGTCCACATCGAGGAGACCTCGAGGGCGTCGATCCAGTCGCGGTACTCGCCGGGTCGCGGCGTCCGGAACGGGTCCGGCTCGTCGTACAGGCCGAGGCTGGGCACCTTGGTGAGGGTCACGCCCGCGTCGATCGCCACCTGATCCAGTTCGGGATAGGGCTGCCCGGAGAAGATCTCCACCTCGTGCCCGAGAAGCGCGAGTTCACGGCTCAGATGCCGGACGTACACTCCCTGGCCCCCGCAATGCGGCTTGCTGCGATACGACAACAATGCGACGCGCACTGATCTGGTCCCCGTTTCTCTCGAGCCGTCAGGCCGGTTCGGACTGCGCCGCTGCTTCCAGCGCAGTGATATCCACAAGCTTCACACGTCGACGGCCTCCGGTCTTACCGGCGGTGCGTTCTGCCTGGTCGATGCGCTTCCACCCGTCGAGATCGATGCGGTGTGCACCGCGGTCGGCCACCAGGTCGGCGACGCCCTCGCGGGAGATGGTCGGCTCCGGCAGGGTTCCGGCCACGAAGTCGGCGATCACCGACTCGGCCGTTTCCTGACCGCACAGACGGTTGCGCCCGATACCGCCGGTGGCACCGCGCTTGATCCAGCCGGCGACGTACAACCCGCTGATGACGTCGCCGTCGGCGGCGGCCTGCACCCGGCCCGCGGAATTGGGGACCACCCCGTGCCCCTCGTCGAACGGCAGGTCGGTGACCGGTACGCCACGATATCCGATGGCCCGCAGGACCAACCCGGCGTCGATGTCGAACGTCTCGCCGGTCGGCGTGACCGCGGCACTCGGCCCGGTCGCGTCGGCATAGGTGTTGCGTACACAGGTCAGGGTCTCGACACCGTTGCCACCGGTGATCGCCACCGGCGAGGCGAGGAAGCGGAACACGATGCGCCGGTTGCCGGGGGTGGCCGGACGTTCGGCGAACTCACGGGCCAGCCGGATCTTGGTGGTGATCGTCGAATCCAGGGTGCCGTCGTCGTAGGCGGACTCGGTGGCCGGGTCGAGGACGAGTTCGTCGGGATCGATGACGACGTCGACGCCGTCCACATCGCCGAGGGCGAGGAACTCGCTGTTGGTGTAGGCGGCCTGCGCGACACCGCGGCGGGCCAACACCACGACCTCGGTGATCTTCGAGTCCCGCAACGCGGCCAGCGCGTGGTCGGCGATGTCGGTGCCGGCGAGTTCGTCGGGATCGCTGACGAGAATCCGCGCCACGTCCAGGGCGACGTTGCCGTTGCCGACGACGACCGCGCGCTCCGCCGACAGGTCGACGGACAGGTTCACGTAGTCGGGGTGCCCGTTGTACCAGGCCACGAACTCGGTGGCGGGCAACGAGTTCGGCAGGTCCTCCCCCTCGACGCCGAGCCGCTTGTCGGTCGGCGCGCCGACCGCGTAGATGACCGCGTGATAGCGCTCGGCGAGTTCGTCCTGGGTGATGTGTTTGCCGACCTCGACGTTGAGGAAGTAGCTGAAGTTCTTCTTGGCGGCGACGGCGGCGAATCCCGCCTCGACGCCCTTGGTGGCCGCGTGATCGGGTGCGACACCCGCGCGGACCAGACCGTACGGCGTGGGTAGGCGGTCGAACATGTCGACGCTGACCTGCTGTTTGCGGACGAGTTCCTCGGCGGCGTAGAAGGCGGCCGGGCCGGCGCCGACGATCGCCACGTGCAGTGGCTTGTCGGGTAGTTGCGGCGACTTCTTGGGCGGTACCAGCCCGCCCTCGACGTCGTGATCGTTGTAGTAGTCGGCGTTGATCTGCAGGTACGGCTCGTCGCGTTCGGAGAGCTGATCGTCCGGGATGATCGCCTCGACCGGACATTCGTCGATGCACGCCCCGCAGTCGATGCAGGTCTCGGGATCGATGAAGAGCATCTCGGCGGTGAAGAACTCCGGCTCGTCCGGCGTCGGGTGAATGCAGTTCACCGGACACACACTCACGCACGATGCATCGTTGCAACACGGTCGAGTGATCACATGCGCCATCTGCGGTTTCCTTGCCTCAAGTCGACTAGAACATGTTCTCGTTTTGACCTAGAACGCGTTCTAGTTTTTCCAGTGACTGTATCTTAAGTCTCACACAACAGGCGAGCCACGAGGAGTGGAGTGAGCACCGTTTCGGAACCGGACATTCTGGCCCCCCTCTCCGACCGCAAGGACGGTGCCCGGTACTTCGAGGTCGACTACCGGGTACGTACCGGCGACGTCGATCAGGACATGCGGGTACGACTCGACGCGGTGGCCCGCTACCTGCAGGACGTCGCCAACGACAACATCGAGGCCACCGACTTCGGCGACACCGACCCGTTCTGGATCGTGCGCCGCACCATCATCGACGTCATCCGCCCGTTCTCCTGGCCGGCCGCGGTCAGCGCGCAGCGCTGGTGCGGCGCCCTGTCGACGCGGTGGACCAACATGCGGGTCCGGCTCACCGCCGACCACGAGACCAACCGCTTCAACCCGGACGCGCGTGAGCCCGGGCTGATCGAGACCGAGGCGTTCTGGATCAACGTCAACGACCAGGGCATGCCGTCCCGGTTGACCGACAACGCCTTCGAGATGCTGTCCGCGATGACCGACGAGCATCGGCTGCGGTGGAAGTCCATGAATCCGGAGAAGGCCCCCAACCCCGAGGTGCTGGAACTGCCCGATCGCGTCCACGTGTTGCGCAGCACCGATTTCGATCCGTTCAAACACCTGAACAATGCGGCCTACCTCGCCGCCGTCGAGGACGAGTTGCTCGATCACGGCGACCTGATCGACGGCCCGCACCGCCTGATCGTGGAGTACCTGCGACCGATCGTGCCCGGCACCCCGATCACCGTGCGCCGGGTGCGCGAACCCGATCAGCTACTGATGTGGTTGATGACGCCGTCCGGCGACGCGGCACCGGACGATCTGCAGGTCGCGGCGTCGGTGTCGGTCACGCGCCGCCCGAACGCGGACTGAGCCGGATGATCTGACCGGTCTCGCTCGCGGCCAGAAGGGTTCCGGGGTGTGCCGGGTCGGTGGCAAGAGCTGTGACGGGTACGCCGACGGTGATCGAACACGCTTGTCCCGTATCGATATTCACCAGGTGAACCTGTCCGGTGGTCGATGCGACGGCCAGCGTCGAGTCGTCGATCGCGACGAGGTCGTCGAGGAATCCCGGTGCCGGTGCGGTGAGATCGGCCGCCGTGACGGTGGCGGCCGGATCGTCGACGGGCACCCGGAGCACGCGGCCGGTGGCGCTGACCGTCATGGTCACGTAGAGATCGTCGCCGAGAAAGGTCACGCCGTTGATCCCGGATCCGTTGACCGTTGTCGACGGTGACAGATTCTGCGGTGCGGTGCGCGACCACGCCTCGTCCACTTGCCCGTCGGGACGCAGCCGCAGCAGGCCGAGTGCGCCGTCGGCGACGTACACCGCTCCGTCCGCGCCGACGGCCAGCCCGTTGGGCATCCCGAGTCCGCGCGCGAAGACCTGCGGAACCGGTTGCGGCGCACGGGGATCGTATCGGACCACGGTCCCGGTGCGGGGCGCACCGGGGAGCATGCCGGTCGGCGAATCACCGGCGGCGACATAGAGTTGGCCGTCTTGACCCTGCCGGACGGAGCCCGGGGCATTCAGCGACACCGACGCCGTCCGCCGACCCGACGCGTCATACCGTTCGACGACGTTGCGGAACGATCGTGACACCCACAGCGAACCGTCGTCGGTCACGACGAGATTCTCGGCCCAGCCGTCGAGTCCCGGGCTGTCGATGACGGCTGTCGTGGAGACCGTGGGGCATTGCGGTGTGTCCGCTCGTGCCACCGTCGCCAGATCTGGTGTCACTGTCGTCAGACCCGTTGCTGCGGTGGCGATCACGGTGCCGACGACGACGGCCATCGCCGTCCGGAGTGTTCTGGCCATGACGCTCTCCTCGCTGCCGGTCTGACCGGGGTGGCGGCCTCATTGACCGCCGTTGAGCAGCAATTCCATCAGCTTTGTCGGCGCGGTGCACGGATCGTCGAAGGCGCCGGAACCGACGGGCTCGACCCAGAAGGTATAGATGCCACGACTCGGCGCCTTGGTGGTCACCCCGCACACCGCGGGCCGTTTGGGGTCTCTCGCGGTGAAGGCGGTCTGGCTGGCGATCTTGATGTTCTCGGTGGTGTAGCCGAGTTGTTTGTCGGTGTCCTTCTCCACGTTGAGGTTTCCCCACTCGAACCAGTTGAAGGTGACGTACGCGGTGACCGCTCCGGCGACGAACCATCGGCAGTTGGCGCCGAAGAAGATGGCCTCGGCCGCACTTCCGCCGACAGCCTTGGCGACCTGGTCGGTGGACAGCACCTGACATTCCAGGGTGAGTTGATCGAATTGGTCGGTGTCGACATTGCCCGACTGCTGTGCGGACGAGCGTGCCTCCTCCACCGACAGTGCCTGGCCGTCGACGCTGCGGGTACACGACGCGAGCAGGCCGACGATCAGTGCGGCAAGGACGATCACCACGGCGGTGCGACGACGACGACTGCACTGGGTGCGGGAATCGGTGCGGCCGGTCATTGCGCACGCTCGATCGACATCGTCGACAGTTCGCGTGCCGCGTTGCACACCGCGTCGGAATCGGGCGTCGGCGTCGCGGTGGTGGTGGAGCGCGTGACACCGGCGCTGACCGACCACTCGAAGAAGTCGGCGTCAAACTGGATCCCGATCTCGCAGATCCCGGCATCGGAGGCGATGAAACCCTTGTGCCCGTTGATGTCGATGTCTTCGGTGCTGTCCCGGGAGAGTTGTTCGGTGGCCCGTTCCCGGCCGATCGGCGACCCGCGATACCAGTTGAAGGAGGCGACGGGGCCGGTCGGGCTGGGTCCGGAACTCCATTCGCAGGCCGACGGGTTGTTCACGACGAGGGCCAGATTCCCGAATCCGGTGATGCGGTTGACCTCTTCGGTGGTGACGTTGCCGCAGGCACCGAAGAACGGGCCGGCCCCGGCCGCACCCGGTGCCACGGGAGTGTTGCGAGTGGTGGGCGAGTCGTCGCCGGAATTCGACGAGCATCCGGAGATCAGGATGGCGATGACGGCGGTGAACGCGAGGAGCGCCGGCCCACTCCGGAACCTGTCGAGTTCGCGACGCTCCCGTTTGGTGGGCCGGCCGGCGCCGCGGTCGCGTCGGGGTTGACTGGCGATGATCTCCCGAGACGGGGGTGGCGGCGAGTGGTCGATGTAGCACTCGCCGGCCAGCTGGGCGGAGACGCGTTTGCTGAGGAGTTTGGTGACCTCGACGATGCGGTCGCGGCCGTTGAGGCGGACCTCGACGCGGTCGCCGACGGCCACGTGTTGCGCGGGTTTCGCGGTGACGCCATTAACCCGGACATGTCCGCCGCGGCAGGCGGCGCCGGCCGCCGATCGGGTCTTGGTGAGTCTGATTGCCCAGATCCAGCTGTCGACGCGCGTGGACGACATCCGCTACTTCTGCCGCGTCAGCATGTAGTAGCCGCCCCCGATCGCCGCGATCGCGAAGATGATGGCGAGCCATTCGGCTCCGAGGACCCACAGCACCGCGAAGATCGCGATGGCCGGCGACACCGCGACCGCACTCATCACCGGATGCTGCCGCACCACCTGGCTGACGGCTTTGCTCTTGTTCGGGTCGATGGCCATGGGGATCGGCGTCTCCTTGTCGGCATCCATGTGACTACTGATGCCCCATCCACTGTAACCAACGAAGGCGACGACTCGGCCGCGCAAACCGCCCCGCGTCGGAATTCGATCGCGGGGCGGTGTGCGGCGGGTTGTGCCGCGCGTTCTGTAGAACCCGGGGAACCGTCAGTTGGCGCCGGTCACCGTCGGGGTCGAGCCGTTGGAGCTCGACGTGTCATCGTCGTCGGAGTCATCGGATTGATCGGTGTCGTCGGTCGACCCGGTCGACGGGGTTGCGGCTGTCGAGCGGCTCGTCGAGGTCGACGTCTTGCTGCTCGAGCTTGACGAGCTCGACGAGCTCGCCGTAGAGCCCGATGTCGCCGTCGCCGACGATGAGGTGGTCGACGGTGAGGTGGTTGTGGTTGTGGCCGAATCGCTTTCCGTGTCATCGTCGTCGGTCTCCGAGATCGCCGCGGACCGCAGCAGGCCGGCACTCGGGGTCGTGGACGTCGACGTCAGGGCGCGCGTCGAGACGAGCGACGACGCGGACGTCGAACCGGTCGTGTACGGCCCCAGCGGCTGCAGACCGAACGGGAACGTGCTCTGCGGAATCGAAATGATCGGGATGATCTGGTCGGTGTCGAGATCCCCGAGGGCGATCGTCGGCAATGCCAGGCCGTTGGGGCGGACGGAACCGTTGATCGTGGTTGTCGGGAAGATCGTGATGGTCGATCCGAGCCAGTTCACCGTGACCGGCGCCGACAATCCGTAGTCACTCGTCAGGGCCAGGAGGGAATCACCGCCGAGCGACAGGCGGATGAAGTCCTGGCTGAGTGACGGGGTCTGCCCGGCGAAGATGTCGGTGATGACCTCGCCCAGCACGTTGGTGGTGTCGAAGAGCACCGACGACGGATCGGTCAACGCGAACTGCACCTGCGGAATGCTCTGCAGCTGATCGAGCTTGAAGTCGAAGGTGCCCAACACATTTGCACACGCACCGACGTTCTCGGCGTAGGCCGCTGTCAGTCCGCCGTAGCAGCCGACGGATTGGATGGCGGGGATCTTGAGCCCGGTGTTCACACCAAGAAGGGTCAACGGAATCTCATCGGTGGTCCAGGCATTCGCGATGCCCACCAAGGCGAACGCATAGGCACTGCGACCACCACTAGCACCTGCGGTAGCCAGACTCAGAGGCAAGTACGAGATAGCAGTGGCCTTGCCACCTCCCGACGCGAACGCAAACTGGAAGCCGTTGCCGATTACCGTCGCCGAACCATCAGCAGCGGGAGGAGTCGGAAGCGATGTCGGGAGCCTGAGATCGGAATTCAGCCACTCCAAGAAACCGTTCAGAGCGGTCAGGACACCTCCCGCACTGTCTACAAGCCCTTTCACCGGGTCGTAAACCGCAACTGGAACCAGCTCGATGCTGGTGGGGCTCACGATGGCAATGCCGAGCCCACCCATGTCGGTGCTGGACTGAGTGCAATCCGCTCCGCCGTTGGGGTCGCCGCCTGAAGCGCACATCTCCAGGCGCCACTGTTCAAGGAGTTCAGCCCCGCCGTCGCTCAGCGCGTCCGCGACTACCTGACCAAGTGGATTAGTGGAGTCGTAGTCATCATCCAGCCAGTCAACAAGGGCGGATAAGTCGCTGTAGTCGGCCGCCCGCGCCTGCCCCTCCCCCATGGTCACGCCGATGCCGAGGGTCAGGACGGTGAGGATGGCGATCATCCCGGCGGTGATCCGGCGGTGCCGCCGAGGTCCGCGTTGGGTCCCGGAAAGATGTTCGGGGCGTTCCGTTTCCGGACGCAACGGGGTGGTGCTCATGCAGTGGTCTCCTGTTTCCTTAAGAGAAGCTGAGACAGTTAACCACGAGTAACCCTGCCCACGCACGCGATCCACAAACTCCGTTGATCCACAGATTCCGGGGTGGTCGTGCTCGTCAGAATTTTTTGTCGGTGGCCGTCACTACAATGATGGTCAGATCGAAGAGAGCTTCGACGGTCATCATGTTCGAGGGGCGACGATGAGCACAGTACCTCTATCCACCAGGATTCGTGCCGACGTGCGGGATGCGTTGCTGAACCAGGGCCCGTCTCCGTGGCCTGGATTGCCGGCCGAGTTCTTGTTCGGGGTGGACGTCGATCGGTTGGATCAGCATTCGATCAACGAGGTGCTGGTCGCGATGACCGAGTTGGATCGGTGCCGCTCGTATATGGCGTGGCTGGATTACTTCTTCATCGCGTATCTGGTGACGTGTCTGACCGATCATCGGTTGGATGAGTCGGCGGAGTACGCGCAGATCGTGGCCGAACACATCGCACGCACCCGCAACCTGGCGAACGCGACCACCCGACGGTTGGTTGATGAGGCGATCGTGATGGCCATCCGGCTGCCCAAGACCGGGCGGGCATTACGCGAGGGGCGGATCAGTCACAGTCAGTTCCGGACCCTGATCGACCGCACCAGCCTGCTCGATCCCGGCCCGGCACTGCATCCGAACACCGCACTGGTCGACGCCGCGATCGCGGACCGGTTGTTCGAGCGGACCGGGCAGTGGCCGGCAACCAGCTTGCGGGACATGGCCGACAAAATCGTGTTCCAGCATGCTCCGGATGCTGTGCGGGAACCGCGTAAGCGGAACCTGGAGAAGCGGGGTGTGTTCACTCATTTCGAGGGGGATGGGACCGGGGAGATCACCGGCACCATGTCCGCGGAGAACATCACGATCGCGGAGAAGACGATCAGTGCGTTGGCCGACTGCGCGTGCCGGAAGGATCCGCGGACCCGGCGGCAACGTCAGGCCGATGCCATGTACTCCCTGTTGTCGGGGACGCAGTTCAGGTGTGACTGCGGGCGTGAGGACTGTCCCGCGGTGATCCCGGAGCCGGGCTGTATTCCGGATGTGCAGATCGTGTTGCACGTGATCGCTGATGAGACCACCGCCGCGGCGATCGAGGAACGCCAACGGCAACAGGAACAGCAGGAGCAGCGGGGACGACAGGTGCGGGAGCAGTCTGCGGCCGCGAGCGAATCCGATAGCAGTGCAACCGAATCGGTGGTCCAGTCACAGCGTCCGGAATCGGAATCGGTACCCGAACCCGAGCCAGTCGCCGAGGCCGACGCGGGTCCGGCCCAGATGTCGCTACTCGATGAGAGCGGTCCCTCTGACGCGGACAGTGCAGACGCGGAACAGGCACCGGAACCGGCGCCCGAACCCCAACCGGAGCCAGACGCCGACGTGGGTGCGGCGCGGATGTCGTCGCGTATGGAGAGTCCCGAGGGGAACGCTCCTAACGGCGAGGGCACTCCCGATGCGGCCGTCGCGGACACCGGCGACGACTCATCCGGCGAAACGCCCTTGTCCGACGCTCAGAAGTACATCCAGCGGTTGCGCCGCGATACCGCGCGCTCCAGCGAGGACGCCATCGAGTGGCTGGTGAACGCCGAACGCCGAGCACAGGAAACGGCGGCCACCAGCGCCGACACCGCTTCTACCGATGCCGAATCCGGCTCTGCCGAAACGGTTTCGGCCGCCGAGACCCCGATCGACGGTAACCTCGGCTACCTCGTCGGGCAGGGCGCGGTCATCCCAGAACAGATCCTCGATCTGATCAGCCGATACCCGACGACGATCCGACGGATGGTGCCCAAAGGGGTGAACCCCGAGGACGTCGAACTCCCGAGCGCGTTGCCGTCGGATCCGTACCGACTGTCGACGGCATTGGACACATTCATCCGGATTCGTCACGGCGAGTGCGTCATCCCCGCCTGCCGGGGTAGCGCGTTCGACGGGGATTGCGATCACGTACACGAATACGACCACGAGCATCCCGAACTCGGTGGGCAGACCACCCCCGACGGACTGAACGCGAAGTGCCGTGGCCATCACCTGCAGAAAACGCACTCCCGCTGGCTCGATGATCAGTACCGCGATGAGAACGGTCGGCTGGTCACGGTTTTCACCACCCCGGAAGGGCTGAACATTCCGGGACCGGCGGAAACCCTCGAAGACTTCTTCGGCGGGCTACGCCGCTACCGGTTCGCCGACCCACCCGCCGCGCCACCGACACCACGGGAACCGGGCGTGATCCCGACCAGCAAACGGGATCGGCTCGCCGCCAAGTACGAACGGCGACGCCGCGAACGCGAACGCAACCGCGCCCGCATCACCGACGGCGTGGACCCGCTCAACCCGCCACGCCCGAAACGACGCAAGAAGCGATACCCCGTCGTGCCCGATGACGGCGCACCACCGCCCTTCTGAGGTGGCGTCACCAGCGGTCGCGGTCCAGGTCCTGCCCCTGGGCCGCGGCATCTGCGGCACAACCGAATCCGACGATCCACCGGCCGTCGGACAACTCGACCCTGCCCAGCATCATCGGTTCCGGCAGCGCCGCAAGGAACTCGCCGAGCGCCGCGGTCGACACGATCCACCGTTCGCCGTGAATCGCACGCCCCACGGCCGGATCACGGATCAGACCGGGCTTCGGTGGCGTCGTGTCGAGTGCGACAACGCGATACATCGCGGACGTCGTCAGCTTGCCGACCCATCGGGCACCGCGGTCGGCGAGCTCATGCACCAACGGGCCGCCGGCCATGTGCGCCCCGAACACGGCGAGTTCCACCGTCGTCGCGGCACTCTCGACCCACGTCGGCGCCGATTCCTCGGCACCACCGAATCGTCGGGCGATATCCATGACCACGGCATCCTCGTGCCCGCGACCCAGGAACGTCACCCCGAATTGTGCAGTGCTCCCGTCGGATTCGGTGACAGACCCGGCCGGCACCGCGACCCCGCACAGGTCGAAGAGGTTGCAGAAGTTGGTGTAGGTACCCATCCGGGAGTTCACCCCCACCGGATCGGCGGCGACCTCGGCGATCGTCGGGTGCATCGGCGCCGTCGGCACCATCAACACCGCGGCCTCGCCCCACTGCCGCATCGCCTCGTCCCGCAGTTCGGTCAACTGCGCTCGAGCACGGAGCATCTCGACCGCCGAGAAACGGTCGGCGGCCGAAATGATCGCAGCCACCGTCGGATCGAGCCCGGCCTCTTCAGCCGACCCGACACCGTCGATGAACTCCCCCACCGCGTCATACCGCTGCGCCACCAGCGCGTCGTCGTACAGCAGTTTCGCCGCGGCCAGGAATGCGCTCAGATCGATGGTCTTGACGCGGAATCCGGCCGCCTCCACCCGAGACACCGCCTCGGAGAAGGCATGTCGCCACGCCTCCGACAATTCCGGAAGTTGTTCGGGTACCACGACGACCCCGTCCGTCGGTGCCGCGAAGGACACCTCGGCACCGAAGGGCCGCGGACCCGATGCGTGTGCCATCGCCGCCATCGCACGATCGGCGGTATCCACGTCGGCGGCGAAGATGGTGACCACGTCGTACTCCGCGCACGCGGGCACCACACCGTCGGTCGAGACGACGCCGACGGTCGGCTTCACCCCGACGATGCCCTGCAACCCGGCGGGTACGCGTCCCGAGCCGGCGGTGTCGGTGCCGATCGCGATGTCGGCGAATCCCAGGGCGACCGCCACCGCGGAGCCCGAACTCGACCCTCCGGAGATTCGGTCGGGTCGTCGCGAATCACGCACCGCCCCATAGGGACTGCGCGTTCCGACCAGACCGGTGGCGAACTGGTCGAGATTGGTCTTGCCGATGACCACCGCGCCGGCCGACCGCAGTGCGGCCACCGCAGGCGCGTCGACCTCCGGGGTGTAGGCGTAGCCGGGGCAGGCGGCGGTGGTCGGCACTCCGGCGACGTCGACGTTGTCCTTGACGGCCAGCACCATGCCGGCCAGCAGGCCGCCAGCGGCCACTGCCGCCTCGTGCTCGGCGGCAACGTCGGCCTGGGCACGCAGCGTGGTGAACACCTCGGGACGGTCGGCGGCAGCGATCCGCGCGTAGATCTCATCGATGCGGCTCATGCGGCGAACTCTCCCTTCTGCGACCAACGTTGACGTTCCTCGGCGCGTGCCTCCTCCATGACACCACGAGTCGCGGCGATCGACTCGGCGTTGTCATCGAGGAACTGCTGGTGTGCGCCCAACGAGAAGATGCCGTCGGTGATGCGGGTGCTGTCGCCGCGGCCCGCCGCGACGTCGGCGCGCATGTCCAGCAACTCCTCGGCGCTCACCGGATACCAGCGGATGCGGTCGAAGAACCGCAGCAGCCAAGGGTGTTCGGCGTCGAAGCCGGGTGCGGTCTGCGGATGCCGGTGGTTCCAGACCTGCGTGGTGCGCCCGACGAACTGGTAGCCACCCGGCCCCTCCATGCCGTAGATGCACATGTACGCCCCGCCGATGCCCACGGCGTTCTCCGGAGTCCAGGTACGGGCCGGGTTGTACTTCGTGGTGACCAGGCGGTGGCGCGGATCGAGCGGAACCGCCACCGGCGCACCGAGATACACATCGCCCAAACCCAGAACGAGATACTCGGCGTCGAAGACGATGCGATGCACATCGTCGACGGAATCCAGGCCGTTCATCCGGCGGATGAACTCGATGTTCCACGGGCACCACGGCGCATCCGATCGCACGCCGAGCATGTAGCGTTCAATGGCCTCGCGGGTGGCCGGATCGTCCCAGGACAGCGGCAATTCGACGACCCGGCTGGGCACCACGAGGTCGCCGGCCGACGGCAGTTGCGACTCACATTCGGTCAGCCAGTCCAACATGGCCGCCTGCGACCACACCCCGGGATCGGCCTTGACCTGCAACGACCGGATGCCCGGTGTCAGGTCGACGAGGCCGGTCGGCGACTCCGCCGCGATCCGTTCGGCCAGGGCATGAACCCGCGCCCGCAGCGCCAGATCCAGGCGCATGTCCCCGTATTCGACGAGGATGTTGTCGTCGCCGCTGCGCCGGTAGGTGACCTCGGTGGCGCCGTCGGCGGTGGTGGTACGCCCCAGGATGCCGTTGTCGGTGTCGCCGCCGGCAGAGATGACATGCGCGAAGTGCGCCCGGCGGCCCAGCCCGAGTTCGGCCGGAGAGGCCGCCTGCTCGGCCCGCACGGCCACGAAGCGGACGGTGTCACCGGGTTTCAGCTGTCCCAGCTTCCACCGGTCGGCCGCCACCACGGTGACCGGACACACGAAGCCACCCAGACTCGGCCCGTCGGGACCCAGCAGGATCGGGGTGTCACCGGTGAAGTCCAGTGCCCCAACCGAATACGCATTGTCGTGGATGTTGGACGGATGCAGTCCCGCCTCACCACCGTCGGTGCGTGCCCACCGCGGCTTGGGTCCGACGAGGCGAACGCCGGTGCGGTCGGAATTGAAATGCACCTCATAGGGCGTGGACATCAGGTCATCGATGTCGGCGGGAGTGAAGAACTCCGGTGCCGAATGCGGGCCGACGGTGACCGCCAGCTCCCACGCATTGGTCAGTGCCGGTTGCTCTTCGGTGAGAATGCGGGTGATCAGTCCGGTCGGGGCAGATCCCAGCGCAAGCATGTCACCGTCGGCAAGGTTCCGGCCGTCGTGACCACCGAAGCGCCCCATCGTGAAGGTGGACCGGCTACCCAGGTACTCCTCGGCGTCGAGTCCACCACCGACCGCGATGTACACGCGCAGGCCGAACTCACCGACCATCCCGACGTCGAGCACCTGACCGGCGGCCAGATGCAGCGGAACCCATTGCGGCATCGGCTTTCCGTCGACGGTCACCGGTACCGGCGCACCGGTGACCGCGACCACGGTCGGTTCGTCGAACCGAATCCGCGGGCCGGCCATGGTGGCCTCGAGTCCGGCCGCCGAATCCGGGTTGCCGACAGCGAGATTCGCGAGACGGAAGGACAGGTCATCCATCGGTCCGGACGGGGGCACCCCGACCTTCCAGTAGCCCATCCGGCCCGGCCAGTCCTGAATCGTCGTGAGCGGACCGGCGCGCAGGATCTCCATTGTGGTACTCATCGGGTCACCACCACACGCACCGCGGTCGGATCGAATCCGTTGCACGGGTTGTTGATCTGCGGGCAGTTCGACACCAGCACCAGGGTGTCGACCTCGGCCCGCAGCGCCAGTCGGCGCCCCGGCGCCGACAGTCCGTCGACGATGCCCAACGATCCATCCGGGTCGACCGGCACGTTCATGAAGAAGTTGACGTTGCCGACCAGGTCACGCTTGCCGAGGCCGTGGCGGGCACCGCCGATGAGGAAGTTCTCCACGCAGGCGTGCTGGTGTTTGGTGTGGTGGCCGTAGCGCAGCGTGTTGGACTCCTGCGAGCAGGCGCCGCCGAGGGTGTCGTGGTTGCCGACCTCGTCGGCGACGATCGTCATCAGCGGGGCCGATTCCTGGTCTCGGATCACCGATCCGGTGGTCAGGAAGATGTTGCCCTGCGCAGCGATCGTCGCCTGGGCCGAGTACCGGACCGCGTGGTCGTGTGCACCGTAGAACAGGGTGTCGACGGCCTGGTTGCCGTAGAGATCGACGATGGTCAGCACATCGCCGGCGGCGACGACACCCGACCACGGGGCGCGCGGCCCGATGATCTCGTCGGCGATGACCTGCCCGGGGACGAGTGCGACCTCGGCGGCCGGGGCTGTGGCGGGGTCGATACGAGTGGGGTCGAGAAAGGTGGTCATGATGGTCCTCCCAGACCGGAGATTGCTCAGAAGTGGGCTGCGGCGTGGGCGTCTTCGCTGTTGGCCACGGCGCGTTGATATTCGGGATCGCGGTCGTCGGCGGCGGCGACCAGGTCGCGCAGGTCACCGTCGGCCTGCCAGGCGAGCACCTCGAGGGGCCCGGTTGCGAACTCGGGTGCCGCGTCGAGCGGGTGAGCCGTGTTGGCGATCGCCACCACGACGGGCAGATGCAGCAGTAGCTCCACCGACTTGTCCCGCCCGGCCGATCCCTTCGAGGCGAGCGTGCCGTCCTCTTCGACAACGATCCCGTGGAAGAACGAGAGTGACGGTGCCACGTCGGTGGCGCCGAGACCGTTCTTCGCCGCGGCCAACATGAGCAGTTCACGTCCGGCCGGCGTGTCCGAATAGGCCGCGCCGGAGCCGTATTTGGCCTCGTTTCCGGCGAGTGTGCTGGTGCCGCAGAGCGCGTCGTGATGAGCACTGTCATCGGCGACGACGGTCGCCAGCACCCGCCCCTGGTCACTGAGCAGCGGATGCCCGGTGGTGAGGTAGGCCTGCCACGGCACCTTGACGGTGTCAGCGACGTTGAGTCGTTCCCACGGTGCGTCGGCCCGCCACATCAGGATGTGTGCACAGGCACTTCCGGTGATGTCGCGCAGGCGAATTCGGGTACCGCGGGCCAGCACCTTGGTGGTGTAGCGCCCGCCCGGGACGGTTTCGGCCCAGGTCAAATCGGCGGCGTCGACGCCGGCCGGCGGGTGGGGCCAGCGGGAGGCGGGGACGACCGGCATCGAATCGGTGATGGTGCCGGCCTGGGCGCGGGCGTGTTCCCGGGCGCCGGCCGTGGTACCGGTGGCGGTTGCGCCGGTTGCGGTTGCGGTGGTGGTCATGATCGAAACTCCTTGTAGTGCTGGTGCTCTGCGGCGTCAGGCGCCGACGGTGACGGGCTTGGGATGTTCCTTGCCGCGCGGGAAGCAGGCGATCCCGACGAGGACGGTGGCCACGATGCAGATCGGGCCGGCCCAGCGCAGGATCGGCATCTCGCCGCTCGGGTCGAACACCTCGGCGCGCGGCCAGGCCAGGTTGATCACCATCAGCGTGCCGTAGACCACCGCCAGGATGTTGATGACGATGCCGAATCGTCCGAGCCCGAACAGTTTCTTGCCGGCGGCGTCGGTGGCGACGGTACCCTTCGGCCAGCCCTGGAAGCGGCGGTAGAGCATCGGTCCGGTCACCGCGAGGTAGGCGAGGTAGATCAGGATGATGCACACGCTGGCCAGCGTCGCGAAGATGGCCGAGTTGCCCACGTTGATGACCAGGATCCCGATGCACAGCACGCCGATGAGGATGGCCGGGGCGATCGGGGTTCCGGTGCGGGAGTTGACATGTGAGAGCGTCTTGGAGAACGGCAGCCGATTGTCGCGGGCCATCGAGAACATCAGTCGCGAGCACGCGGTCTGGATGGCCAGGGTGCAGATGAAGATCGCCACCGCGACGTCGCAGAGCAGGACCTTGCCCCAGAAGCTGCCGAGCACGGAGTCGAGCACGTAGGGCAGACCGCCGGTGGCGAGTTCCTCGTCGAGGGTCGGTGCGGCCATCAGGGCGCCGAGCAGCATCAGGCCACCGCCGAGTGCGGAGACGGTCAATGCCATCCGGATGGTGCGGGGCGCGACGCGACGCGGGTTGCGGGTCTCCTCGGCGAGTTCGCCGGCCGAGCCGAATCCGACCATCACATAGGCGGCCATCAGGCCGGAGACGATGAACGCCCAGATGTAGCCGGGCTGCTGGCCGGGGATGCCGGTGTCGAAGACGACGTCGGGGCCGCGCTTGGCGTGGGTGAACAGCGCCAGGATGACGGCGACGACGCCGACGAGTTCGCAGGTGACGCCGATGTTGTTGACGCGGCTCATCCAGCGGACGCCGACGCAGTTGATGGCGGTCACGATGACGAGCAGGATCGAGCCGAGGAGCACGGCGTTCGCGGCGCCCGAGGTGCTGGTCAGCGTCGGGTCGTCGCCGATGATCTGGAAGCCGGTCCAGACGCTGGGCAACACCACCTGCAGGGCGATCGCGGCGGCGGAGGCGGTGACGATCTGGGCGATCATCATGAACCAGCCGCCGAACCAGCCGATCACCTCCCCGCCCATGCGGCGGGACCACTGGTAGATGGCCCCGGACAGTGGGTAGCGGGCGGCGATCTCGGCGAAGCAGAGGGCGACGAGGAGTTGGCCGACGTAGACGATCGGCCAGGTCCAGAAGAACGCCGGTCCGCCGAAGCCGAAGCCGAGGCCGAAGAGCTGGAAGACGGTGGTCAGGATGGAGACGAACGAGAAGCCCGCGGCGAACGACGCGAACTTGCCGAGGGATCGGTGGAGTTGCTGGTCATAGCCGAATTCCGACAGGTCGTCGGCGTCGTGTCCGGTGGTGGGCGAGGGGGTGGCGGGTGGTGTGGAAGATGCCAGGGTCATGCGGATGTCCTTCGAGAGGGCTCCCCGTTGAGCGTTTTATCTGTCGGTTGATAGATAACCGTGAAGCTATTTCTATCAGATGATAGATATGTTGCAAATCGGGAAACCCCGGTGACATCCGTGTTACGCGGCGGCCCCCGGGCGCGGACCGCCTGCGGTCCGTCTGTGGACCTACAGCCGTGGCCTAGGGTGGAGCCATGTCATCCACTCGCGGCGCCGGTCCGGGGCGCCCGCGCCTCGTCGAACCGAGAAGGCGGGGGGCGACGGCACGCGAGGAGATCCTCGACGCATCCGCCGAACTCTTCGTCCGGCACGGATACAGCGGGACGTCGACGCGGATGATCGCGGAGGCCGTCGGCATCCGGCAGGCCTCGATGTATCACTACTTCAAGAACAAGGACGACATCCTCGCCGACCTCCTCGAGGCCACCGTCGTACCGTCACTGGAACGTGCCCGCGAACTCCTCGTCGGCGACGGCCCGGCGATGGACCGACTCCTCGATCTCGCCCGCTATGACGCCGGGCAACTCGTGGACTCCCGCTGGAACCTCGGATCGCTGTACCTGCTGCCCGAGGTCGCCGACGAGCGCTACGCCGAATTCCGTTCCGCGCGCCAGGAATTGGCCCGGGCCTATGAGTCGCTGACCGTCGAGGTACTCGGCGATCCGGCCGACAAGCGGTGCCTGCTGCCGTTCCGGCTCGTCGAGTCGATCATCATGCTGCGCTCCGACGAGGAACGCGGCGAACTCGGCGACCACACCGCCGCCGGCCTCGTCGACACCATCGTCGGCGCCATCGAGATGCTCATCGAGCATCAGCCGAGCGCGTAACGCCGATTCCGCTCCGCCCGCTGCGCCGCGGTCCGCGTGCCCCGGCCCAGCGGCTGCGCACCCACCGCGTCGGCGAGTCCGTAGGGCGGCATGCCGCCGTAGATGGTTTCGTGCTCACCGATCACGTAGGTCTCATGCCAGATCCCGACGGCGTTGGTGTCGGCGTAGCGCTTGGTGAACCACTGCCACGCGGGGCGATGCGGCGCGTCGGGATCGGCGGCGAAGCGACGCACGTCCTCGGCACTGCGCCAGTACGAGACCACCATGATCGACGACCCGACATACAGGCGCGATGACAGCAGGCCCGCCTCCGGATGTCGCTTGAGGAACATCAGCATCCGTGGCATCGCGAGGAACACGCCGAGCCACGCGCGTGGGTGCCACGGCCGCGGCAGGCTCATGCCAATGAGGAAGAGGGTGGTGCCCTCGGGCGGGATCGTGCTGGTCATCCGGCGGGTGTCGGGTCGAGCCATGATGTCGTCTCCCATGTTTTGTAACGATGTTACGAAACGATGTTATGAAACAATTGGAGGCGTGGCAAGACCCAAGGTGCACGACGACGATCTGCGCAGGCGTCTGATCGACGAGGCCACCCGCATCGTCGCCGACAGCGGCGTCGGCGGGCTGTCGGTGCGCGCGGCCGCTCAGGCCGCCGGGACGTCGACGACCGCCGTCTATTCGCTGTTCGGTAGCAAGGACGGGCTGACCCGTGCGGTGCTGGTGCGGGCGTTCGAGCAGTTCGCGGGCGCGCAGGAGGTCGCGACGCGCGAGGACGACGCGGTGAGCGCGCTGGGCATCGCCTACGTCGGGTGGGCGCTGGAGAATCCGCGGCTCTACGAGCTCATGTTCGGACTGTCCACGGTCGGCATCGAACCGTCCGAGGAGACCGAGGCGGCCTCGGCACGGGCGATGGCCCCGCTGCGGCACGCCGCGACCGCGGCCATCGACGCCGGCGTCTTCCGGCCCGCCGAGCCGGCCACCGTCGCGGCGTCACTGTGGGCGCAGGTGCACGGACTGTCATTGCTGCTCTTGGCCGGACGATTTCCCGACGACGCCGACCCCGTCGCCGCCGGGAGTGCGGTGGTCGCGGGCTGGCGTGCCCTAGGCTGATCGTCATGGCCGGGCGCAGCATGAGTTTTGACCCCATCGCCGAGGCGAAGGCGAACTGGGACGCCGCCGGATGGGATGACGTCTCCGACGGCATGGTGGCGGTGACCTCGGTGATGCGCGCCCACCAGATCCTGCTGGCGCGCGTCGAAACCGCGCTGCGCCCCTACGATTTGACCTTCTCCCGCTTCGAACTGCTTCGGCTGCTGGCCTTTTCGAAGCAGGGTGCGCTGCCCATCACCAAGGCGAGCGACCGTCTGCAGGTCCATGTCACCAGCGTCACCCACGCCATCCGCCGACTGGAGGAGGCGAAGCTGGTGCGGCGACTCCCCCACCCCACCGACGGACGCACCACCCTCGTGGAGATCACCGACCTGGGCCGCTCCACCGTCGAGGACGCCACCGCCACCCTCAATCGCGAGGTGTTCGCGAACGTCGGCATGGATTCCGGCCAGATCACCGGCCTCGTCGGGGCGATCCAGTCGTTGCGGCATCAGGCCGGGGATTTCTGAGGTCCCTTCAGAGGTCTCGACGCCTCCTCGGCTGGCGCCTCGTCGGGCTCGACCAGCGATAAGGGAGAGCGCTGTGAGTGATCCGGGGTTACTTGAGCGTCTCGATGATCGCCGAGAAGTCCAGTCCAGCATGCTGTTCGGCGAAGGCCTTGTACAGCTGGGCGGCGTGGGTGCCCAGCGGGGCTCGTGCACCGGTGTCGCCGATGGCGTCCATCGCCAGGCCGAGGTCCTTGTTCATCAGCGCGGTCGCGAAGCCCGGCTTGAACTCGTTGTTGGCCGGCGATCCGGGTTGCGGTCCGGGGACCGGGCAGTTGGTCTCGATGGCCCAGCAGTTGCCGGTGGCGCCGGTGACGACGTCGTAGAGCGCCTGATCGCTCAGCCCCAGCTTCTCGGCCAGCACGAAGGCCTCGCCGACGGCGATCTGCTGCACCGCCAGCAGCATGTTGTTACACACCTTGGCCGCCTGACCGGCACCGCTGTCACCGCAGTGAATGATCTTGCCCGCCATCGGGTCCAGCATGGTGCGCGACTCGGCGAACGCCTCGGCGGTGCCACCGACCATGAAGGCCAGAGTGCCCGCGACGGCACCCTTGACCCCACCGGAGACCGGGGCGTCGACCTGCGCGAAACCGACGTCGGCGGCCCGCTGATGGATCTCCCGCGCGTCGGCCACCGAGATGGTCGAACTGTCGATGAACAGGGTGCCGGTGGCACTGGCCGGCAGGATCTCGTCATAGAGCTGCTTGACGATGCCGCCGTTGGGCAGCATCGTGATCACGACCTGCGCCACCGCGACCGCCTCGACCGCGGTCGGGAAGGTCTCGATGCCGTTGCCCTGCGCCGTTTTCACCGCTTCGGGCACCGGGTCGAAGCCGTGCACGGTGTGCCCGGCCTTGACCAGGTTGGCGGCCATCGGGCCACCCATGTTGCCGAGGCCGAGGAAAGCGATCGTCGTCATTGTCGAATCTCCACCTTGTCGATTGCTCGAGGAATTCAGTTGCCGTGCCGCGCGGCGATGGAACGTCCCACCACCACGCGCATGATCTCGTTGGTCCCCTCCAGAATGCGATGCACACGCAGATCCCGGAGGATTTTCTCGATTCCGTACTCGGTCAGATAGCCGTAGCCGCCGTGCAACTGCAGCGCCTGATCGGCGACCGTGTAGCACGCGTCGGTCACATAGCGTTTGGCCATCGCGCACTGCTCCACCTTGTCGGCCGCCCCGGCATCGAGCGCTCCGGCCGCATGCCACAGCATCAGCCGAGACGTCTGCAGTGAGGTGGCCATGTCGGCGAGCGTGAACCGGATGGTGGGTTCGTCGATCAGGTTGGACCCGAACGCCTTTCGTGACGCGACGTACTCGGCGGCCTTGTCGAAGGCCGCCTGTGCACCGCCGAGCGATGACGCCGCGATGTTGAGCCGCCCGCCGTTGAGGCCGTTCATCGCGATACCGAAACCGATACCCTCCTTGCCACCGAGCAGGTTGGCCGCAGGCACCCGCACCTCGTCGAGGATCACCTGCGCGGTGGGCTGGGCATGCCAGCCCATCTTGTGTTCCTGCGCGCCGAAACTCAGCCCCGCAGAACCCTTCTCGACGAGGAAGGTGGAGATCCCCTTCGGCCCGGAGTCACCGGTGCGCGCCATGATCACGTACAGATCCGACGAGCCCGCCCCGGAGATGAACTGCTTCACCCCGGTCAGGACGTAGTCGTCGCCGACGCGTTCGGCCCGGGTCGCCAGCGCCGCCGCATCCGACCCGGCACCGGGTTCGGTGAGGCAGTAGCTGGCCACCGTGTCCATCTCGGCCAACCGCGGAACCCACTGTGCGCGTTGCTCGTCGGTGCCGTAGGCGTCGACCATCCAGGTGCACATGTTGTGGATGGACAGGAACGCGGCCACCGCCGGATCGGCGTAGGCGAGCTGCTCGAAGATCCGCACCCCGTCCAGCCTGCGCAGGCCACTACCGCCGACATCCTCGGAACAGTAGATGGCCCCCATGCCGAGTTGCGCGGCCTCGCGCAACTCGGCGACCGGGAAGTGATTCTCGGCGTCCCACGCAAGCGCATGGGGGGCAAGACGTTTGGCGGCGAAATCGGACGCGGTCTCGACGATGACCCGTTCGTCGGAGTCGAGACCCGCGTCGGCGAAGGTCGTCACGTGACGGCCTCAGTCCATCGTCGGGATGACGAACTCGGCGCCATCCTTGATGCCCGACGGCCAGCGCGAGGTGACCGTCTTGGTCTTGGTGTAGAACTGGATCGACGCCGGTCCGTGCTGGTTGAGGTCACCGAAGCCGGAGCGCTTCCAGCCACCGAAGGTGTAGTAGGCCACCGGAACCGGGATCGGCACGTTCACGCCGACCATGCCGACCTCGACGCGGGCGGTGAAGTCGCGGGCGGCGTCACCGTCCTGGGTGAAGATGGCGACACCGTTGCCGTACTGGTGATCCGACGCCAAAGCGAGTGCCTCCTCGTAGTCACCGGCACGCACGATCGCGAGCACCGGGCCGAAGATCTCGTCGGTGTAGATCGACATGTCCTTGGTGACATGGTCGAACAGGGTCGGCCCGATGAAGAAGCCGTTGGAGATGTCCTCGTCGCCGTAGGTCTGCTCATCGCTGGTGCGCTCACGCCCGTCGATGACGAGGTCGGCACCTTCCTCGACGCCCCGGCCGATGTAACCGGTCACCCGCTCCAGCGCTGCGGCGGTCACCAGCGGACCGTAATCGGCCTTCGGGTCCAGTGAGTGCCCGACGCGCAGCGCGTTCACCTTGTCGATCAGCTTGGCGCGCAGGCGTTCTGCGGTCTGTTCCCCGACCGGAACGGCGACACTGATGGCCATGCAACGCTCACCGGCGCTGCCGTACCCGGCGCCGATCAGCGCGTCGACGACCTGATCGAGGTTGGCGTCGGGCAGGATGATCATGTGGTTCTTGGCGCCACCGAAGCACTGCGACCGCTTGCCGTGAGCCGCCGAGGTCTCATAGATGTACTGCGCGATGTCGGAGCTGCCGACGAAGCCCAGCGCCTTGACGTCGGGGTGGGTGAGCAGCGCGTCGACGGCCTCCTTGTCGCCGTGGACGACCTGGAAGACACCGTCGGGAAGTCCTGCCTCGGTGAACAATTCGGCCAGCCGCACCGGCACCGACGGGTCGCGCTCACTGGGCTTGAGGATGAAGGCGTTGCCACACGCCAGCGCCGGTCCGGCCTTCCACAGCGGGATCATGGCCGGGAAGTTGAACGGGGTGATGCCGGCGACGACGCCGAGCGGCTGACGGATCGAGTGCACATCGATGCCGGTACCGGCACCCTCGGTGAACTCACCCTTGATCAGGTGCGGGATACCGATGGCGAACTCGATGACCTCGATACCGCGCTGGATGTCACCGAGGGCGTCGGCGTGGGTCTTGCCGTGTTCGAGGGACAGCGTGGTGGCGATCTCGTCGGCGTTCTTGTTCACCAGGTCGACGAAGCGCATCAGCACCCGGGCGCGGCGCTGCGGGTTCCATGCCGCCCATTCCTTCTGCGCCTTCTTGGCGGTCTCGACGGCGGCGGCCACCTCGTCGGTACTGGCGAGGGGCACCTGCGCGGCGACCTGGCCGGTGCTGGGATTGAAGACGTCGGCGAAGCGACCGCCGTCGGCGGCCACCTTGGCGCCGTTGAGGTAGTGCGGGATGGATGTGGTGGAGGATGCGCTCACCGCGAGATCACCTGAATTCTGATCGGGGTCGTGACACGACCAATACTAGGACATCCAAGTAATTGCGCCAAGGGGTGACCAAAGTCCAATGGCATTTCGGCAGGAAAAGAGGCTACCCTTGCCCCTGTTTGTGCGACCTGCGCGCGATCCATCGGAAGGAGTCACCATGTCCGTCGTCATCCTCTACGGCACCGAGACCGGCAACTGCGAACTGGTGGCCCACGCCATCGCCGACGTCCTGGCCGCCGACCACGACCCGTCGATCTACGACATGAGCGAATTCGCGGTCGAGGATCTCGATCCCGAGAACTTCCTCGTGGTGATCTGCTCGACCTACGGTGAGGGTGAACTGCCGACCGGTGCCGAGCCCTTCGCGGCCGAACTCGACGAGGTGGCCCCGGACCTGACCGGTGTGCGTTTCGCCGTCTTCGGACTCGGCGACACCGTCTACGGCGAGACCTTCAACCGCGGTGGCGAGATCATGGCCGAGAAGCTGACCGCGCGCGGCGCCACCCAGGTCGGCGAGCACGCCCGCCACGACAACTCCTCGGCGATCAAGCCGAGCGCGATGGCCGCCCAGTGGGCCCAGGATCTGATCCCGGTGATCGCTCCGGTAAACGCCTGACCGACGGCGCCTCGACGGAGTCCGGCAGGGTGCCGCAACGCACCGCCGATTCCTTCGCCAATTCGACCACCGCACGGATCATCACGGCGAGCACGACGCCGAGGAACAGTGCGGTGGTCGTGGACACCTTGAGGTTCTCCCCCAGTAGGACCACGCCGAGCACCATCGCCACCGCCGGTTCCATGACGTTCATCGCCGGGAACGAGGTCTGCAGGTCGCCGGCCCCGAAGCCCTTCTGCTGAGCGATCACCGCACCCGCGGCGACCACCACGAACAGGTAGATCTCCGGGTGTACGAACATGTGCACCGGATGATGGAACAGCTGGTAGACGATGGTTTTGATGAGTAGCGCCGACACGCCGAACAGGGTGCCCGCGGCGAGCCCGTAGAACAGGGCCCGGTAGTGCGGGGTCGAGCGCTCCGCACACAGCACGCAGGCCACGATCACCCCGATCACCGCGGCGACGGTCACCCAGATCACCAGATCGGGGGGTCGGCGCATCGACGGCTCCGGGCGCGCGATCACCAGGAACGTCGCCACGCACGCCACCAGCACCCCACCCCACGCCCATTCGCGATGTGCCGGATGCCGGCGGTCGGCCCACGCCTCCAGCGGCAGCGCGAAGAGCACCGCGAGCACCACCAGCGGCTGCACCAGCAGGATCGATCCCAGGCCCAGCGCACCGGCCTGCAGGGCGAACCCGGTGATCGCGATCCCCGCACCCAGCCACCAGCCCTTGGTGATGGCCCCCGACGCCCGGGACGCGCGCTGGCGCAGCACGGTTCCGGCGGCGATCATCAGCGCCGCGAGAACCGCGAGAAGCGCGGGGAGCCAGGAGTGCACGCCCACCAGGCTAGGGCATGTCTCCCGCGAGGTGGGCGGTGTCGCTACCGCATCCGTGCGCGCGTCGCTCGTAGGTTGGAGTCATGCGGTTGCGGTCTGAATTGGAACTCCTCGCGACGCTCGACGCCGCCACGATCGGCGCGCTGTGCGCCGATCACACACTGATTCCCGCGGTGATCACCGACTGCCTCGACGAGTCGTGGGAGTGCGACGACCTCGCGGATGCGGCGCAGGCGGCCGGCGACGACGATCTCGCGGATTTCCATCGCCAGGAGGCGGCCGCGTGGCGTGCGACCGCGCGGGTGTTGCGTTCGGCGACGCCCGAAATCCGCTCCGGCGAGCGCCGCACCGAGCGCGGTGTGGCGTGAGTTCGGTCACCCGGACGCTGGTCCTGATGCGTCACGGCAAGTCCGGATATCCGCCCGGCGTCGGCGATCATCAGCGGCCGCTGGCCGACCGTGGACGCCGGGAGGCGGCCCTGGCCGGCGACTGGATGCGTGCCGAGGGCCTGCACATCGACGCTGTGCTGTGTTCGAGCGCCACCCGCACCCGCCAGACCCTGCAACGGACCGGTATCGACGCCCCGACCGAGTTCCTCGACGAGATCTACGGCGGAACTCCCGACGACATCTTCGAGGCGATCCGCATTCATGTCCCGGCCGACGCGGCGACCGTGCTCGTCGTCGGGCACGAACCGGGTATGCCGTCGACGGCGTTGAGCCTGGACTCCGACGGCCAGATCGATCGATTCCCCACGTCGGCGTATGCGGCCGTGACCCTCGGCTCGCCGTGGTCCGAGATCGGCCTGGCACCCGATCCCGACGCCCATCTGGTGGGTGTTCGCGTGCCGCGTTCCTGACTCCCCGTTCCTGACTCCCCCGCGATCCGCGTCACTCATGTTTGGCGATTGTCACCAACCGTCGTACGATGGCTTTCGCGCTTGCGTAATCCATTAGTCCGCAGTATCCGCTCCGGAATCCGCTGCCACGAGGAGACCTCATGACCACCCACGGCTTCTCCACAACCGATCAGCCGCTCTACGAGATCAAGGCCAATCTCTTCAAGGCGCTCGCCCACCCGGCCCGCATCCGCGTCCTCGAGGTGCTCAGCGCCAACGACGACCCCACCCCGGTCAGTGACCTGCTCAAGATCGTCGACATCGGACCGACCACGATGTCGCAGCATCTGGCCGTGCTCAAACGGCATCATGTGGTGACCTCGACGCGCACCGGCAACGCCGTCTTCTATCGGCTCGCCCACCCCAAGATCTCCGAACTGCTGCTCATCGCCCGCACCTTCCTCTACGACACCCTCGGCGCCCAGCGCGATCAGTTCGACGCGATCTCCGCTCTGCCGCCCGTCGTCCGGCCATGACACCGCTCATCTCCCGCGTCCGGCGACTGCTGCCGGGACGCAGCGATTACGCAGGTCTGCGCTCATCGTGGAAGCTCGACATCGTCTCCGGTGTCACAGTCGGCGTCGTCGCACTCCCCCTCGCGCTGGCCTTCGGCATCTCCTCGGGTGTCGGTGCCGCGGCCGGACTGATCACCGCGGTCGTCGCCGGCCTGGTGGCCGCGATCTTCGGCGGTTCGCATGTGCAGGTGTCCGGCCCCACCGGAGCGATGGCGGTGATCCTCGCGCCGATCGTGGCGCAACACGGCCTCGCCAGCATCGCGATGGTGACCGTGCTCGCCGGGCTGATCGTGCTGATCGCCGGTGCCGTCGGACTCGGCCGGGCGGTCACCTTCATCCCATGGCCGGTCATCGAGGGCTTCACCCTCGGCATCGCGGTGATCATCTTCCTGCAGCAGGTGCCCGCGGCCTTCGCGACGTCACCGCCGAAGGGTGAGCGGACGCTGCCGGCGGCGTGGACGGTCATCGTGCACGCCGACTGGGCGGCCGCCGGACGCACCCTGGGGGTGGTGGCCGCCGTCGCCGTGCTGATGGTCGCGCTGCCCCGCATTCACCGGGCGATCCCGGAATCGCTCACCGCGATCGTCGTCGTCACCCTTGTCGTGCGGTTCGCCCACATCGACGTCGCCACCATCGGCGAACTGCCCTCACATCTGCCGGCCCCGACCCTGCCGCACGTCGATGCCGGTGCGCTGCAATCACTGTTCGGCGCGGCGCTGGCCATCGCCACGCTCGCCGCGATCGAATCGCTGCTGTCGGCGCGTGTCGCCGCGACGATGTCGCCGACGGGCCCCTACGATCCCGACCGCGAACTGACCGGGCAGGGGCTGGCATCGGTGGCGTCGGGACTCTTCGGCGGCATGCCCGCCACCGGCGCCATCGCCCGCACCGCGGTCAACGTGCGCTCGGGGGCCCGCACCCGGGTGTCGGCGATCGTGCACTCGTTGTTCCTGCTCGGCGTCGTGTACCTGGCCACCGGCCCGGTGGCGACGATTCCCCTGGCCGCACTCTCGGGCGTGCTGATGGTCACCTGCTTCCGGATGATCTCGACATCGACGATCCGCAAGATCATCCGCTCCACCCGGTCCGACGCCATCATCTTCGTGGTGACCGCACTGATCACGGTGTGTTTCGACCTCATCGAGGCGGTCCAGATCGGCATCGTGGTCGCCGCGTTCTTCGCGCTGCGGCAGATCGCGCGCCGGTCCAGCGTCACCCGCGAGGAACTCCCCGGCCCGGCGCAGCCCGGCGACGAGCACATCGCCCTGCTCCGCCTCGACGGTGCCATGTTCTTTGGTGCGGCCGAGCGCATCTCCTCGACGATCAGCGAGGGGGCCGGCCGATCGAAGGTCTCGGTGGTGATCATCCGCATGTCGCATCTGGGGATGCTCGATGCGACGGGCGCCCACACACTGGCCGAGATCGTCACCGATCTGGAATCACGCGGAATCACGGTCATCCTCAAGGGCGTCCAGTCCGAACACCTAGGACTGCTCAATGGTGTGGGCGTCATCGATTCATTGCGGCACGAGAACCACCTCATGGCCACGCTCGATGAGGCGGTGGCCCATGCCCGCTCACATGTAACGACGCCGACCTCACCAAACGAAGCACTCAGTGAAAGTTAGGATTGCTTTGGACGCGCGTCCACGCGTCACCGAATAGAACTGAGGAGTAAAGATGCGGTTGAGTGTCGCAGAGCGACGCCGACTCGCCATCGAGGCCACGTTGCGAGTGATCGCAAGCGAAGGAGTCGAAAGCGCCACCACCCGGCGCATTGCCGACGAAGCGGGTGTCCCGCAGTCGGGTCTGTTCTATGCCTTCGACAATCGCGATGAATTGTTGGCCGCGGTCGCGGAATTCGGTATCAATCAGGAGTTGGAGGCTCTCACCGAGCGGGTGAGGATGCTCGAGACGGAGTCGACGCCGGCCGGGCTGCCCGCGGAGTCGGTGTTGCGTGCCGGGTTCGAGGCGTTCGCCGGGGACGTCGCCGGCAACGCCACCCGCGAACACGCGCTGATCTCGTTGGGGCTCTACGCCCGTCGCACCCCGGGACTCGAGACGCTCGCCGAATATCTCTACACCAACTACGCCCAACTGGTGGTGCGCATGCTGCGGGAGGGGGCCGCCTCGGCAGCTTCCGGTGGGCGGTCGCCGAGGAGGAGATCGCGCCGGTGGTCATCGCACTCACCGACGGTATGACGCTCGGATACGTCATGACCGCCGACGAACCCGCGATGAAGCACACCGTCGACGCGGCCGTTCGGGTACTGACCACCTATATCGCCACGCCATAGCCGGCCCTGGCCGGAGGCGATCAACCGCCGGTGACCGGGGAGACCGGCACACAGGGCACCGGCGCGGGCGATGACGGATCGAGCGCCCGCAGCACGAGCGCGGCCGACCGCCGATTCGCCACGATCGACAGGTGATCGGAATGGTCGGCCGGGCACCCGTCCTGCACGACGATGTTGGTGACCGATGTGCCGACCGGACCGTCGAGGATCCCCACGTCATACGGCGTGACGATCTCGTCGTGCCGGGTGACGATGTTGGTGTACCGCACGCCCGGCAGATATGGCGTCGGCTCACGCACGGCACGATTGAAATCCCGATCGGCCGGGGCCGGTGAGCATTCCGGACACGACGGCCGGACCGGTTCGGGAATGCCCAGGCGCGCACGGATTTCCGCGATCGCCTCACCGCGGGCGTCATCGTCGTCGGGGCCCTGACGCCAATACGGGGCCAGCGACACATAGTGCGCCACGTGCCCGCGCCCGCCGAGGTATTTCATCCAGTAGGTGGGGATCTCGGTGCCGAGGGAATGACCGACGATGTCGACCTGATCGCTGCCGGTGGCCGCACGCACCCGATCGGCGAATTCCTTGAGCTGCCAGGCACTGTCGGGTTTCGGCCCGAGCCCACCGAGCGCCGACGCCGGCCATGCGGTGCCCAGCGTGCCGTAGGTCGGGACGAACACGCAGTAGCCGGCATTGACCAGCACCGGCGCCATCGTCGCCCAATTGGTCTGTCGCCCACCACCACTGCCGTGCACCAGGATCACCGGACGCGGGTGCGCCGCGGCCGGGCGGCAGGAGAAATCGTTGGTGCCGGGCAGCGAGCCACCGGGGTTCTCGAGCTCTGCGGAGATCCCGGCGAGGAAGTCGTAGGTCACCGGCAAGGGCTGCGACGGCGACGGTTGCGCCGACGCGGTGGCGGTGCCGAGCGCGAGCAGCGCGCACACCGTCAGTGCGCTCAGCAGGCCGCGCGGGCGTCGGTGTCGGAAGCTCACCTCGGCACGATGCATGTCCGCACGGTACGCCCGTCTCGCGCGGCTCGTGCAGTCAGAAGCCGCCGCGACGCCGCGCGACGGCCGCCTTGACCTGCGCGTCGCCGTAGGAGTCGAGCCAGTCGAGCAACCCCGGGTAGGTCGCCGGATTGTTGGCCACCAGCACTCGCAACTCCGGTGCGGCGGCCGCGATCTGCGAGAGGACCTGCGGGTCGGTGGCCGGGTTGGATGCCTGCGCCGCCGTGTAGGGATGGGCCGGTGTCGCCGGCGCAGGCGCCACCGGGTTCGGGGCCATCGGGTTGGGCGCCATCGGGTTCGGTCCGGGATATGCCGGGTTCGGGCCGGGATGCGCCGGGTTCGGGGTCGATCGTCCGCCGAATGCCGGGGCGATCACCGAGCGCCACGCATATGCGGCGTGCGCGATCGTCGTCTGCGGGCCCGCGGCCATCGGCATTCCGGTGGCCAGGAAGAAGGCGTACACGCCGGCGACGATGAACAGCAAGATCGCCACCGGCCAGAACACGAAGATGAGGATCACCGCGAGCACCGCGATGATCCCGCCGCCCACCGCGGCACGGACCGGCGCGCCGGCCGTGTTCGGGCCCTGGGCCCCGAAACCCTGGGCACCGAAACCCTGGGTGCCGGGTCCCGGCCGGCCCGGACCGAAGGGTGCGGACTGTTGTGCCGGATAGGGTCCGGTGGCCGGCGGCTGTTGTGCCGGATACGGCCCGGTCGCCGGTGGCTGTTGCGCCGGATACGGCCCGGTGGGCGGCACGCTGGGCGATTGCCCGGTCGGAGATTGACCCCAGCCGGGTGAGGACTGATACGGGTTGGGCTGCTGCGGGTTCGGTCCGCCGCCGTACGGAGGTGTGGTCATCGTTCTACCTGCCTGCTCAGCACTCGGCCGCGATGTTGCGGGTATCGCTACGGAAACTGGACTCACTCACCAGGTAGCCGGTGTTGGAGTCGAGGTCGTCGGCGTCGGCGCGGACGCCACTGTCGTCGTAGTCCTTGGCCGCACTGATCAGGGCGTCGAGCTCGTCGGTGACGTCGTACTCGGAGTCGTCCTCGAAGGCGTTGACCGCGACCCGGTACGCAGAGCACAGTTCGCTGTTCGTGGTGGAGTAGCTGTTGAACGCCGAGGTGGCACCGCCACAGCTGCCGAGAGCCCCGAACAGCAGGCCGAACACCACGAGCACTGCGGCGACGGTGGGCAGCAGCGGTATCCGATTGACGACATCGGCCGCTTGATTGCGCCCATGGGTTGGTGACGGAGGTGTGGCCATCGTGCCAAATTAGCAATGGCAACCATCGGCGCGATGTCGTCCGTTCGGACTCATTCGTCGTGTTCGTCGTCTTCGTCGGTGTCGGTGGCAGTGTCTGTGTCGACGAGGTCCAGCCGCACGCCGAGCAGACGCACCGGCCGGCCCTGCTCGAATTTCGCGAGCACCTCGTTCACGGCGGCGACGATCGTGTCGCGGTCGGTGGTCGGTGCGGCCAGCTTCCGGGATTTGGTGCGGGTGTAGAAGGTGGCGGTCCGCACGGTGACCGCCACCCGGAAGGGTGTGCGGCCCTCGGCGACGATCTCGCCGAGCAGTTCGTCGGTGAGGTCGGTGGCGGCCGCGGCGATCTCGGCCGGTTCGGTCAGGTCGGTGGCAAAGGTGTGTGACTTGGAATGCGACTTGGCCTCGAAGGGTTCGACGGTGATCGTCGCATCCCCGCCGCCGCGACACAGGACGTAGAGCCAGTTGCCCTGGTGTGGACCGAATCTGGCGATGAGGTCGTCCTTGTCGGTGGCGATGAGTTGCTCGACGGTGGCCACGCCCATCGCGGCCAGTTTGTCCGCGGTGCGCGGTCCCACACTCCACAGGTCGCCGGTCGGCGCGGAACCCATGAGCGGCAACCAGTTCCGTTTGTCGAGCAGGAACACCCCCGGCGGCATCACCCGATCGAGCCCGGCGTCGCGGATTCCGCGTTTGGCGAAGCCGGTGGCCATCTTCGCGCGTTGTTTGTTGTCGCTGATACCGATTCGGCAGGCCAGCCCACACTCGGCGGCCACCCGGTCGCGTATGTCCGAGGCCAGGGCGAGGATCTCGTCGTCACCGGGTTCGTGGTCGCCGGGTTCACTGTCACCGCTGGATATATCACTGCCGGATACGTCACCGATCCCGGCGTACGCCTCGTCCCATCCCCACACCTCCAGCGGATGGCCCATCTGCCGCAACGTCTCCATCACCTGTGCGGAGGCGGCGTCGTAGGCGGACATGTCCAGCGGTAGGTACACCGCATCGGGCATCTTGCGGTACGCGGTACGCAGCGGCATCCCCGCTCGCACCCCCACCGCGCGGGCCTCATAGGACGCGCAGGTCACCACCTTGCGGGCCTCGGTGGGGTCACCATTGCCGCCGACGATCACCGCCGCGCCGACCAGCTCGGGACTGCGGAGTCGCTCGACGGCGACCTGGAACTGGTCGAGGTCGATGTGCAGCAGCCACCGGTGGCGGCGCGGGGTCGACGCGCTCACCCGAGCCAGCCTACCCGGGCAGCTCAGTGCCCGCGGCCGCTCAGGCCGGTTCCGGCGCCGGCAGTCCGGACAGCTTGCAGGCCAGGTGCAGCGAATGCGGGTTGAGGCGGACAAGCGTGAGATCCGAAGTGCCGTGCACCAATTCGACGGCGCCGGCGGTCGGCAGCCGGTGTTCATCGGGTACCGCGAAGATCGATGCGGCATGACCGACGGCCCGGCCCAATCCGTCGACGTCGGATGCCGACAACATCGGAACGATCTGAGAAAGAACAGAATTCATCATCGAACGATCTCGATGCAGGGGTGGCGGGACCAGGTTCAGTGACCGCGACGCCGTCGCGCAGTCGGTGGGATCACTGAGTGCATGGGTGGCCACCAGCAGGAAGGCCAGCCGGAGCAGATCGGCCCGGCGGGGATCGGACAGGGCGACGGCGTCGTCGACCAGTGTCCGCTGCGCACGGACCGGCAGCGCACCCGATGCCGTGCGCAGGGCCGATTCGGCGTCGCGTCGGGTGAGCATGGCGTCGCGCAGCATCATGCCGAGCACGTCCGCGGCGCGGGTGTGCCGATTGATGGAGGAGCGGATCTGGTGGGCCAGCGCCGCATCCGGTCCGGCACCGTCATCCCAGATGGCATTGGGCGACAACATCATTCGCAGCGAGGGCAGGAACAGTAGCGACTCGATGTCGAGCGCCTCGAGGATCGCGGCCGCACCGAGGAATCCGCGTCGTGCACGCGACTGCGCATCCTCGAAACCCTGCAGATCCGCCTCGAAATCCACGTCGGTCATCCCGTCCACATCCCGCCCTGCGTGCGTTTCTCCTGCGCCCCGACGTGCACGTTCCCGGATGTAAGTTAGACCACAGCGCCCGTGATGTCCAGACGAGGCGGATACACCTTCTGGAAACGGGCGTATCCCGAATGTCGTAGTGGCAGTGCGCCGTTCAGAACAGCAAAACGGTCAGTAGAGTTCGGGCCGCCGGTCGGCGAGGTAGGTCCAGCCCGCCCGCGACCGGGTGAGTTCGCCGCGGTCGGCGGTACCGAACACCAGGTGTTCGCCGGGTTCGCCGAGGGCCTGCACCGCCCCGCTGGGGCCGATCCATTCGCTGAGACCCCCGTAGGCCAGATCGCCTTCACGGCCAACGAGATTCGCGTATCCCACATACACCTGGTTCTCCAGGGCGCGGGCCGGCAACAGGATGCGTTGCACATCGTCGTACTCCGGCATGTTGGCGGTCGGGACGCAGACGATGTCGGCGCCGCGCAGCGCCAGCGAACGCACCACCTCGGGGAACTCCACCTCATAACAGATCCCCAGGCCCAGTCGCCAGCGGCCGAGGTCGGCCACCGGGGCGGGAACCGTTCCGGGCGCGAACATCTCGGTGTCGAGGTCGCCGAACAGGTGGGTCTTGTGGTGGGTGGCCAGCAGCCGACCGTCGGAATTGACGAGCCGGATCGCGTTGTACACCTCGCCGGCCACCAGCTCGGCGCACCCGTAGAGCACGGCGAGCCCGTTGGCCGCGCAGATCTGCGACACCGCCGCCGCGATCGGCCCGTCGGGAGCCTCGGCCCGTTCCCGCGCGGCCCGCGCGCCGATGTTGTACCCGCACACGAACATCTCGGGTGTGATCAGCAGGTCGGCTCGCCCGGCGCACGTCGCGGCCGCCCGTCTCAGACGCTCCAGATTGCGTTCCACGATGTCCGGGGTGTCCGGGGGTAGCGGCGTGGCCTGCCAGAGTGCGACGCGCAGAACGTCCGCCGGTGTCGTCTCGTTCATCGTCGCGTCACTCACCGATGTCGATCGGGCCGAGGTCGGCGTACACGTCGCCGGGACCCGGATTCTCGGGTGCGCAGCGACCACCGAAATGCGTCAGCACACCCCACACCGCGTTGAGCCCGGTCTGCACCGCGCCCTCCACCCACGCCGGGGTGAAGGAGACGTCGTCGCCGGCGATGAAGATGCCGCGCTCGGTGTCGGGCAGCAGATGCTGATCGTGGAAATGCCCGTACATGCGGGTGTTGTACCGATAGTGGCCCGGCAGCGCGCCCTTGAAGGCGCCGAGGAAGTTCGGGTCGTCCTCCCACGAGACGGTGATCGGCCGTCCGACGATGTGCTCGGCGATGTCGACGTCCGGATAGATCTTCCGCAATGCCGAGAGTGCCAGGGACACACGGCGTTCCACCGAATGCGGCAGCATCTTGAGCGAATCGCTCATCCACGAGTACGACAGGCAGATCACCCCGGGCCGGTCGGGTCCGTTGTCGAACAGATACGTGCCGCGGGTCAGGCGGTCGGTCAACGTCATCGACAGCACGTCGCGGCCGGTGTCGGGGTCGCGGTCGGACCAGAAGGGGCGGTCGACGAGGACGAAGGTCTTCGACGACTGCATGTAGCGGGTGCGGTCCAGCGCCATCCACAGATCCTGACTGAACAACGACTCGTCGCAATCGATCTCGGTGGACAGCAGCCACGCCTGGCAGGTGGCGACCACCGCGGAGAACTCGCGTCGCTCACCCCACCGGTCGGTGACCTCGATGCGGTCGGGGCCGAGGCGCCGCAGTGCGCGCACCCCGGGTTTGGGCACCCCGCGGTGCAGCGACGACAGCGACGTGCCGACCGGCCAGTGCGCGATCCGGTGCGGTGCGTGTGACCACAGTCGACGCGGAACCTGTTCGACCCCACCGACGATGAGGTATTGGTCGGTGTCGCAGTTGGTGAGCACCACCCGCAGGATCTCGAGCATCGAGTTGGCGAAGTCCGAATCCCAACCGCCGGTTCCGAATCCGACCTGACCGAACAGTTCGCGATGCCGAAAGCTCAGCGATCCGAATTCCGTCGAGGTGGCCAGGAAGTCGTAGAAGCTGCGGTCGTCCCATTCGGCGACGAGGGCATTCCAACGTCGTTTCAGCTCGGCGGTGTCCCGTTCGGCGATGGCCCGTTGCAGACCGGAGAAGCCGGCGATGCGTTCCAGCGCGGCGTCCCAGGCGTCGGAGATCTCCTGGTAGATCGGCGGCAGATCGTCGAGGGTGCGGGCGTAGAGCGTCTCCCCGCCGATGTCGATGACGGTGCTGCCCGCGGCCTCGGTCAGCGGATTGGGGAACGGGCGGATGCGCAGTCCGAAGGTGTCGACGTAGTGGAAGAAGGCGCTCGAGGAGATCGGGAACCGCATGCCACCGAGTTCGGCGACCTCCGGTTCGCCGGGGACGAACGGCTCGGAGCGCAGTCGGCCGCCGATCCGGTCGGGTTCGTACACCACCGGCTTCAGACCGATCTTCATCAGCTCGTAGGCGGCGACCATGCCCGCCATCCCCGCGCCGATCACCGCGACCTCACTGCCGAGCGCCTCCGGCGGCACCGTGCCGATCCCGGCCGGGTGGCCGACCCAGTCGTCATAGGGAAACGGGAAGTCCGGACCGAAGATGGTGATCGGGGGTTCGGTGATCGGTGCCCCAGTGGTCGGTGCCCCAGTGGTCGGCGCTTCGGTGGTCGGCTGCATCCCTCGTAGGGTAGGTCCTCCGGCCACCGCAGGAGGGGAAGTGACGCGCGTCACGGCGATGCCGGGAACTTTCGCGTGGGCAGCACCGACCTCTGACGCGAGACTCGTCAGCCACGGGACTCATCAGCCCCTCGTGTGAAAGCAGGATTCGAGTTGGTCACCACCCCACCCCTGGATGAGGGGTCCGCGCCGGCGCGCTCCTCTGCGTCATCGCCGTCCCCGGGGCCGCGTCGTGCGCGCGGCGCCGCCGACCGTTGGCGTCCGCTGCTGCTGCGCTGGCACTTCTACGCCGGCATCCTGATCGGCCCGTTCCTGCTGGTCGCCACCATCACCGGCACGCTGTACGCGCTCATCCCGCAGCTCGATCGCGCGATCTACAGCCACGAGCTGACCGTCGACGATCCCGGTGGCGCGCCGATCCCCCTCGGTGAGCAGGTGGCCGCGGCCCGCGCCGCCCACCCGGAGGGTTCGATCGTGTCGGTGACTCCGGCACCGGCGGCCGGCGAGACCACCCGCGTGGTGCTGGCCGTCGACGACGTCCCCGCCGATCACAACCGCACCGTCTTCGTCGATCCCTACACCGGCGAGGTGCGTGGCGAGCTGACCAGTTTCGGTGAGTGGTTGCCGGTGCGCGCCTGGTTCGACGATCTGCACCGCAATCTGCACCTGGGTGAGGTGGGCCGTAACTACAGCGAGATCGGTGCGAGCTGGTTGTGGGTCGTGGCGCTCGGCGGCCTGGTGCTGTGGATCGGATACCGGCGCCGCACACACAAACTCAAGCGACTGCTGGTGCCCGATCGTGACGCACCCAAACGCCAACGCACCCTGAGTTGGCATGGCGCGGTGGGTGTTTGGATCATCATCGGCCTGATCGGGTTGTCCGCGTCCGGGCTGAGCTGGTCCCGTTATGCCGGTGAGAACATCGGGGAACTGCGCACCGAGTTGTCGTGGACGACGCCCGGTGTGTCCACCGAAGCATCCACCGAACCGTCCGACGATGCGGCCGCGCATCACGGCGCGGGTGCCGAAACGGCACCGGCCGAGATCGATCCGGCGGCGTTCACCCAGGTCTACGAGACCGCACAGCAGGCCGGTCTGGTCGGCCCGATGGTCATCTCGGTGCCGGCGGCCACGGGTGCGGCGTGGTCGGTGTCGGAGAACGCGCGCGGATTTCCGAGTCACTACGACTCGATCGCCGTCGATCCGCACAGCTATGCGGTGACCGACCGCGTCGACTTCGCGGACTGGCCGTTCATGGCGAAGATGACGACGTGGGCGATCAGCGCCCACATGGGCCTGTTCGGCCTGATCAACCAGATCGTGCTGATCCTGCTCGGCATCGGGCTGATCACCGTCATCTGCCGCGGCTACCTGATGTGGTGGCGTCGCCGCCCGACGAAGGGCGGGCTCCCCAAGGCGCCCGGGCGGGGTTCGCTGAGTTCCCTGCTGCCGGCCGAGGCGCTGGCCCTGATCGTCGTCGTCGCCGTCCTCGGCTGGTTCCTCCCCTGGTTCGGAATCCCGTTGGCGCTGTTCGTCATCGTCGACGCGGTGTGGGGAATCGTGTCGAAGCGGCGCGAGTCCGCGCAACCGGGTAGCGCCGGGTGAGCGCGCCGCGATGATCGCCGACGAGTTGCTGCGGTGGGTCGTCACGATCCTGTTCGGACTGGCCGCGGCGCAGTGCCTGTACCTGATGGTCGTGAAATCGATGCCCTGGCAGGCCTATGTGGGGCATGCACTGCACCTGGTCATGTCGGTCGCGATGTTGTTGATGGCCTGGCCGTTCTCCTCGGACTGGCCGACCATCGGCCCGCTGTGGTTCTTCGTCGCCGCGGCGGTGTGGTTCCTGGCCAGCCTGGCGGTGCCGAACTCGTCGCGCCCTGCCGTCGACTGTGGTTGCGTCCCACCGACATCCACCACCACCGGGCGGGTGGCGGCGGTGTACCACGCGGCCATGATGGGGGCGATGGCCTGGATGTATGCGGTGATGAACGGCAGCCTGCTGCCGGGAACCCCTGCGGCGCAACCGATGGCGTTGGCGATGGGCCCGGGTGGTGTGGGTTCCGGCCACACGGTGGTGCTCGCGCACAGTCACGGTGGCGGCGACATGGGCGGGATGGACATGACCCACATGGCACCGCAACCGGGCTATGTGGCGCCGCTGAACTGGGTGCTGGCGCTCGGGTTCGCGGTCGCGGCGGCCGTCTGGCTGTATCTGTACTTCGATCGTCGGCGACGTGCCGGTGCGCCCGACGACGTGCTGTCCTTCGCCGGCGATCTGTGTCAGGTGTTCATGGCGACCGGCATGTCGATCATGTTCTTCGTCATGGTTGTCTAGGACGCATGGGACGTGTGTATGAGTCGGTGGCACCGCTGTGGGTGACGGCGATCTCGCTGGTGGTCGTGCTGATAGTGGCCTGGGTGTTCGGTGCGATCGCGCGTCGGCTGCTGCGCCGCCGGGCCACCCTCAACGGCACCACCGCGGTCGTGCTGGCGATCATCGGCTCGGCGTTGGGACTGTTCATCGCCGGGGCGATCAAGCCCGACACGCACCTGTGGCAGCCGATCGCGATCGGGTCCGCCCTGCTCGGTTCGATCGCGGTCATCGCCGTCTACGGGGCGGTCGCCGCGCATCTGCAACGCCCCCAACGCGCGGGCGTGGCCGAGTTGATCGCCGCGGGCGAATCCGCGCAGGTCGAGTTCAAGTCGACGGCCCGGATCAACACGCGCACCGGTGAGAAGGATCCCCGGATGGAGCAGGTGATCGTCAAGACCGTGTCGGCGTTCCTCAACGCCGACGGCGGGACGTTGCTGATCGGCGTCGACGACGAGGGCACACCCCTGGGTCTCGACGCCGACTACGCCACCCTCAGGGTGCCCGACGCAGACCGCTTCGAGTTGTGGCTGCGTGACCTGCTGACCACCGCGCTCGGACAGAATGCGGCCACCGCGGTCGACGTGTCCATCGAGGACGTCGCGGTCCCCGATTCCTCTGGGACACAACCGGTCTGCCGGGTGGTGAGCCGACCGTCGCCGCGGCCGGTGTACCTGCGCCCCGGCAAGAACGCCCCACCGGAATTCTGGGTCCGCACCGGCAACTCGTCGCGCCACCTCGGCGTCGACCAGGCCGCCGACTACGTCATGCACCGCTGGCCGTTGGGTGCCGGCGCCGCCCTCGCCGCCCAGGCGCGCTCGGCGGTGCGGTTCTCGGCGGGTGGGTGAGGTCCGGAGTCCGTCAGTCTCCGGCAGTCCGGGCCGGCCGCCACTCCTCGCGGTCGAAGACGAAACCCTCGCAATGACCTTCGAGGCGCAGCAGCAGTCTCAGGTGCGCGTGCGTCTCTGGCGGGTTCGCCCGCACGACTGTGAGAGTATGGTCGCCTCCGTCGAGGACTGAATACACGTAGTCCAGCAATGGACTCGGAACGAACCCGAGATGAAGATCACCATCCATGATCTGGATGGCACGGGGGTCTCTGGGATTGGTCGGATCCGGAAGCAACGTCAGCACATGGTCGTCGGCGAGGCCGGTGATGTGTTCGCTGACCTTCGCACCGCGATGGCGCACCCCGTGTGCCAGGAAGTGCGCTTCGGTCGCACCGGTATCGGGACTGTAGGTCGGTAGCGAGACCAACTCAATCGGATCGCCTTCCCGGTGTCCGCCGGAGGCGGACAGGATCTCCCACGCGTCAGCGTCCCCCGCGAGGTCCAGTGTTGCGAGGTACTGCGGCCGGTCCGGACGCTTCGCGCTGATGACGCGTTCGGCGAAGGAAGGGAACAGTCGAGGTGATGAGTAATGCCGATGACGGTCTCGGAAGCCGATGACCGGTACAAAACCCACTTGATCGGCGACCGCTGCGAGATAGGTGAACTCGTACCTGTCGGCGTCGTCACGACGAACTCGGTCGAGGTATCCGATCGGGCGGTAGGTGCTGTCATCGACGTCTCGCCGGGTGACGATCAACCGCGACGTCGCTGACTGCGGATCGGCGTACGCCGACGACAGGTCGAGCAGATCAGTGGAGGACATCGCGGAGTCGCTTTCGGTTGGTGGTGACAACGGTACGCAAGAAGGTACGGGTCTTGTCTGACATATCCGGGATACGATCAATTACATCGTGGCATGCCCCGAGGTCGACGGCACCAAGTTGCCTGTCCCAGTGCAGACGCGCGTCGGAGGAGCACATCGAGAGCGCCTCGGCTGCGAGATCGACCAAATCACGCGGCCGGCCACCGTCGAAGCGTTTCGTCTGGCCCCGATGACACCACTGCACGACAGACCCATCATCGACACGCGATGCGCGGTTTCTCTCCATCTCCACAGCGGCGAGCGCCGACCCGTGATCGAAACTGGGACCGAGGTAAGTCGCACCCGTGGCCTGGTCTTGTAGGAGACCCCAATTGTGTGCGTGCCGATCGGTGTTGGCGATCCACGCATCGAGCACCAGATACCCAACCCATACGTCGAACGCCGGCCAGTCGGCGTAATCGGTGCCGACAGGACCGGTGATTGCGGCACCTGTCAGCACATCACGAACTGCGCGCAGCGTATGCCCGACGCACGTGTCGGAGTCGAAGTCATCGTCTGCTTCGGCGAGCAGCGATGCACCAGGAGCCCACGACCACCCTGGACGTCGCATGTCACGACTCATTGAGCCACGAACATGCGTGCTCTCGCCCAGCGGGATCACTCTGGCCAACTCGGTGGCGGCCGCCGGAACCCCAACCTGCACTGCCAGCTCGTAACCGACCTTCTCCGCCCAGTCTTCGCCTGACACGAGGACATCTGGGCTCTCTCCACGGGCCTGTCGAGCTCGTGAAAGGACGAGCGTCTTCTCCGTCCTGGGCTTGAACAACCAGTGCCCCACGTACGGTGAAGCTTCAGGAGCATGAAACCACCGCTTTCGTTCATCACCTCCTGGCTCAGACGCGCCACGAGTCCATCCACACAGGTCAACGACGCCGAACATCGATGTCACGAAGCGACAGTAGTACTGCACAATCCCCAACTACGACTCCAACACACGGCCCGACCCCCGCCCGAATCGCGGACCGAAATCGTCCGCAATGCGGGCGATGCTGACTCCATCGGTGCGCAACGCATTCGATCCCTCGACCCGAAAGGCACGTGCTCATGGACTGGACCCTGGAAGTCGCATTTCTGCCCGTCACCGACGTCGACCGCGCGAAGGACTTCTACACACGCATCGGCTTTCACCCCGACCACGATCAGTCGCCGTCCGAGGACATCCGCTTCGTGCAGATGACCCCTCCCGGGTCGGGGTGCTCGATCGCGTTCGGCACCGGCCTCATCGAGGGTCGGCCGCCCAATGCCGGAACCCTCATGCTGTGCGTGTCCGACATCGAGGCGGCCCGGCAGGCGTTGCTCGACGGCGGCGCCGACGTCTCCGAGGTCGACGTGCAGCCGTGGGGACACTTCGTCTACTTCGACGACCCGGACGGCAATCACTGGAATGTGCAGTACCTGCCGTATCGATATGGGAAGTGAGTCCACCGACCCGGTGCGCGCCTCCCCGGCACCTTTCACCTGCTCGGCTCCCACATGCGCGCAATGCATTCCGTGCATGTGGGAGTTGCGCGTGTAGCTACCTCACTTGATGAGGGTCTGGTTGTCCCAGCCGATCATGCTGTCGTCCTGCTCGATCACCAGGTGGTCGATTCCAGCCGCAACGGCGTCGATGACGAGCCGGTCCAGGCAGGCCGATCGGGCGTCCCTATCCGCACAGGCACGGTCTGCGGCGCGGTAGACCCACGCCCGCACTGGCATGCGGCCGATGGCGTCAGCAATCTCGCGTTTACGTGAATCGCGCTCACTACGCATGTGAATGCGGTGCTGGCCCGGCTTGGTGAGACTTCGCAGCGCACCTCGAGTGTCGGCGAAGTCGGCATCGACCATGATCCCCGCCACCAGGACGAACCCTTTCTGCTTCGTCTCGTCGACGAAGATGCGACGCGCGGACACCTGACTGTTCTACCCCCGAATAGCGCGAAACCCCAGTGCACAGTCGTCCGGCTGCGTCTGGGGTCCACTTCCCACAAGCTCAACGCAAGGGGCTTGCCTCACATACTAAGGACCCGTCCGAGGCACCGCAACATGCCGGCTTGACTCACGGGATCTGCACGCGCAACTCCCACATGCACGGAATGCATTCCGTGCATGTGGGAGTTGCGCGTGTAACTACCTCTCCGGATCGTCGAACGCCACGACGATGTGGTCCGCGGGCCCCTTCGGCACCGACGGCGCCACCTCGACACCCTGTGTGCCGCCACGTAATTGCGATCCGTGGCGGCCCACCTTCACCCGGCCATCGGGCATCCGCACGACGGTCAGACCGTCGGGCCACTCGGTGATCTGGTTGCCCGATCGGTCGAGAGATGTCCGCGGTTCACCGAACGGCAGCGCGGACTTCGGGGCCGGCACCGAACCGGGTCGCGGCGGTGCCGGAGGGGGCGCCGGTGGCGGTGGTGGGGGCTGGGCCCGAGTCGCGGGGTTCTCGGCGACGACGCCGGCGGGCACCCGGTGCAGCCCGGCCCACCTGTCGCGGGCGACGACCGTCGGGCCGATCGCACCGAACACGGCGCCCGGTGCCACCGTCGCACCGACCACCAGGTCGACACCGGACAGCACGCCGTCGGCGGGGGCGGTGATCAGCACCGGGGTTGCCGCGGACTGCACCCGGGCGATCGGTTCGCCGGTCCGCACCCGTTGACCTTCCCGAGCGAGCACGCCGGCCACGACGGTTCCGGGCGCCAACGCCGGCATCATGATCCGCACCCCGGTCGCGGCGAACGGATTCGCCTCGGCGGGAACTGCGGCGGTGCCGACCGGGACGTCGATGTTCGTCGAACGCAGCAGCCCACCTTGGGCGACAACGGTTTTCGGATCACCGATCCGACCGATGCGGCCGACCCCGGACAATGCGGCCGCCACGCCGGGGATGTTGCTGGTGCCGCCGGTCAGGTACACCACCGGCAGGCTGGCCCGGCCCGACACCGCGTCGGCACCCTCGATCGCCTGCCGGGTCAGATCAACCGCACGTTGCACGTAGGGCGCGATCATCTCCTCGAATTCGCGGCGGGTCAACAGGATCGGTCGTCGCCCGCCGGGTAGTTCGATCGACGTCCGCGAATCCTCCGACAGGTTCTCCTTCGCGATCCGCACGTGATCACCGAGGGCCAGTGCCGCGGCCGGTTCCCGCAGCAGCGCAGGCAGTTCCGGGTCGAGGCGACCGGCCTCCTCGAGCACCCAGCGACGCAGCCGGGCGTCGAGGTCATTCCCGCCGAGGGTGTTGTCGCCGCCGGACCCGATGACGGTGAACCCACCGCTGTCGTGCGCGAGCACGGCGACGTCACAGGTCCCCGCCCCGAAGTCGAAGACACACATCCGTTCGTTGGCCGCCACGTCATGTCCCTGATGGACGTAATACCATGCGGCGGCCAGCGATTCGGATACCGTGCGGATCTGCTCCGGCCGTATTCCGCCCCGTTGTGCGGCGCTGCGCAGGATCGCCTGACGACGTTCACTCCAATTGTCCGGGTGGGTCAGGATGACGGTGTCGAAGGAGCCGAAACCCGAATACCGCAGCGCGGTCCGGTGTACGTGATCGAGGACGACGCCGATGATCTCCTCGACCGGCCAGAAACGGTCACCGAGTTCGATCTCGCCTTCCACCAGGCGGGATTTCGGGGATTCCTCGTAGGCGTCGGGACGGTGCAGTCGTATCGCGCGGGCGGCGGAACCCACCACGATGTTGCCGCCGTCGGCGCCGACCGCCGACGGCATCGTCACCACATCCGCCGACAGCGGCACGACGACGGGGTCGGCGGTGTCGACCCGGAACGCGGCGGCGGTGTTACTGGTACCGAAGTCGATGCACAACCGTCGCCTACCCTGCGATGCCACGCCCGCCACCGTCAGCTCCCGTCGTCGGACGCCGGCGCTCCGGCCGGTTTCTGTTGCCCGACCGGACGTTTCAACACGGCCACGATGTTCTTGCGGATGGTGTCGATCGCGGTGACCTTGGCCCGCAGCTCCGTCACGGCCTGCTTGCGGTCCTCGGCCGAGCGCTTGGATTCGGCCGCCGCGTCGTTGAGGATCTTCGCCGATTCGGCGAGCGCACTTTCGAGTTGGAGATCGTAGGCCACCCGCAGATCCCCCATCGCCTGCGCGTTGAACGCCTTCAACTGCGACCGCACGTCACCCTTCATGTCGTTGACCGCCTTGGTCAACCATTTGCGGTGATTCTCCTTGCCGGTGCGGGTGGCCCGGAATCCCATCACGATGCCGGCCCACACCGGCAGGGCGATGAAGCCCACGCCGGGGATCAGCGCGAGCGGTCCACCGGAGGCCATGGTGGTGATCAGGATGGGATCGAGGAAGTTCTTCCACGGCGACACCTTCTTCTCACCACGCAGGTGCAGATCCTCCTGCCCCTCGGTGAGGCGGTCGAGCACCGAGACGCGAATCTCACTGTCGGAGAACAACTCGTCGGCGATCTGTTCCACCCCGACGACGTAGGCGGCAGAGACCCGGCGGGCCACCGCCTCCAGGTCGACGGTCATCTGCGACACCAAGTCCTTGGAGGCGCGCGGTATCTCGTAGAACTTGAGCTTGTCAATGCGACGCGACCACTGATCGAAGAGTCCGTCGAACTCCTCGCGCAACATGTCGTCGGAGGTCACCGACAACGCCGCCATGTCCTGCTGGAGGCGGGCCTGCCATTCCCGCTTGTGATCCTTGAGGCCGGCGAGTCGTTCCCGCTCGGCCTCGATCTCGACGCGCACCGCCGGTGCGGCCTTCACCGTCTCGATCTCCAACAGCAGTCGGGTGCGCACCGTGTCGAGTCCGCCGAAAACCACCTGCAGCGCGTTGCGTTCCGGCGCATCCGAGGTGGCACGCACCAACGGGGTGAGCGCGCCGACGAGGTCGGTGACACCGGAGGCGGCCCGCGCCCGCGTGGCCGTCTCGGGGTCGGCGATCGACGCGGCCTGCGCGGCCACCCGATTGGACACCCCGATGATCGGCGCGTGCGCGAAACGTGGTGCGTGCCTGCCGATCAGCGCGCGATTCTCGGCGACGACGGTGCGCCACTGACGCATCACCAGATCGATCTTCGTCACCACGATCACCACCGACGAGATCTCCGCGCCCACCGCACCGAGGAACTCGAGTTCGGGGGCACTCATCGGCGCCGTCGCATCGCAGACCATCACCAGCACACCCGCGCCGCGGCTCGCACTCATCACCGCCTCGACGTGTTCGGGTATCAGCGATCCCACGCCCGGGGTGTCGACGATGACGGTGTCGGGAAGCACCGTCGAGGCGATGCCGACACGCGCCGACACCGCGGGTACGCCGACCGCCACGATGGCATCGTCGGCGCCGGAGGACGCCTGCGCCGTCACCGTCCGGCCCTCGTCGGCACCGCCGACGGTGACCCAGTCGGCGAGTGCGGCGACATCGATACGGTGTGTCACACCGGGGAATTCGATGTCGGCGGCCCCGACGGGCAGGTCGTCGGTGGCGGGCACGTACCGCACGTAGATGCTCGTCGCCATCTCCGTGTCCACGGGCGCCACCGGCGCGTCGGCCGGTGCGCCGACCAACGTGTTGACCAATGAGCTCTTGCCCCGGCTGATCTCGCCGACGATCACCACCGACGCCTCCGGCGGCGCGGCCGCGGCCACCCGCAGCGCACGGTCGGCGATCGCATCGTCACCGTGTTTGCGCAAGGCGTCGACGGCCACCCGCAGTACCGTCGCGGCGCTCGGTGGCGCCTTGCGGGGCGCGGCCTCCTGACTCATCACGCCGTCCACAGGCCGCGGCGGACGAGCTGAAATGTCTGTTCCAGCACCAACAATGCCTCCCGTTCGGCCGAGGAGCCGGCCAGTGATCGCCGACCGCGGTAGTCCACCGCGCGGGACCGGGCGGCCGCGTCGATGTCGGTGGGTGCCGCACCGGGTGGCAGTCCGAGCAACACCCGCACGTCACGCACCGCCACCGCGTGCCCGAGGTCGGCGACCACCTCACTGTCGGGGTGCCACCTCGCGAGGGCCTCCAGCGCGGCGACCTCGCGGAGCCGGTGCAATTCCGGCGCGGACTCGGCGTCCTCGATGGCCACCAGGATGGCGGCGCGATGCGGACTGCGGGTGGCGAGGTCTCGCAGTTCGCCGAGCATGGTGCGGGCCTTGAGCACGTCACCGACGGCGACGAATCGTCGTCCGATCGCCTGCCGGAGATCTCCCACCCCGGAAACCCGTTGCAACCATTCGCAATAGGCCTGCGCGCCGTCGGCGGCGATCTCGGCGCCGTCGTCCATGGCGTAGGTCCCGACGAGTTCCTCGAGCCGGCCGAGCAACTCCACGTCGATGCCCGGCGGCGCCGGCGCGCCACCGTCGATGATCGACAGCAGTTCCCACGTCTCGAGTTTCCCGCGCGCCGCGATCGCGGCCGTCTCCCGTTCGGTGACACCGCAGACACCGGCCTCGGCCATCAGACCCGACACCGGCACCACCGCACCCGCGGTGGCCGCGAACCGGCGCTGGATGCGGCGGGCGATCTCGAGCGCCTTGAGCATCGGTCGCTCGTCGGCGATCAGGTCGGCCTGGGAGATCACCAGGATGGTGTTCTGTGCCGACGCCCCGCAGTTGCGGAGGAACTCGACCTCGTCGGTCTTGGGACCGCCCGCGTCGTCGAGGAGGAAGAGGATGACATCCGGGCGCGGCAACCCCGACCGTCCGCTGAACACCCGCCGCGTGGCGGTCTCGGCGGTGTCGGTGAAACCCGACAGGCCGGGGGTGTCGATGATCTGGAAGAAATCCCGTAACAGCCGCGACGGTGTGTACGCGACGGCATGATCGATGTCGCGGGCCGGCCGCCCGAGGTCGCCGCGCACCGGTCCGGGCACCTCGGTGACTGTCCCGTCCATCCCGATCACCTCGACGCGCTGCGGCGCACCGGCCCGGTACAGGGTGGCCACGCGGGTGCATTCGGCCCGATCGGTCGGTGCCACCCGATCACCGACGAGCGCATTGAGCAGAGTCGACTTCCCCGAACTGACCCGACCCGTCACCGCGACGGTGAGCGGGGCGTCGAGGTCGGCGCGTAACCGCTGCGCCACCTCACGCTCACCGATCCGGGCGACATCGTCGAGTAGTTGCCCGAGCCGGTCGCGTAGGGTCGTGCGCGTTGCCACCGCGTGGTGCCTCCCGTCGGATGTCAGGTCGGTCCGTCGAATCTGGTCGGCCACGGGAACATTCTGGCCCGTGTACTACTCAAAGAGGGTAAACGGGCATCGCAAGGGTGCGCGTATCAAACGACCGACCGGGACGGAGTGCGGCGATGACCGACGACACCGACGACATCGAGACGTGGCTGGCGGCCAACGATCCCGCATCCGACCTGACCGCACCGGACGACGTCTGGGAGTCCGCACTGGCGACCGCATTCGATCCCGACGCCGAAGCCGACGATGACCTGACCGCGCCGGCCGGTGCCGACCCGGCCGACGACGCTGACGGGGTCGACGGTGACGGGGTCGGTCTGGATGAGCTCGACGAGGCCGGCACTGATCCGGACGACGGCTGGATCGACGACGACCTCTCCCCCGCCGATCCCACCGACGACGACCCGTCCTGGGATGGGGACGACTCCGACTCCGGCGACGCCGACTTCTGAGTCGGCAATAGTTCGCTCGCCAAACAACTTTCATCCCATTCCCCAGCCGCGTTCCATCTCCTACGATGAGCGGGTGCCCCCGCACGGCGGCCCTTCGGCCACGTCCGCCTCGTCCCCGGCCGTCGACACCGACACGGCCGGCCTCCTCGCGCGAGCTCAGGGCGGCGATCAGCAGGCATTCGCCGAACTCGTCTCGGCGCAACGTGATCGCATGTGGGCGATCTGCCTGCGGATCACCGGCAATGCCACCGACGCCGAGGACGCCCTCCAGGAATCGCTCGTCGCCGCATGGCGCGCGCTACCCCGGTTTCGTGGTGACGCCCGCCTCTCGACGTGGCTGTTCCGCATCGCCTCCAACGCCGCACTCGCTCAGATACGAAGGCGTGCAATCACTTCCGACATCGATGACGTCGAGCTGGAATCGGCCACCGACATCGCCGGGCAGGTCGTCGTCGCCGACCGCATCGCCGAGGCACTCGCGCAACTACCCGACGCCTACCGCGCCACCTTCGTCCTGCGCGTCTACGGCGACCTGTCCTACGCCGAAATCGCCGAGGCCCAGGGCATCGGGCTGCAGACCGTCCGCAGCCGGATCTCCCGCGCGAGAACGATCCTGTCCGAACTCCTCGCAGATCTGAGGTGATGCCTGAAGGTTCCCACGTGCAGTGGTCCTCCATCGAACGAATGACATCGGCAACCGCTGGAACATTTCGGGGCTGTGCGTGCTCCAACCAGACAGAAGCACAACACCACCTCCCGAAAGGAACCCCACCATGACCACCACCTCCTACACCGACATCGACGGCGACGGCATCAACGAGACCGTTCAGGTCGGCGACACCAACGGCGACGGCGTCAACGACACCCTCGCGGTCGACGCCGACGGCGACGGCATCTTCGAGTACGGCGAGTCCGACACCGATTTCGACGGCGCCACCGACACCGCCGTCTACGACACCGACGCCGACGGCAGCTACGACTACGCCGAGATCGACACCGACGACGACGGGATCACCGACCTCGCGATCGCCGACATCGACGGTGACGGCGAATTCGACGAGGAGACCGCGGTCCCGCTCGACGAGGATGCGGCCGACGACGGCGGCTTCGACGCCTGACCTGACCGATCCACCTTCAACCCACCCACCACCCCAGGAGACATGACATGACCGAACAGCCCGTGGACCTCGACGACGACGGCGTCACCGACGGCTACGCATCCGACACCGACGGCGACGGCGCCATCGACACCGTGGCGGCCGACCTCGACGGTGACGGCGTCATCGAAACCCTCATCACCGACACCGACGGCGACGGGGTCGGCGACCTGATCGAGGTCGACACCGACGGCGACGGCTACACCGACACCGCAGCCCTCGACACCGACGGCGACGGCGAGTTCGAGACCTCCATCCTCGACACCGACGGCGACGGGTACTACGACACCGCCGTCGACGAGGACGGCAACGTCGTCGATCTCGAGGAGTCCGGCGACGACGACGGCGGCATCGACGCCTGAGCCTTCGACTCACCGCCGGCGCACGGGCCCCCGCACTCTCCACGAGTACGGGGGCCATGTCGTTGATCGAGCCCCATAATTCGTTGGTCGAGCGCCCTCATCCCGCCGGCCAAGCACCCACCTCCGCCGGCCGAGCACCTTCGTCCGGCCGAGCACCTTCGTCCGGCCGGGCACCTTCGTCCGGCCGAGACCCCATCCGTCGGTCGAGCCCCATAGTTCGTTGGTCGAGCCCCATAGTTCGTTGGTCGAGCCGGGCGGAGCGCTAGCGGAGCCCGTGTCGAGACCCGGTGACACAAGGCTGGAAATAGCCAGCACCCCAACCACATTCACGCATGCACACCCTGTGGATAGAAAACCCTTGCGATTCACGTAGAAGACGGCTATAATAGAACACACAGCCACAACGGCCTTCTCGGGGGAGGTGACATCAGCATGACAGACACCACCGACAGTCCCATGTCACGACCACTGCAGCTGATGCACCAACTCTCCGAAATCCTGGACGAACTTGCCAAGACTCCGATGACCGCCTGCTCCGACACCGAAGTCATCGAAGCGGCGAAACTGTCCGAACAGATCGCCACCCGCACCCACTTCCAGGGCGACCGCGCGATCCTGGAAATCTCCGATCGCAGTGTGCACCGCAAAGTCGGCAAAGTCAGCCTGTCGAACTTCCTGAACTACGATCTGCGGATCGCGCAACCCACCATGCGCATCGCCCACATGAAGGCCACCGCCCGATTCCACGGACTGACCGGACAACCGGAGGAACCGAAATTCCCGACGCTGTCGACCGCGTATGAGAAGGGTTTGATCGGTCACACCCACCTGTCCGCCGCGTTGGAAGCCCTGGACAACATTCCGAATGCCGTCCCGCATGACAAGAAAGTCGCGGCCGAAGCCACCTTGGGTGAGAAAGCCACCGAACACATCCCCGCCGATATCACCAAGATGGGTGCCCGGATTCTGGCGCACCTCGACCCCGACGGACAGTTGGTGGAGGAGAAAGAACGCCAACAGCGCCGTAACTTGTGGATCAACCAGTCCCGTGTCGATGGGATGGCGAAACTCAATGGGCATCTCCCGCCGGTCACCCGTGCCTTGTGGGACTCCATGTTGGATGCGTGGGCGCAACCTGGGATGAATAATTTGAGTGATCTGGAGTCGCCGACCGGTGCGATCGGGGATGCTGACCCCGATGTGTTGGCGGCGGCGGTCAAGCGTGACGATCGTTCCCAGGCGCAACGCAATCATGATGCCATGCACGTCCTGTTGGTGTCGGCGATGAAAGAAGGCGTGCTCGGCAAAACCCACCGCGGACTACCGGTCGCGTTGATCATCAAAACCTTCCTGCAAGACCTCCTCGCCGGTGCCGGGTATGCCACCACCGCCTCCGGATCCACCATTCCCATCCCGGACCTGCTGAGTGCGTTGGGTGACATCAAGGATCCCAATGATCTGCAGCAGTTCCTGGCGGTGTTCTCCGACGCCATCGACCTCCCGTTGTATCTGGGGCGCGCCCGACGCCTGGCATCCACCGAGCAGCGGATCGCGTCGTTCTCCCGCACCGGCGGTGAAGTTTGCTCGTTCCCCGGCTGCGGGCAACCCGCATCGCATTCGGAAATGCATCACGCCAAAGAGGACTGGGCTGACGGCGGGAAAACCGACATCACCGATCTGGCGCCGGCGTGCGGGCCGCACAACCGGATGGTCGGGCCGAATCCGGGCCAGTACACCACCGGCATCTACGAAGACGGGCCGCTGGCCGGTCGGTGCTGGTGGCAACTCAACGCCGCACCCGGCATGCCGGAGAACCCGAAGATCGTCAACGATCACCCCGACATCACCGCACTCTACGAGCAGAAACTCGACCAGATCCGCGACCAGATCCACCGCGACCACAACGACGCTGATAGTGGTTCCAGCGCAACCGAACCCGCAGACACCGACGTGGTTGATGTCGACGTGGTCGATGCCGAAACTGATGACATCGAAGCCGCCGCCGAAGCAGAGGATGAGACCGAGTCGGTCGATGCCGACGCCACCGCCGACGTCGATGTACCGGCCGATCCCGACGACGAGGACACCGCGTCGTCGTCCGTGGATGCCGAAACCTGGTCCGATCGTGGTGTTTCGAGTGACGATCAGGCTCCGACTACCGGCTCCTCGAGCATCGGCGACAGCCTCGATATCGCAGACAGCGTCGACCAGGACGACGATCACGATGACGATGTGTGCGATCAGTCCGAACCACCCGTCGACGAGTACGATTCAGGCGCAGCCCAATCCGATCCCGTCGAGCCCCGACCACCCGACCAGCGGGACGGGCCCGACGCCGCAGGCGGCGAGCACCCCGACGAACCCGGTGTCACCGACACCGGGGAACTCGAGGACGCCTACGACTCGCCCGGCATCGAGGTCACCGCTGATCCCGGCGATCCCGGCACCGCGGGCACGCTTCATGGTGCCTCGAGTGCCCGTATCCGCGTCCGCGGCACGGTCACCGAAGGACAGGCACGTCAGCACCTCATCCGTATGGGCCGCGTCGAGCCCGAGGTCGAGCGACACGAGATGGACGCCGCCGGCATGTATCCCAGCAACCGGGGCGCACTTGTCCTCGGCGCCATGCTCCATGACGGTCTCGACAGCTCCTGAACCATCCCGTCCCACCGGACCATCCCGAGCGGTGCTACCGCAGAAACGTTGTGGCCGTTGGGAGTTCCAGCCTTGTCTTACGAGGCCTCGACCTCGACAAGCTCGGCCCGGCGGACACGGTCCTCCGTTTCGACGGAGCTCAACGCGGCGGCTATCGCTCCGGACCGGCCCGACCGGCGAGACGGATCGGCCCGACCGACAAGCTGTGGTTGCCGACCAGCGGAAGTGGACTCACCTCGTCGGCGGGCCGGTGGTCGAGCACGCTCATCACTCGTGGCGACCGCTCACGATGACCGTGCTGGGCTCCTGTCTGTTGTGACGCGGTCCGCCACGTCGATGTGCCGCGGTACCAGCAGGACTCCGGCGATGCAGCCGATCACGGCGCATCCCAAGGTAATCCATGGCCACGCGGTGAGCGTCACCGTGTCGGACTGCAGGTCGATGGACTTCCCGAGCGCCGCGGTCCGCAGATCCGCGTCGAGGACGAACCACAGGGCAGCGGCCATTGCGAGCGCCGACGCGGCGATGCAGAGGTGGCCCGCCCGGCTCGGGCGGTAGGACGGAGCGGTCCGCCACAGGGCCACCACCGTCACCAGGCAGATAGCGGCCAGGATCGTCGCGCCCGGCGCCGTGGTGACTCCGAGCACGCGGACACTCTCGAATGCGCCGGGATGGCTGACCGCGTCACCGGCGACGTCGGAGGTGTCGGGAATCGTCATGCCCCGGCCCCGCGCCCACGGCATCAACACGGCGATCGCCGCGACCCCCGAGGTCAGCAACAGCACACCCGACCACCGGCCCCCGCCGCTGCGGCTCACGGCGTCGACGGAGCCGGTGTCACCGAGGGGGCGCCGGGAGTGGCCGGCGCCTGGGTGGGCGCGGCGGAATCGGCGGGCGCGACGTCGGGGGTACCCGTTCCGGTCGAGCCGTCCTGCGCCGCGCCGGCGATCCCGGCCACATCGGTGATCAGCCAGTTGTCGTCACGGTCAAGGGTCACCGTGTAGGGGGTGACGGTATTGAGTCCGGCGGGATTCTGGGTACTCGTCATGTGCGTCGAGACGAAGACCTGCACCACGAACTGCCGATCCGCGCGGACGTCGACCGTCGTCGCGGCGATGAGCGTGGCGGTCTGATTCCACTGCACCTCCTGGATGAGCGGGGTGAGGGTCTTGACCGCCACGTCGAAGCGTGAGGTGAGTTCGGGGGCAGTGCCCTTCTTCAGTGCCGCCGACCAGGGAGCGAGATCCCGGAAGTCGAACGTCGCCGCACCCACCGCATAATCACCGGCGACGCGTTCGGCTGCCGCCTTGTCGGCGGCGAGTTGCTCGGCTGCGCTGAGCTGATCGGACCGCTGACTCAACAGGATCGCGAGCACGGTCGTCGCCACCAACGCGGCCACACACAGCGCGACGAGTCCGACGATCACCGGATGCCGTCGGGGACGCAGGTTCTCGGTGAGTTGCGCGCGCAGCGACGGTGCCGGCGTGACGGCCGGCGGCGCTGATGCGGTCTTGGTGGCGGACTTGGCCTTCTTCTTCTTCTTCTTGGCCGGTGCGGCAACGGATGTGGCGGACCCGGAATCGGTCGACACCTCCTCGGTGGCCCCGGTCGTGTCAGTGGCCCCGGTGTCGGTGGCCTCGGTCGTGTCAGTGGCCTCGGTGAGGTCGGTGATCTCAGTGATCTCGGTGGTCTCGGTGGTCTCGCTGATGTCGGTGGACATGGGCTGCTCCTCGTCTCAGTTCGGGATGGTCACGTTCAGGCGCACGCTGTCGCCGGGCAGCATCTGCATGACCCGGTCGACCAGGGCGGCGATGTCGAGATTGGCCAGCGGGCTGCCCGACCGCTGCGCCGCGGGCAGTAGGGTCTGCGCCAGCGAACCGATGGGCGGTGCGATCGTCGCCACCAGCGGCGCCGCCCGGTTGAGCGTCGGCTTCCACCGCTCACCGATGAGTTCGCCGCCGCGGGTGAAGTCGGCGAAGGGTTTGACGCTGGTGACCACGCGCCGCAGACTCTCGCCCGCGTACAGCAGTTCGGGGCTCGTCGCCCGGAGCGCCGGCCCCACCCAGTCGGCGCGTTGCAGGATCGACGTCGCATTGCCGATGACCGTCACCAGCGCCGGTTGCGAGTAGATCATCGTGGCCGCGAGCAACTGGGCGGCCGGAGCCAGGCGGTCGACCGCGTCGTCGGTTCCGGCGAGCGCGGCCGACAGGGTCTCGACGAGCCGATTGACCAGACCGGGATCGACCTGATCGAGCAACTTCTCCGCCGACCCGAGAAGCTCGGGCACCGATGCGGGCACCTCGACGGCGGTGGCCGCGACGTGGTCGCCGTCGGCGAGAACCGCTGTACTGACGGCACTCTGGGGTGTCACGACGATGCCCGATTCGCCGAGCATCGACTGCGCGGACAGGTCGAATCGGCTGTCGACCGGGATGTCGTAGCGGGCGTCGTAGGCCACGGAGATCTGCACCGCCGATCCCTGATAGCTCACCGAGGTGACCTCGCCGATGTCGACGCCGCGCAACAGCACCGCCGAACCGGCATGCAGGCCATTGGATGTCGGGACGGTCATGGTGACGGTCGTCGTGTCGTCGAGAGGTCGCACGTCGAGGACACCGAGCGACAGATACGCCACCGACGCCACCAGCACCGCAACGGTTCCCACGATGGCGGCGATGTTGCGGACGAGCATCGCGGTGCCGGTCATCGCAACGCCCCCATCATCCGCAGCACCGACGCCACCGAACGCGTCACGTCGGCGTCGTCGAGGGTGACCTGGTCGACGGAGATCGCGCCGTCCTTCACGAACGGCACGATGTCGGTGCGCGTCACGTCGATCAGCGCGCCGATGTTGCCGTTGAACTGCGTCGAGTGGGCCGAGTAGCTCCGCAGCAGCGGAACGAGTTCGTCCAGGAAGGGATTGAGTTGGGCCAGTCGCGGGGTCAGCCAGCTCAGCCCGGCGGCCAGCGCACTGGATCCGGCGACCAGTTTGAATCCCTCGTTGACCGAGTCGAACACCGCGCGTATGCCGAATTGGCCCTTGTCGCCGAAGGAGTACCCCAACGCATCGGGGTTGGCCGCCATCTCGGCCGAGGCCTTCTGCAGGCTGGTGATCATCGCGTCGAGATCGCGCGTGCCCGCAGCCAGGTCGGTGATGTCCTGCGCGCCGACCCGGGATGCGCCGGCCAGGTCGCCGCCGGTGTCCACCGACTCGTTGATCTGCCGGATCGAATCCTGCACGCGCAGAATCGATCCACCGGACATGAAGTCGGCGAGGTTGACGATGATGTCCTCGACCTGCGGGCCGGGATCGGTGTCGGCGATGCCGATCACCGCGCCGTCGGGCAGCATCGACGACGACGGAGAAGTCCCCTCGGGCGGGATCAGCGCCACATAGATGTCGCCGAGCAGTGTCGACTGCCGCAGTTCGGCGGTGGAACCGGCCGGTACCCGGGCCTGCGGTGCGAGGTCGATGCTCAGGCGTGCGGCGTCGGGCACGAGACCGATCGATTGCACTGTGCCGATCTGTGTTCCGCGGGCCAGCACCCGCGCGCCGAGCGGCAGGTTGACGACGGAGGCGAAGTCGACGTAGAGGGTCGAACCACCCGATGACGCGGTGAGCCGCGGCAGCAGCGTGACCGGATTGGTGCCGGCTCCGACGATCGCCGTCACCAACGCGGCGACGACGGCGAGCACGCACATCGCCATCGTCAGGGCACTGCGTATCCGGGCACCGCGTATCCGGGCACCGCGGCGCGCGATCATCGAGCACCTCCCTGCACCAACCGGGCGACGACCTCGGTGAGGTTCACCTCGGCGACCGACCCGGACGACGGGTCGCAACCGCCGGGATCGGCGCGATTGACCAAGGCGCACAACGCCGCACTGTCGGGGGTCCGCACCGCGACCCGCGGTGCGCGGTAGGACACCTGGAACGCGGCGGCCTTCCGGTTGATCGTCGTCGCGAGATTGGTCGCGATCCCGGGTGTCTTCTCCAGGATGGCGGTGAGGTCATCGGTGTGGGCGATCGCCACGGTGACGAAGGGCATGGCGACATCGGCGGTGTCGAGCACCGGGGGCAAGACATTGCCGAGGAGGTCATCCAGGCCGGGTCCGGCCTCTCCCAGACCGTCGAAGATGTAGACGAAATCCTCGAACAGCCGGGCCATGAAGAACGTCAATGATGCTGCGTTGACCCCGATCTCACGGATGGGATCCCAGTTCTGGTCGGCGACGTCGGTGAGGACGGCCAGGTTGTCGAAGACGGTGCGCATCTGGGCGAGGAAGTCCTTCGGGTCGGCCATCAGCCGGGACAGATTGGTGATCGTGGCGTTGATGTCGGGGCCGGTGCCGTCGAACTGTCGGTCCACCGCGGTGAGCAGTCCGCCCACCGGGGCGGCGGAATCCGTTCCACTGCCGCCGATCTCGTCGAACATCGTGGTGAAGGACGAGAACGCCGCGCTCACCGAGATCGGTGTGTAGGACCGGCTGCGCGGTATGCAGTCGCCGCCGGCCATCGTCGGTCCGCCGCGGGCCTGCGCGTCGACGAGTTCGAGCCGGCGGTCGGCGAGCACCGAATTGTTCACCGCGACAACCCGTGCCGTGGCAGCGATCGGCCGGTCGTCGTCGATGGACATGTCGACGGTGACCTGCCCGTTGTGCGGCGCTATCCCGGTCACGGTACCGACGCGGACCCCTCGGATGTTGACCGCGTTGCCGACGTAGAGTCCCGCCGAGTCCGGCAGCTGTGCGCACAGTGCTCGTTTGTCGTTGTCGGACAACCGGAGCCAGACGACCACCGCACCGATCATGAGCGTGACCACCAGCAACGCCGCGATCAGCGCCGCGACGCGACCACGGGGACGCACCACCCGGACGCTCATCAGCAGGTCCGTCCGGCGATCGGGATGCAGACGACGGAGTCGTCGATCACCTGGTCTCCGAAGTCCAGCGACACCCCGTTGGGCGTGACGATGGCGGAGAGCCTGTCGGCGATCTCGCGGAGTTGCCGGATGGCCTCACCCATCTTCGTCGACATCTCGTTGACCTGACCTGCCGTCGCGGCGAGCTGATGCAGGGGCGGACCGATCCGGGTCTCGTAGGGTTCGCCGAAGATATCACCGACGTAGAGGACCATCTCGGCGAGTGCATCGTAGGTCTGGATACCGCGATCCTTGTAGCCGATGATCAGCGGCAGCACCGAGCGGATCCGGCCGATCATCTCGACGATCGTATCCCGCTGCGCGGCAAGCGTTGTGGTGTACTCCCCACCCAGATCGGCGATGGATTCGAGTTGCTGTTGCTGTTCGTCGAGGAGTGCGGTGATGTCGGCGGCATTCGACAGGATGCCGCGGACCGAGCCGGGTGCGGCATCGAGACTGTCGGTGGCCGCGACGGCGGTGTCGCGCATCGTCAGCGCGTCGATCCGGCTCGCGGTGGAGGCGGCGGCGTCGAGGACCTCACCGGTCGAGTACGGGATGGTTATCCGATCCTTGGGAATGGCGTTGTCGCCCAACGGTGCTGTTCCGGCCGGCAACAGCGCGACGTAGGCGCCGCCGACCACGGTGAGCATCCGGACCTGCATCGAGGTCTGGTCGCCGAGGAACACCGACGAGTCGACGTCGAGGGTCACCTCCACCTCCCCCTCCCCCCCTCCCCTTCCCCCTCCCCCAGGGTCACCGCGGTCACGTCACCCACCGGTATCCCGGCGACCCGCACCTCGGTGCCGCCGGTGATTCCGCCGCTCTCCTCCATCACCGCGTGATACTGGGTGCGCCCGGGTGGCCGAAGATAGAACATCGACGTCACGGCCACCAGGATCACCACCACGACCACCAGTCCGATGGCCCAGGCGAGTTCGCCGCGGCGCCCGATCTCGTCACGGACCGCGAAATCCTCGATGCGGGTGCGCAGGGACGCACCGCCGGTCAGGCGCGACACAGCGTCACCTTCCCGCCGCCGAGCAGCACGGTTCCCATGGCGGGCAACGCCATCCGGCCGTGCGAACAGTTCGCGTCGATCCCGGACTGCCCCATCGTCGCGTTGATGGTGGCGAGCATCGTCGGCACCATCGACAGCGTCTCGGTGAGGCGTGTGGTGTCGGGGATGAGTTCCATCAGCCGGGCGGAGATGTGATCGTGCCCGCCGAGGCCGAGATCGAAAGTGCTCTTCATCAATTCGACGATGGGCGGAAACACCTCCGAACCCGTTCCGAAGGCCTTCTTGAGGAGGTCGAGACGATTCTCGAGCGTGTCGAACAGCATGCGCATGCTCGACATCAGGGTGGTGATCATCGACGACTTGCCCTGCAACTGGTCGGACACCACACCGAGGTTGGTGAGGATGACCGTGATCATGGCGCGTTTGTCGGTGGCGAACTGGGTCAGTCGATCGATGTCACCGAGCACCGCACCGATCCCGACGCCGTCCTCACCCTGGATCAGGTGCAGCAGGTTGGTGGCGAAGGTGTTGAACACGGCCGGGTCGGCGCCGACGAGGATCGGCCGAAGACCGTTGAACAGCTTGGTGATATCGAAGGAGCCGACGGTCTTCGACGCCGGGATCACCGCGGCCGGGTCGATCGGGGCGTCGGACGAACCGCCTGCGCCGCCTTCGGTTTCGGTGATCGCGAGATACCGCTGACCGACCAGATTCTGAAATCGGATGGCGAGTTGGTCGTGCCCGGTCAGCCGGTTGCTCGTGCGCACCGAGAACGTCACCAGCGCAAGCCCATCGGACTGCAGCTCGATGTCGTTGACCTTTCCGACCGCGACACCGCGAATACGGACGTCGGCGTTCTCGTGCAGACCGAACACGTCGGTGAACTCGGCCCGGTAGGTGTCGGTGTCGCCGCCGACGGGCCGGTTGATCGCGGTGACGATGGCATACAGCGCCAGGATCACCACGGCCGCCACGAGAAGCAGACGCATGACGGCCGAACGCACACTCCTCACGATCCGGCCCCCGATCGTGCGAGCAGCTGGCTCATCGGGGTCGAGAAGCCGGGCACCAGATCGACATTCACCTCGGTCGACAGGGTGGTCCTGCCGGTGCGCGGGTCGGTGTGGAAGGCGCCGCCGAATCGGTCGATCAGCTCGGCGAGCTGGGCGGGGGTGACCCCGCGCAGCGCGGTGCCCAACGGCGTCGTGAACGCGTTGACCAGATCGAGGGTCGCCCCGAACGGGCTCATCCCGTTGAAGAGCGCACCGAGCCCGGAGAACAGATCACCGATGTCGCCGATCATGCTGGTCACGCTGGCGGTGTAGGCATGGTCGGCCAGCAGCGGATTGGTCAGCGTGGTCTCCAGACCGGTGATCGCCGACGCACCCGCCACCGCCACACCGTCGAAGGCGTCGGTGGCGCCCGGCAGTAGGGTGCGTATCCGGGCGGTCTGTCCGCGTTGCAGGGTCTGCAGCGCGACGGTGGTGGCGGTCATGAACGGTGCCAGCCGAATGGTGGTGTCGCTCAGATCTTTCAGCAGATCGCTGAGTTCGGGGGTGAGCACCGGCAGGGTGACGCCGCCGGCGCTGCGCATGACGGCGGTCATGGTGTTGTCGGCCGGCGGCGCCGCCAGGGTGATGACGCTGCCCGGTCCGACCGCCCTCCCCGTCGTCGCCGGACTCAGTCGCACGGCGTCGGAGCCGAACAGGTTGCGGGAGACGAAACCGACCTGTGAGTCGTCGGTCAGCTCGCCGAGGTGGTCGCCCTGGGCGCAGATCGTCAGGCGGGTGGAGTCGGGCCGGGAGATGTCGAGATCGCAGACGGTGCCGATCGTCTCCCCGCGGACGTCCACCGGCACCCCGTTCTGGATGCCGTCGGGCACGCTCGGTGCGACGATGTCGAACTCGACCATTCCGTCGTCACCGGAAAAGGGCTGGACGACAAGCAGTGCCACGATCGCAACGATGGCCGCGACCGTCAGCAGTCCACGGATGCGCAGGGTACGCGCGGAACGCTCCCGTCCTCGTGTCATGTGAAGTTCAATCCCGAGTTGAGGCCCCAGAACATCAGCGACATCGCCATGTCGGCGGTGACGATGAGCACGAGACTGGCCCGGATGGCCCGTCCGGAGGCGATGCCGACGCCTTCCGGGCCGCCGTGGGCGAAGAACCCGTAGTAGGTGTGCGCGATGATCACGATCACCGCGAAGACAACGACTTTCAGCGTCGAATAGATCACGTCGACCGGACTGACGAAGGCCTCGACGTAGCGGTCGTAGGCGCCGGCGGACTGCCCGTAGAAGACGCTGACCACGATTCGTGAGGACAGGTACGCCAGGCACAGCGACACCAGGTAGAACGGGACGATGGCGAGCACACCGGCCACCACGCGGGTGCCCACGACGAACGGGATCGGCCGAATGGCCTGCGCCTCAAGGGCATCGATCTCCTCGGAGATCCGCATCGATCCGATCTCGGCGGTCATCCGGCAGCCGGCCTGGGCGGCGAATCCGACGGCGGCGATGATCGGGGCCATCTCGCGGGTCGCGGCGTAGCCGGTGATGAGCCCGGCCATCGGGGACAGATTCAGCGACGACAGGCTGGTGACGCCGAGGATGCCGATCATCCCGCCGACCGAGAGACCGAGGATCGCCAGCACACTCGCGATGCCGCCACCGACCATGATCGAGCCGTTGCCCCAGGTGGTCTCGGCGAAGGCCGCCATCGTCTGGGTCCGGTAGGCCCGCACCGTGTGTGGCAGTCCGGCCAGCACGTCGAGGACGAAACTCGTCTGGCGGCCGATGTGTTCGAAGGGACGTCCCGCCGACCGGCCGGCGCGCGACAGGCCGGGGAAACGGGTGCTGGGGACGAAGCCCGTCGTCTGCGGGGCCACGTCAGATGACCTGCACCGGGATGAACAGGGCCGTCACCTGCGTGATGATCACGTTGATCACCATCGACGCGACGATGCCGAGGACGACGGCCGCGTTGACCGCGTCGGCCACACCGCGGGCGCCACCGGCCGCTTCGAGGCCGCGGCGCGCCGCGATCACCACGACGACGAAGCCGAAGACGACGGACTTGCCGAGGCAGATCCACAGGTCGGTGGTCGAGGCGTAACTGCCGAAGGACTGCCAGTACGATCCGGCCACCACGCCCTGGCCGGTGATGGCCACGATGAAACTGGCGGCCACGGCGATGACGATGATCAGGATCGAGAGCACCGGCGCCACCAGCACCATGGCGACCATGCGGGGTGCGACGAGTCGTCGGGTCGGATCGATGCCGAGGACCCGCATCGCGTCGATCTCCTCGCGGACGGTCCGCGCACCGAGGTCGGCGGTGATCGCCGAGGCCCCCGCCCCGCCGAGGAGCAGGGCCGCGGCCATCGGTGCGCCCTGCTGGATGACGCCCATGCCACCGACCGCGCCGGCCATCGAGGTGGCGCCGAGATTGCTGGTGAGGCCGCCGATCTGGACCGCGATGATCACGCCGAACGGCACGGCCATCAGCAGTGCCGGCAACACGGTGATGCTGAGCAGGAACGAGGCCTGGATGACCGCCTCGCGGATCGGGAATCGGCCGCCGACGATGTCGATGGCGGCGATGAGCGGGGTCCGCGCGCCGAGCCGAACGGTGCGGCCGAAGCTCTGGGCACTGGCGGCAAGTGGCACTGTCCGCGCCTCCCCTCACACCCACAGGCAATCAAGCATTTGCTTGGTTTTGGAACGCATGATGCGTCCTGGTTTCAGATTCTGTCCCGGCGAGTATCACACATGGATGTGTCTCGTGTCACACGACCGAGGCCCGGGGTCCGGAATGTCCTGATCGACACCGGCATTGCAGATGCGGTTCCCGATCGACGATCGTCCCGGCCACTCAGACCGACTGACACACCATCGTGCGGTAGATTCACCCCGTGACCGGTCTCACTCCTCCACGAACGCGGGCGGACCGACGCAGCTCCATCGAGAACGGGCAGGCCGAGTCGATCACGGCCGCGGCCATCGTCGAGTTCCGACGGTCCGGGGTCCGCCGCGCCAGCATCGACCGCATCGCCGCCGAGGCCGGCATCAGCCGCAGCACCCTCTACCGGCGATTCCCCACCAAGGAGAACCTGCTGGCCGAGGTCATCCAGCGACTTCGCCGCGACTACGCGCGCGAGATCGACGTCGCGGTCGGCGGCCGGGACCCACGCACCACGGTGATCGAGACCTTCGTCATCGGGGTGACCGGCTTCCGCTCCGATGACCTCATCCAGAAGATCCTGGCCGATCAGCCCGATGCGCTGGAGATGTTCGTCGGGTTCGAGGCCCCCCAGGTCGAGGAGATAGTGGAGTCGTTCAGCCGGGGCATCGCCGGAACCCTTCGCAAGGCGGGTGCGTCGATGCCCGACACCGACCTGTGGCAGGTCGCCGAACTCGTGTTCCGGTTGATCACCTCGTTCGCACTGACCCCCACGCCCGCCCTCGACACCGCCGACGCCGACGCGGTCCGCGCCTACGCCCGGATGTTCATCGCGCCGCTGGTCTGGTGAGGTCGCCGCGCGCGGCGGCGGGGCTCAGTGCGCCTCCTCCACCGAATGCGAGTTGGTCAGCGTCAGCGCACCCCACCCGGCGACGACGCCGACGATGACGGACAGTACCGCGTAGGTGATCCGCTCGCCGTGGAAGAACGACGCCACGAGTTCCGGACTCCACACCCCGCTCGGCAGGCTGACCGTGACCAGGGCGGCGATGAACGTGCCGACGACGGCGGTCCCGATGCTGGTGCCGACCTCCTGTGCGGTGTCGTTGAGCGCGGTGCCCATCGAGGTCCGGTTCTCCGGCATCGCGTCGACGAGGGCGACGGCACAGATGGTCATGACCGTCCGCAGGCCGATGGTCATGACGACCATGCACACCGCGATCGCGGGGTATCCGTGATCGACGCCCCAGGCCAGACCGGCCAGGGAACCGGCGAGCAGGATCGCACCGACGACGCACGCGATCCGATGCCCGTACCTCTTGGCCAGCCCCTCCGAGATCGGGGTGGCCGCGATCATCGTGACGATCATCGGGAGGTTGGCCAACCCGGCCTTCATCGGGCTCCAGCCGTAGGCGTACTGGAAGTGCAGGATCAGCCCGAACATCACCCCGGCCATGGCGATCGAGGTGCCGATCTGGGCGACCGCCGCGCCGCGGACGGTGCCGAACCGGAAGATGGTCAGGTCCAGCATCGGCTGTGCGGCGCGTCGCTCGTGCCAGACGAAGGCGACCAGGGCCACGATCGCGCCCACCGCGCATCCGATGGTCGGGACCGAGACCCAGCCGTGCTCGACACCGCTGGTCAGCATGTAGCAGGCGGCCCCGATGGCGCCGACGGACAGCAGCGCACCGGGCAGATCGAGCCGGTCGCCGGTCAGGTCCTCCGCGCGGTCGGCGGGAACGCCGGCGCGCACCCCGATCCAGGCGATGAGCGCGATCGGGGCGTTGATCACCAGCAGCCACTCCCACCGGAGATGGGCCAGCACGGTGCCGCCGAGCAGCGGTCCCAGGATGAAACCACTCATGCCGACGATGATCATGATCGTCATCGCACGCATCCGCAGCGTGTCGGACTCGAAGAGCCGGAACACCAGCGAGTTGGTGATCGGGGCCATCGCGGCGGCCGCGATGCCGAGGGCGGCGCGCAGCACGATCAGCTCACCGGCGGAGTTCACGAAGATCACCGCGAGGCTGATCAGCCCGAAGGCCGCGAGTCCGTAGAGCAGCACCCGACGCCGGCCGAGTCGGTCGGCGGCCGACCCCGCGGTGAGCAGCAGGCCACCGAAGGTCAGCGAGTACGCGCCGGTCACCCACTGCAGGGCGGTGGTGCCGCTGCCCAGGTCACGGCCGATCGTCGGCAGGGCGATGGTGAGCAGGGTGTTGTCGACCATCTCCACGAAAAAGGCCATACACAGGGCAGCGAGCGGAATCCAGGCTGCCCGCAGCGACCCGTAGGTGCGGGTCGGGAGCGATTCGGTTGCCGAGGTCATCGGAACCACCTCCTTCAGTATCGAACGTTGTTCGTTTCTCGAACGTGGTTCGATCATAGAACGCCGTTCGATATGTCGCAAGGCCGCGGCGGGCGGTGTGATGAGATGGGTGTCATGGCACCCGGAGCACGCACCACCCGTCGGCGCGCATCACATTCGATGGAGACCGTCATCGAGGCGGCCGTGGCCCTACTCGACGAGTCCGGTGAATCGGCCCTGACCTTCCGCGCGCTCGCCGCCCGACTCGGCGGCGGCGTCGGCAGCATCTACTGGTACGTGTCCAACAAGGACGAACTCCTCGACCGCGCCACCGACCACGTGGTGGCGGGCATCCTCGCCGACCTGGAGAACATGCGCGACGCCGAGGATCCGATCGACAACATTCGCGCGATCGCCGAGACCGTCTTCGCTGCGATAGTCCAAAGACCTTGGCTTGCTGCGTATTTCATGCGCAACACCACCATCCAGTCCAATGCGCTGGAGCTGTACGAACGCATCGGTGAGCAGGCGATGCGGCTGGATCTGTCCCCGCGGCAGGCCTTCCACGCGGTGTCGGCGGTACTCGGCTACGTCATCGGCGTGGCCGCCGACCTGGGCCAGGAACCGCCCCAGGAGGTGATCGACGGCACCACCTCACGCGAGGCCTACCTGGGCCGGGTGGTCGATCAGTGGCGGGCACTGGACGCGGCGAAGTACCCGTACATGCACTACATCGTCGACGAGTTCGAGGGCCACGACGACGCCGACCAGTTCCGGTCCGGCCTCGAACTCATCCTGGCGGGGCTGCGGTTGCAGGCCGGCCGGGGTGAGGACGCCGCGTCGGCGGAGAGCTCGCGCGGCTGATCCCCGGTCGCGATACCGACACACCGACACACCGACGACAACGGCCCCCACACCGAAAGGTGTGGGGGCCGTTGGTCTCTGACGCTGCGTCGTGACGCCGCGCAGAGTGACTAGCGGTAGTCGCCCCCGGAGAAGCCGTAGTCGTCGAGCGGCACCGCAGCGCCCGACGGGGCACCGAAGGTGCCGTCCGGGCTGTAGTAGGTGTCGTCGTAGGCGGGCATCGCGTACGCCGCGGCGCGCGCCTCCTCGGTCGGCTGAACCTGGATGTTGCGGTACCGGTTGATGCCGGTACCGGCCGGGATCAACTTACCGATGATCACGTTCTCCTTCAGACCGATCAGCTTGTCGCTGCGGCTGTTGATGGCCGCATCGGTCAGGACACGCGTGGTCTCCTGGAACGACGCCGCCGACAGCCACGACTCGGTTGCCAACGAGGCCTTGGTGATACCCATCAGCACCGGACGTCCGGCCGCGGGCTCGCCACCCTCACTGACCACCTGACGGTTCGCGGACTCGAACTCGGCGCGCTCGACGAGCGAACCGGGCAGGAACTCCGTGGCACCGTGATCGATGATCGTCACGCGACGCAGCATCTGGCGCACGATGGTCTCGATGTGCTTGTCGTGGATCGACACACCCTGGCTGCGGTAGACCTCCTGGACCTCGTTGACCAGGTGCACCTGCACCTGACGCGGACCCATGACGCGCAGCACCTCATGCGGGTTCGCCGAACCCTCCATCAGCTGCTGACCCACGTCGACGTGGTCACCGTCGGCGAGCAGACGCTCGGAGCCGTCGTCGTGCTTGAACACACGCAGACGCTGACGCTTCGAGATCTTGTCGTAGACAACCTCTTCCGATCCGTCATCGGGGATGATCGTGATCTTGTAGAAGCGGTCGTCGTCCTCCAGACGCACCCGGCCGGAGACCTCCGCGATCGGCGCGACACCCTTGGGCACGCGCGCCTCGAAGAGCTCCTGCACACGCGGCAGACCACCGGTGATGTCGTCACCGACGCCACCCTGGTGGAAGGTACGCATGGTCAGCTGGGTTCCGGGCTCACCGATCGACTGGGCGGCGATGATACCGACGGCCTCGCCGATGTCGACGAGCTTGCCGGTGGCCATCGAACGGCCGTAGCACATCGCGCACACGCCGGTGCCGGTCGCACACGTCAGGACCGAACGGACCTTCACCGAGGTGATGCCGGCGGCCAGCAGTGCCTCGATGGCCGGGTCGCCCAGGTCGTGTCCACGCTCGACGATGACGTTGCCGTTCTCGTCGAGGGCGTCGGCGGCGAGGGTGCGGGCGTAGGCGCTGGTCTCCACATGCGCGTCACGGATGATCGAACCGTCCGGCTGCTTCTCACCGAGCGACACCACGATGCCGCGTTCGGTGTTGCAGTCGGTCTCGCGGACGATCACGTCCTGGCTGACGTCCACCAGACGACGGGTCAGGTAACCCGAGTCGGCGGTGCGAAGTGCGGTGTCGGCCAGACCCTTTCGGGCACCGTGGGTGTTGATGAAGTACTCCAGCACGGTCAGGCCCTCACGGAAGGAGGACTTGATCGGACGCGGGATGAACTCACCCTTCGGGTTGGTCACCAGACCCTTCATGCCCGACAGGTTACGAACCTGCGTCAGGTTACCGGTGGCACCCGACTTCGGGATCATGATGATCGGGTTGTCCTCGGGGTAGTACTCCTCCATGACCTTGCCGACCTCTTCGGTGGCCTGCTTCCAGATCTCGACCAGCGCGTCGCGCCGCTCATCCGGGGTCAGGGCACCACGCTGGAACTTGCGCTCCAGGCCATCGGCACGCTCCTCGTAACGTTCGAGGATCTCGGTCTTGGCCGGCGGCACGAGCACGTCGGCCATCGACACGGTGACACCCGAACGGGTGGCCCAGTAGAAGCCGACGTCCTTGAGCTTGTCGACGGTCTGCGCGACGACGATCATCGGATAGCGCTCGGCGAGATCGTTGATGATCGCGGCCTGACGCTTCTTCGGCATCTGCTCGTCGACGAACGGGTACTCGATCGGCAGCAGCTCGTTGAACAGCACCCGACCCAGGGGCGTGATGGTGGTCCACGGCTGCCCGTAACGCCAACCGTCCGGATACTCGGCGGCCTCGACGTCGGCCGGCGGACGCTGGTCGGTCAGCCGCACCTTGATGCGCGACTGCACGGTCAGCACCCCACGGTCGACGGCCATCATGGCCTCCGACGGGCTGGAGTAGACACCCTCTTCCGGGGTGTCGGCGGTGGCCGCCCGGTACTCGCCTGCCGCACCCTCCTTGAGGGTGGTCAGGTAGAACAGGCCGGTCACCATGTCCAGACGCGGCATGGCCAGCGGGCGACCCGAGGCCGGCGAGAGGATGTTGTTCGAGGACAGCATCAGGATGCGGGCCTCGGACTGTGCCTCCGCGCTCAGCGGCAGGTGCACGGCCATCTGGTCACCGTCGAAGTCGGCGTTGAACGCCTCACACACCAGCGGGTGCAGCTGGATGGCCTTGCCCTCCACCAGCTGCGGCTCGAAGGCCTGGATACCGAGGCGGTGCAGCGTCGGCGCACGGTTCAGCAGAACCGGGTGCTCGGCGATGACCTCTTCGAGGACGTCCCACACGGCGGGACGCTGACGCTCCACCATGCGCTTGGCCGACTTGATGTTCTGGGCCTGGTTGAGATCGACCAGACGCTTCATCACGAACGGCTTGAACAGCTCGAGCGCCATCAGCTTGGGCAGACCGCACTGGTGCAGCTTGAGCTGCGGGCCGACGACGATGACCGAACGGCCCGAGTAGTCGACGCGCTTACCGAGCAGGTTCTGACGGAAACGACCCTGCTTGCCCTTGAGCAGATCGCTCAACGACTTCAGCGGACGGTTGCCCGGTCCGGTGACCGGACGGCCGCGGCGGCCGTTGTCGAACAGGGCGTCCACCGACTCCTGCAGCATCCGCTTCTCGTTGTTGACGATGATCTCGGGGGCACCGAGGTCGATCAGTCGCTTGAGGCGGTTGTTGCGGTTGATGACGCGGCGGTACAGGTCGTTCAGGTCGGAGGTCGCGAAGCGGCCACCGTCGAGCTGCACCATCGGACGCAGCTCCGGCGGGATCACCGGCACGGCGTCGAGCACCATACCCAGCGGCGAATTGCCGGACTGCTGGAAAGCGGCCACGACCTTCAGTCGCTTGAGCGCACGCAGCTTCTTCTGGCCCTTGCCGCTGCGGATGGTCTCGCGCAGCGACTCGGCCTCGGCGTCGATGTCGAAGGTCTCCAGGAGCTTCTTGATCGCCTCGGCACCCATCGCACCGGTGAAGTACTCGCCGTAGCGGTCCTGCAGCTGGTGGTAGAGCTTCTCGTCGATGATCAGGTCACCGGGGGCGAGCTTGACGAACTTGTCCCACAGTTCCTCGAGACCGTCGAGTTCACGCTGCGCGGCGTCGCGCATGCGCTTCATCTCACGCTCGGCACCGTCCTTGACCTTGCGGCGCACGTCGGCCTTGGCACCCTCGGCCTCGAGTTCGGCGACATCGGCCTCGAGCTTGGCCGACCGCTCGTTGAGGTCGACGTCGCGCTGATCGGCGACAGCCTTCTTCTCGACCTCCATCTCGGCCTCGAGCGTCGACAGCTCGTTGTGACGCAGCTCGTCGTCGACGGAGGTGATCACGTAGGCGGCGAAGTAGATGATCTTCTCGAGATCCTTCGGCGCGAGGTCGAGCAGGTAGCCCAACCGGCTCGGCACACCCTTGAAGTACCAGATGTGGGTGACCGGTGCGGCGAGCTCGATGTGACCCATCCGCTCGCGGCGGACCTTGGCCTTGGTGACCTCGACGCCGCAGCGCTCGCAGATGATGCCCTTGAAGCGCACACGCTTGTACTTGCCGCAGTAGCACTCCCAGTCGCGAGTCGGTCCGAAGATCTTCTCGCAGAACAGGCCGTCCTTCTCCGGCTTGAGCGTGCGGTAGTTGATGGTCTCGGGCTTCTTGACCTCGCCGTACGACCAGTTGTGGATGTCATCGGCCGTCGCAAGACCGATCTTCAGTTCGTCGAAGTAGTTGACGTCGAGCACTCTATGCCTTCCCTGAGCAAGCTCTTGAATTCGACTGAATGGGGGTGACACGTGGGGGCTTGTGCAGCCCCCACGTGCGCTGGTCAGTTCGCGAGGTCGTCGACCGTGGCCGACTCGTTGCGCGACAGGTTGATGCCGAGGTTGGCCGCGGCGCGCTCGAGATCCTCGTCGTCGGTGTCAGCCATCTCGATCGCGGCGCCGTCACTGGACAGCACCTCGACGTTGAGGCAGAGCGACTGGAGCTCCTTGAGGAGCACCTTGAACGACTCGGGGATGCCGGGCTCGGGGATGTTCTCGCCCTTGACGATGGCCTCGTACACCTTCACGCGGCCGACCACGTCGTCCGACTTGATCGTCAGCAGCTCCTGCAGGGTGTAGGCGGCGCCGTAGGCCTGCATGGCCCAGCACTCCATCTCACCGAAGCGCTGGCCACCGAACTGGGCCTTACCGCCGAGCGGCTGCTGGGTGATCATCGAGTACGGACCGGTCGAGCGGGCGTGGATCTTGTCGTCGACCAGGTGGTGCAGCTTGATGATGTACATATAGCCGACCGACACCGGGTACGGGAACGGCTCGCCGGAACGACCGTCGAACAGCGTCGCCTTGCCGTCGCCGTTGACCATCACCTCACCGTCGCGGTTGGGCAGCGTCGAGGACAGCAGTCCGGTCAGCTCCTCCTCACGCGCACCGTCGAACACCGGGGTGGCGGTGTTGGTGTCGGGAGCCGACGAGTACATGTCCTCGGGCAGCTTCGACGCCCAATCCGGCACACCGTTGGCGACGTCGATGTTCCAGCCGGCCTTGGCGATCCACCCGAGGTGGGTCTCCAGGATCTGGCCGATGTTCATACGACGCGGCACACCGTGGGTGTTCAGGATGATGTCGACCGGGGTGCCGTCGGGCAGGAACGGCATGTCCTCCTGCGGGAGGATCTTGCCGATGACGCCCTTGTTGCCGTGCCGGCCGGCCAGCTTGTCGCCGTCCTGGATCTTGCGCTTCTGCGCGACGTAGACGCGGACGAGTTCGTTGACGCCCGGGGGCAGATCGTCGTCGTCGTCACGGCTGAACACGCGCACACCGATGACCTTGCCGGTCTCGCCGTGCGGCACCTTCAGCGAGGTGTCGCGCACCTCGCGGGCCTTCTCACCGAAGATGGCACGCAGCAGACGCTCTTCCGGGGTCAGCTCGGTCTCGCCCTTCGGGGTGACCTTGCCGACCAGGATGTCGCCGTCGCGGACCTCGGCACCGATGCGGACGATGCCGCGCTCGTCGAGATCGGCGAGCACCTCGTCGGAGACGTTCGGGATGTCCCGGGTGATCTCCTCGGCACCGAGCTTGGTGTCGCGGGCGTCGATCTCGTGCTCCTCGATGTGGATCGAGGTGAGGGTGTCCTCCTCGACGAGACGCTGGCTCAGGATGATCGCGTCCTCGTAGTTGTGACCCTCCCACGGCATGATCGCCACGAGGAGGTTCTTACCGAGGGCCATCTCACCGTTCTCGGTGCAGGGGCCGTCGGCGAGGACCTGGCCGGACTCGACGCGCTGACCCTCGTCCACGATCGGACGCTGGTTGGCGCAGGTGCCGTGGTTGGAGCGGGCGAACTTGCGCATCCGGTAGGTGTCGCGGGTGCCGTCGTCGGCCATCACGGTGATGTAGTCGGCGGAGACCTCCTCGACCACACCGGTCTTGCCGGAGACGATGACGTCACCGGCGTCGACGGCGGCACGCAACTCCATGCCGGTACCGACCAGCGGCGACTCGTTGCGCACCAGCGGCACGGCCTGACGCTGCATGTTCGCACCCATCAGGGCGCGGTTGGCGTCGTCGTGCTCGAGGAACGGGATCATCGCGGTCGCGACGGAGACCATCTGACGCGGCGACACGTCGAGGTATTCGACCTGCGCGGCGGAGACGAACTCCACCTCCGAGCCCTTCTTACGCACCAGCACACGATCGTCGGTGATGTTGCCGTCGAGGTCGTAGGCGGTGTTGGCCTGCCCGATGAGGTAACGATCCTCCTCGTCGGCGGTCATGTACTCGATGGTGTCGGAGACGACACCGTCGATCACCTTGCGGTACGGGGTCTCGATGAAGCCGAACGGGTTGACCCGCGCGTACACCGACAGCGAACCGATCAGGCCGATGTTCGGGCCTTCCGGGGTCTCGATCGGGCACATGCGGCCGTAGTGGCTGGGGTGCACGTCGCGCACCTCGAGGCCGGCGCGCTCACGGCTCAGACCACCCGGGCCCAGCGCCGACAGACGACGCTTGTGGGTCAGACCCGACAGCGGGTTGTTCTGGTCCATGAACTGCGACAGCTGGCTGGTGCCGAAGAACTCCTTGATCGCCGCCACGACGGGACGGATGTTGATCAGGGTCTGCGGGGTGATCGCCTCGACGTCCTGGGTGGTCATGCGCTCACGCACGACACGCTCCATACGCGAGAGGCCCACGCGGATCTGGTTCTGGATCAGCTCGCCGACGGTACGCAGACGACGGTTGCCGAAGTGATCGATGTCGTCGACCTCGATCGGCACGTCGAGCGACTCCGGCCCTGCCACCTTGGCGAACGACACGGTGTGCGGGTCGGCGTCGTGCAGGCGCACCAGGTACTCGACGGTCGCGGCGATGTCCTCACGGGTGAGGGTCGCCTCGCCGGTCATCGGGTTGTCGGTGAGACCGAGCTTCTTGTTGACCTTGTAGCGGCCGACGCGGGCCAGGTCGTAGCGCTTCTCCTTGAAGAACAGGTTCTCCAGCAGGTTCTCCGCGGACTCCTTGGTCGGCGGCTCGCCCGGACGCAGCTTGCGGTAGACCTCGAGCAGCGCCTCGTCCTGGTTGGCGGTGTTGTCCTTCTCCAGGGTGGACATCATGATCTCGGAGAATCCGAAGCGCTCGGAGATCTCCTCGTTCGTCCAGCCGAGGGCCTTGAGCAGCACGGTGACCGGCTGGCGGCGCTTGCGGTCGATGCGGACACCGACGGTGTCGCGCTTGTCGACGTCGAACTCGAGCCAGGCGCCGCGGCTCGGGATCACCTTGACGGTGTGCAGCGTCTTCTCGGTGGTCTTGTCGATGTTGGCATCGAAGTACACGCCGGGGCTGCGCACGAGCTGGCTCACCACGACACGCTCGGTGCCGTTGATGATGAAGCTGCCCTTGTCGGTCATGATCGGGAAGTCGCCCATGAACACGGTCTGCGACTTGATCTCACCGGTGTTGTTGTTGATGAACTCCGCGGTGACGAACAGCGGCGCCGCGTAGGTCATGTCCTTGTCCTTGCACTCCTCGACGGAGGCCTTGACCTCGTCGAAGTGTGGGTCGGAGAAGGACAGCGACATCGATCCCGAGAAGTCCTCGATCGGGGACAGCTCGTGCAGGATGTCTTCGAGTCCGCCGGTGGGGCGCTCGTCGCCGCGGCTGATCGCCTTGGCGCGCCATTCCGGCGATCCGACGAGCCATTCGAACGAGTCGAGTTGGAGATCCAGGAGGCCCGGTACCTCCAGGGGTTCGCTGATTTTTGCGAACGAGGCGCGGTGTGGTGCGCCGGGGATGGTGGTTGAGGTGGACTGGCGGTCGACTGCCAAGGTGCGTCCTTCCAACACGATGTGTTCACTGCCTAGCGTGGTGTGGCTGATAGGGCCGTTCGCTGGTGACAAACCTGGATCGGCGATCACCGCAGCTCACACAAGGTGACTGGAAGGAGAATCGTTAGATGGACAGGAGGCAGCCAGCGCAACGTCCAACTATAGCAGGAAAGAGACACCCTATGTCAAGCAGGCGTGAACGCAACCGCCGACCGGTGTCGTGAGAGCGAGTCGCGCGATGGCTGCCGACGCGATATTCGCTGGTGACAGATTGGCCCGCCGGGGGCCCCACGTCAAGCGCTACGCGCAGATTTGTGGAAGAAAAGTTCGAATGACACCGCGATTTTCACGACTGTCTACAGGTCGGTGAACTTCTCGACGAGCCACTGGTCACCCTGCTTGACCATCGACACCTGATACCGCGAGATCAGGCTCTGCGTCGGCGCGCCGTTGGCGGTGCCCGACACGACGAAGTTCACCAGGAGGGTGGCCGTCGAGCCGTCGGCGTCGCCGGACATGTCCGACACCCCGATCGCGTCGACCTTGCAGTCGTTGGTCACCTCTTGCTGACCGAACTGCTCCTTGATCGCCGGCACCGCGGTGTTGAACTGACTCAGCGCCTCACCGGTCATCATCGGCCGGACCTCGCCGACCCACTTGTCGAAGTCCTTGCTCCGGGCCGAGTTGATGGTGCAGATCTTGGTCTGCGCCTGACCGGTGAGATCGGTGGTCGCGGCCTGGTCGATGAATGCCCGGTTGGGACCGATGGTCGCGCCCGGATGCAGTCCGAGTACCAGGGCGACGATCCCCAGCACCACCGCCACCGCGCCGACGATCGCGATCAGCCGCGTCGAGTACCAGGAGAACTCACGGGAACGCTTCTGGGACTTGACCTTTCGGCCCGGACCCGTCTTGCTGCCGGCTTTCCCGCCGGCCGACTCGGGCTGCGGTTTGATCGTCGACACACGCGCCACCGTCCGCTTCTTCGCGGTGGGTTTGGTGGTGTCGACGGTCGTATCGGGTTTGGTGGTGTCGGCTTCGGTGGCGGCGTCGGACTTCGACGCGTCGTCCTCGGCCTCCTCGTCGTCCGCGTCGGCCGCGTCGTCCTCGTCACGCTTGGTCAGCGAGACGGTGGCCTTGTCGGTCGCGGACACGGGAGCGCTGTCAGTGGAATCTTGAGCGCTGTCAGTGACCTCGGGAGCGCTGCCAGCGGAGTCCTGAGCGCTGTCAACGTCAGGCAGAGCGCTGTCAACGTCAGGCTGAGCGCTGTCAACGGTGTCTTGAGCGCTGTCAGTGACCTCGGGAGCGCTGTCAACGTCAGCACGAGCGCTGTCAGTGACCTCGGGGCGCTGCTGCGAGCCGGCGACCTTGGGTCGGTAACCGGGGCGTCGTTGTTGTGGTTTGCGGGCCATCAGTTACCACCTGCCGGAGCCTGGGTCGGGGCGGGTGTGGCCGCCGACTCGGTGGGAGCAGCGCTGGTCGAACCGTCGTCGGCGTAGGAGATGCCGTCGAGCGGGCTCACCTTGATGGCCTTCCAGGTGTCGTCGAACTTCTGCATGCCGACCAAAAAGCCCATCGTGCTCGGCGTCTCGGTGGCATGACCGGGCATCTTGCCGGTGACGGCGAGGTACACCAGGATCTGCGCGGTGCCGTCGTCGGCGCTCACCTCGGTGGGAGCCGAGCGAACCACCCGCGACGTCGTCGAACCGACCTGGTCACCGGCGGACTGCAGCTGCGGGTCCAGCGTGGCCACGACCTGCTGACGAACCTGCTCGAGCGCGTCGCCGGCGAAGCTGGCCTGCAGCCGCTGGTTGAACGCATTCATGTTCTTCGGGTCGATCGTCGTCACATTGAGCATGGCCTGCTCGGCGGCGCCGGTGGCGTCGTCGCGGGCCTGCTGCGCCGGGTTCTCCACCGCATACACCTGGTATGCCCGGTACCCGTAGTACGCAACGCATCCCAGCGCCGCAAGCAGCGCAAGCATCACGAGACCCGCAGCGAACTTGCGGATCAGGACATCATTCTTCGTCGTCATCGCGCGTCACTGTAACGATCGGACCTGAGAGGTTGCCAATCACGCCAACCGCTCCCCTGCCGCCGCGTCACCCGCCCACGCCGTAGCCGAATCCACCCGGCTTCACCGGACGCACACCCAACAGATAGGCAAGCTGGGTGGCCAGCGGATTGAGGTTCAGCTTGTCCGGATCCTTCTTCGGCGTGGAGTCCCACGGCTGCACGGTGTCCGGATTCGCGTACTCGACGCGCTGCGCGCTCCGCACACCGGTCGGATTGCCGAACGGCACGTCACACGACGCGTTCGTGTTGAACGGGAAGTCGTCGTAGCGGATGTCGAAGGTGGGGTCGCGCTCCTTGATCTTCTTGATCATCTCGTTCGTGCTCTCATAACCCTTGGTGCACGCCGGCGGGTTGTTGGTCTCCAGCACGATGCCGAAGTGGATCTGCCCGTCACCCGGTGCCGGGGAGTGGCTGCCCGCCGACACTGCCGAGAGCATCGCGAAGGTCCCCGACGTCATGAAGGTGGCCGGCTGGATCTCGCGGGCCACCCCGGCCAGATCGCCGACGACCTTGCCCAGATCGTTGCCGTTCTCCTGAATCAGCTCCGAGAGTTGCGTCGCCGAGGCGATGCCATTGGTGAGCAGCCGGCGCACATCCGGATCCGCCGACGCCAGCGTCGCGGTGACCAGGTTCAGGTTGCGTGACCACGTCAGGATCTCGTCGGACTGCGCCGCCTGGGTGGACAGCACCACATCGGAACTCTGGATCAGCGAGATGGTGTCACTGAGATTGTCCGCACCCGCCTTGGCCAGGGTGTTCAGCGAGTCGACCAGCCGCGTCAGGTTGTCGCTCTGCCCGTTGAACGCCTTGCCGAGTTCGACGATGACGGTGTGCAGATCGTCCACCGGAATCGAGTCGGTGAAGTTGACCGCGGAGGCCACCACATCTTCCAGCGGCGCCGGGATCGACACCTTGTCCGGTTCGATCGTCGACCCGTCCTGCAGGTACGGACCCGACGTCGACTCGGACGGCTGCAGATCGATGAACTGCTCACCGATCGCCGAGCGTTCGGCCACCACCGCGACCGCCGACGCGGGGATGTCCGGGCCGTCGGAATCCATCTCGAGGGTGACGTTCACGCCGGTCTGCGTCAGTGTCATCGCACCCACGCGACCGGCCGGGATACCCATGTAGGTGACCTCGGCGTTGGTGAAGATGCCACCGGACTGCTTCATCTCGGCGGTCACCGTGTAGGTGCCCACGCCGACGAGCTTGTCCAGGCGTGCGTACTTGGCGCCGACGTAGACGATCGCGAGGATGCCGACGACGGTGAAGGCGATCAACTGGATCTTCACGAGCTTGCTGATCATGAACTCACCCCCATCGACGCCAGTGTCTTGTCGAGAATGCCCTGTCCCTGGGCCGGCACCGGGGCGTAGGTGGCCGGATAGGTACCGCCCGACGGCGGTGTGTTCGGCCCGGGCCGGGAGTTGCTCGCCGGCGGCAGCAACGTGACCGTCGGCCACCCGTACCGCGGACCGTTGCCGTTGTAGTACGGGTTGGCGCTGTTGACCGGCACCTGGTGACGTTTCGGCGGCGAATAGACCGGGTTGCCCTGGCCGACGCCGAGCGCCTCGAGCTGGTTGAGCGTGCGCAGATCCAGCGTCATGAACAGGTTGGTCGAATCACCTTGCACCGCGGGCAGCAACGAATCCGGGAACGGATGGGTCAGCATCAGCGGTGCCGAGGTGATCAGATCCGGTGCGGCCTTGGACAATTCGGTCAGCACCGGACGCAACGCCTTGAGGTCGGTGACGATCTCCTCACGCGCCCGGCCGAGCACATCGGTGCCGACCTCGCCGAGCTTGTCGAGCTTGGTGAGCAGATCCACGAACTGCGGACGCTGCTCCTCGAGCACGGCCACACCGGCCGGGAGCTCCTTGAGGATGCGGTCGATCTGCTCGGTCTGCGCCGCGGCCCGCGACGACAACTTGTCGAGTCCGTCGATCGCGGTGATGATGTCGTCGCGTTGCCGGTTGAGGGAGGCGATCAGCGTCGAGGCGTTGTTCAGCAGCCCCCTCCACTGATTGGTCCGGCCCTCGAACGCCTTGTTCAGTTCGGTGACGATCGGCTGCAGCTGATTGAGGCCGCCACCGTTGAGCAGCATCGACAGCGCACCGAGCACCTGCTCGATGTCGGTGGCGGTGCGGGTGCGGTCCAGCGGGATCGGCTGATCCGAACCCTGCCGCGGCGCCGAGGTGTCCTGCGCCGGGTCCTCCAGCGACACGAACTTCTCGCCGAGCAGCGAGGTCTGCTGCACCGCGGCCCGCGCCTCATCGGACAGGTCGACCTCGTTCTTCACCTTCACGGTCACCAGCGCATACCACTGGTTGTCGGGCACCTCGATGCTCGTGACGCGGCCGACGGCGATGCCGTTCTGCTTCACCGCCGACTGCGGCACCAGATCCAGGATGTCGCTGAACTGGATCGTGTAGGTGCGTGGATTGTCACCCACGTCGACGCCGCCGGGCAGCGGGATCGACTGGATACCGTTGCTGCCGCATCCGGCCACCAGCACCACCATGGTGAGCGCGGTGAACGCCCACACCATCCGGGCACGGATACCCCGCAGCCGCAGGGGTTTCCGAATCGATTGCAGACTCGCCATCTCAGTTCCCCCCGTTCCGGGTGCTCGGGGCGGTCGAGGTCGACGCAGGCGTCGGGGTGGTCGAGGTCGCTGCCGGACCCGGATTGAGGTTCTGATCGGGCGTGCCGGGAACCGTGCCCGGCACCGGGTACTGCTGCAGCTTGCCGTTGCTCATGATGCCGAACGGCAGCACCGGCAGGATCGGGGTGAGCACGTTGTCGTTGATCTGGTCGGCGATGTTGACGCACTGGTTGATCAACGGGGCGAGGGTATCACTGAACTGCGTCGCCGCCGGGTTGCCCGGCAGCAGCTGCCCGAGGTCGAGGAACTTGCACTGCGGGGCGAGCAGATTCTGCAGATCCGGGAGCGTCAATCGCATGGCGAGGGTGCCGGACTCGGCGTCGTAGGCGTTGATCAGGTTGTTGATCGTCAGCGGCAGCACCGTCAGCACCTCCTTCAGCGAAGTCTTCGTATCGAGCAGGGCCTGTGTGGTCGGCTGCAGATCCTTGAGCGTCTGACCGATCTGCTCCCGGTTGTCCTGCACGAACGTCGCCACGTCACCGAGGGCGTAGGACAGTTTGTTCAGGGCGGTGGCCAGCTGCTGACGCTCCCCGGCCAGGAAGCTGTTGAAGTCGGCCATCTGGGAGTTGAACTGGCGCACCTGCGCGTCGTTCTCCCGCAACGCCCCGACGAAGGTGTTCAGATTCTTGATCGTGTCGAACAGGTCGCCACTGGAATCCGACAGCGTGGTGCTCGCCTTGGACAGGTTCTCGATGGCCGAGCCGAGCTTGTCGCCGTTGCCGTCGAGGTTGGCCGCGCCGGTGCGGATCACCTCGGTGACCGCGCCGTCGGAGTTCGCGCCGTCCGGGCCGAGTGCCTCCGACAGTTTCTGGACGCTGGCATACACCTGGTCGATCTCGACGGGGACCATCGTCTGATCCCGCGAGAGCGTGATGTCGTTGCCGGCCTTCGGGCCGCCCGAGTAGGCGGGGGTGAGCTGCACGTACCGGTCGGCGACGACCGACGGGATGATCTGCACGGCCTTCACGTCGGCGGGCAGGTCGACGCCGCGGTCGACGGTCATCGTCACCTTCACGTTGTCACCGTCGGGTTCGACGGAGTCGACCTTGCCGACGGCGACGCCGAGGACCCGGACATCGGAACCCTCGTAGATGCCGACCGACCGTGCGAACGTCGCGGTGACCTTGGTGGTGCCGAGGGCCGAGAACAGCCACCACAGCACTCCGGCGACGATCATCGCGATGATCACGCCGAAGATGATGTAGACGATGTGACGTGGGGTGAACCAGCGGCCGGGTCCGGCCGTGGTGGTGAGATCGGGAGCGGCCGACATCATCCGGTTGCCTCCGTTCCACCGTTGTTCTGCAGCACCTGCTTGTTGGGCAGTCGCGTCGTGTTCTGCTGCGGCAATGCCGGCGGCAGCAGGTTGGTGACCACCATCTCGAACCAGCGGCCGTTGCCGAGCACGTTGGCGTAGAGCCGGTAGAACGGCGCCATGTTGGTGATCGCCGCCCGCAGGTTCGCGTTCTGCTTGGTCAGCAGTTCGTTGACGCCCTTGAGCGCATCGAGTGCCGGGCCGATCTGCTGCTCGTTGTCACGCACGATGCCGGTCAGTGCCGTCGACAGACTCGTCGTACTGGCCAGCAGCGCGGAGATGTTCTTCTGCCGGTTGTTCAGTTCGTCGAGCAACTGACCGGCGCCGGCGATGAGCCTGACGAAGGTCTCGTTGCGGTCGGCGAGGATCTTGGAGGTGTCCTTGGTCGCGGCGAGCAACTTCTGCACCTGCTGATCGCGGCTGGCGATGGTGTTGGACAGCCGCGATATGCCGTCGAGTGCCGGCCCCATGTCGCCGGCGGTGCCGGAGAAGGCCTCCGACAGCGTCGACATCGACGTCGCCAACTGATCGGTGTCGAGATCCTCGATCTGGGTGGTCGCATCGGAGAACGCCTCGATGACGTCATACGGGCTGACCGTGTCGGTCAACGGCACACCCGGATCGGCGAGCTCGCTGCCGCGCGGGTTGAGCGCGAGGTACTTCTGCCCGAGCACCGTCTTGATCTGGATGGACGCCTGCGTCTGGTTGCCGATCCAGGTGTTGGACACGCGGAAGCGGACGTCGACGCGGTTGCCGTCGAGGGCCACGTCGGTGACCTCGCCGACCTTCACGCCGGCCACCCGCACCTCGTTGCCGGATTTGAGCCCGGCGGCCTCGGTGAACTTTGCCGTGTAGATGGCGGCCTGACCGACCAGCGGCAACGACGTCAGATAGAACGCCGAGATCGCCACCATGAGCAGGATCGCGATACCGATCCCGCCGATCGACACGGGGCTGCGATGACCCCCGAATCGACGATGCGGATGCGTGTTCTGCTTCGGTGCCGGCGCGGACTCGGCCCCCTGGGAGCCGTCTGCCGCGGTGTTGTCATGCTCGGTCATCTCTCATCACCCCCCGGGCTGTCCGTCTTTCCAGCATCGGGTCGCCGCGCTGGTGTAGAGCACATGGTTGATGTCGGGCAGCGGTACCACCGGCTGCGTGAGCAGGGTCGACTTGCCGTTGCCGGCCACCACGTCGATGCCGCACAGATAGAACTGGAACCACGATCCGAAGGTGGCCGCGCGCCCGATCTTCTGCAGCTTCACCGGCAGGTTGGTGAGCAACTGGTTGACGTCGTCGCTGCGGGCGTTGATCTGATCGGCCAGCGATTTCAGTCCGGCGATGTCACCCTGGATGGCCGGTCGCGACTGCGACAGGATCGACGCGGTCACCGTCGTCAGGTTGGACACCGACGCGATGGCCGATCCCACCGAACCACGTTGCGCCGCAAGGCCGGTCACCAACTGCTCGGTGTTGTCGAGCAGCGAGGTGAAGTTCTCGTCGTTCTTGTTCACCGTGTCGAGCACCTTGGTGAGGTTGACGATCAGATCGCCGATCACCTTGTCGCGGTCGGCCAGCGAATTGGTCAGCGACGAGGTGGACGAGATGAGGCTGGAGATGTTGCCGCTCTCGCCCTGGAAGATCTTGATGATCTCGTCGGACAGGGTGTTCACGTCCTCCGCCGAGAGCTGCCGGAACAACGGCTTGAAACCGTTGAACAGTTCGGTGAGGTTCACCGCCGGATGCGTGTCGCGGACCTTCGGGTCGGTACCGAAGGTGAATCCGGGCGACACCGTGTCATCGGCGTCGCCGGCTCCGCGCTCGAGCGCCAGATACCGCAGACCGGTCAGGTTGCGGTACCGGATGTAGAGCTGGGTTCCGGCAGGCAACGAGCGGTTGACGTTGAACTTGACCATGGCCTTGTTCTGGTCGTACACCGCCACATCGGTGACCTGGCCGACGCGCACACCGGCGATGCGCACGTCGTCGCCCTTGTTGAGCAGGGCGGCGTCGGTGAAGACGGCGTTGTACTTGCTGTCGCCGTCACCGCCGGCATTGGCGATGGTCAGCGCCAGCAGGCTGGTGGCCAGGACGGTGACGACCGCGAAGGTGATCAGTTTGATCAGCGGTCCCACGAGAGACTTCACTGGATGTGCACCTCCGCACCGGCCAGCGCCGAGCCACCGAGCATGGCGACCCAGGTCGGCACGTCCGCCGGACGGGTGCCGGTGGCGCTGCCGTAGATGAGCTTGAGCTGGGTACGGAAATCCGGGTCGTCGAAGGCCGACTGATGGATGACGCCCACCGGGGTGGTGGTGAACTGCGGTTGCGGCAGCGTCGGCACGTTACGGGGCCCGGCATTCCGGGACGGCGGCTGGTAGGAGCCGTCGGCCAGTCCACCGCCGGGGTACTGCGGGAACGGACGACCATTGGTCGCCGGTTCGTAGCAGACCGCGGGCGGATCGGTGTCGAAGAACCGCGGCTCGTCCTGGTTGGGCAGGTACCGGCCACGCGGATTCACGAACTGCAGGTTCACACGCACACCCGGATTGTCGGTGTCGGCACCGACGATCTTGCGGGACTCCGGGACCAGCGTCGCGAAGTTGTGGAATGTGCAGACGAACGTCGGTGACTGCTTGGCCAGACCGGTCAGCAACTGCTCGGAGTCGACGAAGAGGTCCACCACGTTGTTGCCGTTGCGCTGCAACCAACCGGTGGTGTCGGTGGCGGCGACGCCGAGCGTGGCGATGAGTGTGCGCAGGTCACCCTGACGTTCGACGATGGTGTTCGACGTGGTCCGGAAACTGTCGAGCGCGTCGATGACGTCGGGTAGGGCCTCGGAGTAGGTCTGTGAGAAGGACGCCAGCCCCTGGATCGTGCCCTCGAGCGCCGGGAGATTCCGGTTGATGCCGGCGAACACGGTGTTGAGGTCCTCGACGGTGGCGCCGAGCTTCTCGCCACGCCCCGACAACGCCTGCGACAGCGAGGTCAGGGTGACATTGAGGTCCTGCGGCGGGATCGCGTCGAGCACCGGCAGCAGTTTGTCGAACAGATCCTGCAGTTCCTTGGCGTTGCCGGAGGAGTCGGTCTCGATCGTGTCGCCGTTGGTCAGCGTCGGACCGCCGGTCGTCGTCGGCACCTGCAGGTCCACATATCGCTCACCGAACAGCGTCTTGGGCAGGATGCGTGCGGTGGTGGTGGCCGGGATCTGATCGGCCATGGCCGGGTTCAGGCCCAGCTCCACGTTGACGCTGCCGTCGGCAGCGGGGTCGACCGAACGCACCTCGCCGACGACCACGCCACGTGCCTTGACGTCGGCGTTGGCCGGCAGTGCGTTGCCGACCGCGTCGGTCTTGAGGGTCACCGTGGTGAAGTCGGTGAACGTCTTGTTGAACTTCATGATCGTCACCGTGAAGAACAGTGCGACCACGACCAGGAATGCGATGCCGAGAAGACGGCGGCGCAGCGTCGCCATCTCGGCTAACCCCCCACTCTGACGGTCGTCGTGGTTCCCCAGATCGCCAGACCGAGGAAGAAGTCGAGCACCGCGATCAACACCAGTGCGGCACGGACGGCGTGTCCGACGGCCACGCCGACGCCGGCGGGGCCACCGCTGGCGTAGTAGCCGTAGTAGCAGTGCACCAGGATGATCACGAACGCGAAGATCAGGACCTTACCGAAGGACCACAGCACGTCCGCGGGCGGTAGGAACAGGTTGAAGTAGTGGTCATAGGAGCCACCGGACTGCCCGTTGAACACGGTCGTGATGACGCGGGAGGCCAGATACGCCGACAGCAGGCCCAGCACGTAGAGCGGGATGACGGCGATGAACCCGGCGATCACCCGGCTCGACACCAGGAACGGGATCGACGGCACCGCCATCGACTCCAGGGCGTCGATCTCCTCGGAGATGCGCATGGCGCCGAGCTGCGCGGTGAAACCGCAGCCGACCGTCGCCGACAACGCCAGGGCCGCCACCAGCGGCGCCACCTCGCGGGTGTTGACGTACGCCGAGAGGAATCCGGTGAGGGCCTGCGACCCGATCTGGTCGAGGGCCGCATAGCCCTGCAGGCCGACGACGACGCCGGTGAATCCCGACATCAGCACCATCACGCCGACGGTGCCGCCGATGACCGCGAGTCCACCGGAGCCGAAGGCCACCTCGGCCAGCAGCCGCAGCACCTCACGGGTGTAATGCACCAGCGTCCGCGGGATCCACACCAGGGTGCGGCCGTAGAAGGACATCTGATCGCCGGCGCCGTCGAGGATCTTCAGCGGTTTACCCGCGATCTTCTTGGCCTCGTACAGGTAGTACTCCGGGCGGCTCTTGGCGATGGTCACGCCACTGTCGGCCACTGCTAGCTCCCCTTCGGCGGGACGATCTGCAGGTAGACCGCCGTGATGATCAGGTTGGCAAGGAACAGCAGCAGGAACGTGATGACGACGCTCTGGTTGACCGCGTCACCGACGCCCTTCGGACCACCCTTCGGGTTGAGTCCCTTGTAGGCGGCGATGACTCCGGCGATGACACCGAAGATCGCGGCCTTGACCGTCGAGATCCACAGGTCGGCGAGCTGGGCCAACGCACCGAACGACGCGAGATAGGCGCCGGGTGTACCGCCCTGGACGACGACGTTGAAGAAGTAGCCACCGCCGATGCCGACGATCGCGACCAGACCGTTGAGCAGGATCGCCACCAGCACCATGGCCAGCACCCGCGGCACCACCAGGCGCTGGATCGGATTGATGCCCAGCACCTCCATCGCGTCGATCTCCTCACGGATGGTCCGTGAGCCCAGGTCGGCGGCGACCGCCGACCCGGCCGCACCGGCCACCAGCAGCGAGGTCACCAGCGGCGATCCCTGTTGGATCACCACGAGCACGCTGGCGGCGCCGGTGTACGACTCGGCGCCGAGCTGCTTGATCAACGACCCGGTCTGCAGCGACACGATCGCGCCGAACGGGATCGCGATGAGCGCCGTCGGCAGGATCGTCACGCTGGCGATGAACCAGGCCTGCTGGATGAACTCCCGGAACTGGAAGGGCCGGACGAAGGTCTGGCGCGCAACGTCGACGAACAGCTGAACGATGTTGCCCGTCTGGGCGAGCGCGCTCGTTCCGGCTGCTGCGATCTTGTCCGCGCCACGCGTGGTGGCATTGGCCATTCTGTGTTAACTCCGCCCGCCGCCGTGTTTCGGTGTCTTGGTGGTGTCGACCTGTTGGGTCGCCTGCTCCGCTGGCGGCACGTCCCACTGCTGGGTGGGAGCGTCGTTGCCGCCGAAGTCGTAGGTGTCGGTCTCGTCACCGGGGTACTGCTGTGCGAAGTTCTGTTCGTCGCGCTGGTAGACGTCGGTCGGGGCGTCGGCGACGGCGACACCGCCGGCCGCGGACGTCCATTCGCCGCCGGAACCCTGCGCGGCGTACTCGCCCTGTCCCTGTCCCTGTCCCTGTTCGCGGGCGTGGGCGTCGTTGGCGGCGCGGACCTCGTCCTCCTTGGCCATCGACTCGCGGATCGCGCGTTGGGCGTTCTCCGGCAGCGACGGCAGAAGCTCGAGCACCCGCTCACGGTGACGGGCCACCGCCTTGCGTTCGGGCATACCGGGATTGGGCTGCACCTGCGGGATGATCTCGGAGAAATCATCCTTGGTACCACCACCGGCGATACCGGCGGCCTGCATCGCCTCTTCCTGCTTCTGGACGGCCTCGTCCTTCTCCTCGGACATACCGATCGGACCGAAACGGTCACCGGCCAGGAACTGCTTGACCACCGGCTGCTCGGAGGTGAGCAGCTGCTCACGCGGACCGAACATCACCAGCTCCTTACGGAAGAGCATGCCGATGTTGTCCGGGATGGTGCGGGCGATGTTGATGTTGTGCGTCACGATCAGGATCGTCGCGTCGATCTGGGAGTTGATGTCGATCAACAACTGCGAGATGTAGGCGGTACGCACCGGATCCAGACCCGAGTCCGGCTCGTCACACAGGATGATCTGCGGATCCAGCACCAGCGCACGCGCCAGACCGGCACGCTTACGCATACCACCGGAAATCTCACCGGGCAGCTTGTCCTCGGCACCGGCCAGACCGACCAGGTCGATCTTCTCCATCACGATGTCGCGGACCTCGTTCTCCTTCTTCTTCGTGTGCTCACGAAGCGGGAACGCGATGTTGTCGAACAAACTCATCGAACCGAACAGCGCACCATCCTGGAACAGCACACCGAACAGCTTGCGGATCTCGTACAGCTCTTTGGCCGAACACTGGGTGATGTCGGTGCCGTCGATGATCACCGACCCCTGCTCGGGATGCAGCAGACCGATCAGGGTCTTCAGGAACACCGACTTACCGGTACCCGACGGACCCAGCAACGCACTGACCTCACCTTCCGGCAAGGTCAACGTCACATCACGCCAAATGTTCTGAGAACCGAACGACTTCGTGAGCCCCTCGACACTGACCTCAACACCCACTGCATTCCTCCAGACGATCTCTGCCCCCAGTGACACTTCGGTGTGAAGTGCCACTCGCCGGCGACATTTGTGGTTGGGGTCACTCTAACGGACTGACAGTTCGCGACCCACCACACTGTTGTCGAACCCTGTCCAGCGTGGAACGTGAGGGAATCTACCGCTCGGTAACTTATCCCTCGGGCGATGACATTAGCGGATCGAATCGAATCCGGCAAGTGGGCCCGGTCCCATCTGCGGCGGCGACGTGAGCCGCGCCTCTTTCTTTCCCGACCCCTCCCAGATCTCGCGGACCCGCGCGAACGGCAGCCACCAGGAGATCACCAGGACGAGGAGCAGCCAGATCAACGACGAGTTGCCGTAGATGTTCTCCCACCATCCCCAGCGCAGTTCGTTGAGCTGTGCGCTCGGCAGGAACAACGACGGGCCGGGCAGTTGCGCCACCAGACCCAGCACACCGAGCGCGATGAACACCCACGCGACGGTTTTCGACGAGACCCCGGCGATGGTCGGCGGGGCATCGGGTTGCGGCTCGTCGTTTTGCGGCTCCCGCAGCGCTCGCAGAGCCCGTACGCCGACGACGAGGAACACCAGGATGTACACGCTGGTCAGCACCCAGTGGTGAATCCAGGCGGCCGGGGTGGCCAGCAACGCCACCGCCCAGGCGGCCAGGAAACACAGTTCGTACTCGCGGCGCTTGGCCAGATGCCACGCGAGCACCAGACAGTAGAGCCCCGCGATCGCGCACAGCGGCAGCCACCAGTGCGACCGCTGACTGTCCGACATCCCCATCCGGGCCAGCACGCCGGCGATGCCCTGGTTGTAGACGAAGGCGAGCCCGCCGATGCGGTCCGGGTCGAACACCGTCGAGGTCCAGTACTTCAGCGAATCCGCCGGAACGATCGCCCACGCGATGCCGGTCGCGACGACGAATCCCACCCCGACGTTGATCGCGGCCCGCCACTGCCGTCGCGCGATGAAGTAGATGATGACGACGGCGGGGGTCATCTTGATCGCCGCGGCGATGCCGACCAGCAGTCCGCGGTAGGGCTCGGCCCACGCGGGCCGCCGATCCCAGAGGGTGTCGGCGATGACGAGCCCGGCGAGGATCAGGTTGATCTGCCCCAGATCCAGCGTGATCCGAACCGGCTCGAGCTGGTAGGCGATACCGGTCAGCAGCATCGTCGCGCCGATCGGGAGGTCACCACACCCGACGCGGCGCAGCAGCACCCGGATCAGCCAGAACGTCAGCAGGCACCCGATGACGAGGAAGATCACCGACAGCACCCGCACCGGCAGCCAACTCATCGGCACGAAGGCCAGCGCCGCGAACGGCGGATAGGTGAACGGCAGGATGGAATCGTTGGCCTGCGGCATCGGACCGTCGTAGAGATGCTGCCCGTGAAAGAGGAACTGGCCGCCGTACCGATAGATCTGCAGATCCACCGGCGGTCCCCAGTACTTGGTGGGGCCGAGATGCACCAGCCACGGCTGTCCGAACACCCGGCACACCCCGAGGAACAGGACGACGGCCCCGATGATGTTGATGGCCGTGAACGCCCGACGGGGCAGCACTGCAGTCACGCGCGGAAATACTAGTCGGCGACGGTTCGACGAGGGTTCGCCGGTTCCCCCTCGGCCGCTCTCGGACCCTTGCGTCGACAGCGCTCACCTCCCCACTGACAGCGCCCACTTCGACGCCGACAGCGCCCTCGGACAGCACGAAACCCGGGACAGACTCGCTGTCCCGGGTTTCGCGGGTATGTGTCAAGCACGCGCGTAAGCGCGGTGACCCACAGGCGCCGAAGCGCCTCGAATCACTTGACGGAGACCTTGGCGCCGGCCTCTTCGAGCTTGGCCTTGGCAGCCTCGGCGGCGTCCTTGTCGACCTTCTCCAGGATCGCCTTCGGAGCACCCTCGACGAGGTCCTTGGCTTCCTTCAGGCCCAGGCCCGAGACAACCTCGCGCACGACCTTGATGACCTGGATCTTCTTGTCGCCGGCAGCCTCGAGGACGACGTCGAACTCGTCCTGCTCGGCAGCAGCCTCGGCGGCACCGCCGGCAGCCGGAGCACCGGCAGCCGCAACGGCGACCGGAGCAGCCGCGGTGACCTCGAAGACCTCTTCGAACTTCTTCACGAAATCGCTGAGCTCCAGCAGGGTCAGTTCCTTGAACTGATCGATGAGCTCGTCAGCGGTGAGCTTCGCCATGGTGGCGTCCTTCCTGTCTGTCCCCGGTTCGGGGGTAAGTCATCCCGACCGGGATGGGGTGTCTCCCGCGGAGCGGGAATGGTTCTTGCAGTGGCGAGTGGGGTACTACTCGCCGGCTTCTTGCTGCTGCTTCTCCTGCAGGGCCGCGGCGAGGCGCGCCACCTGCGATGCCGGCTGGTTGAACAGGCCGGCAGCCTTTGCCAAGTTGCCCTTCATGGCACCGGCGAGCTTGGCCAACAGGACCTCGCGGGTCTCAAGGTCGGCGATCTGTTCGATCTCGGCCACGGACAGCGCACGGCCGTCCATGAACCCGCCCTTGATGACGAGAGCCTTGTTGTCCTTGGCGAACGTCTTGATCGCCTTCGCGGCCACCACCGGCTCGCCTTCGATGAAGGCGATCGCGGTCGGGCCGGTGAACAGCTCGTCGAGCCCTTCCACGCCCGCCTTCTCGGCGGCACGCTTCACCAGGGTGTTCTTGGCGACGGAGTAGGTTGCACCCTCACCGAGGGAACGACGCAGTTCGGTGATCTGGCTGACGGACAGGCCACGGTACTCCGTGACGACTGCAGCCGTGGCGCCCTCGAACTGCTCGGCGATCTCTGCAACTGCAGAAACCTTGTCGGACTTGGCCATACTTCGCCTCCTTCCTCATCACTCGAGTTGAGTTTGGTCAGGGTTCAAGGCAGAGGACCGAGGTCGGGATGACCCGAGAGAGACGACAAACGCCCCGGCACACAGAAAGGCACGGGGCGTCACACTCAGAAGCTCGCCACAGGGGCGTGATCTTCGGTTGTTCCTCGTTCTCCCTGCGTGGGCCGCCGACTTTCGTCGTCCTTCGATCGGGATCGCTCCCGATGACCAACGGTCTCTGGTTGAACCGATACGACGCGGCATTGCGCGTCACACCGAGAGACAACGGTACCGGAGCGCGAGTCGACAACCAAATCCGTGAGCCGAGCCCTCGCCGGCCGAAGCACTCGTCTCCCCTCGCCGGCCGAACGACTCGTCTCCCCTCGCCGGTCGAGCCGCCGCGAGCCCCCCAGGGCGAGCGGCGAGTCGAGACCCCTGGCCATGGAGCTGGAAACCAACCACCCCGTCATCCATCCGATCACCCCACCTGTCCAACTGGACGGTTTTGCCCCCAAACGCCAACCTGTGACCTGGGCTTTTACCTCCGTGACACAAATGCGTCCGACCTGGTTGCCTATCCGATACCTGCCATGCACTATCGTCGGCGGTCGGAAGTGATGTGCGACACAAAGTGTAAGAGCAGTTTCACTCGCTTCCGCGGACACGAGGGGGTGTGACGCGGCGTCCACGCCGTCGGGCATCCCAGGCAGGGTGAAGCGCCATGACGTACCAGCTGGACACCAGTTCGATTCCCCGTGCGACGCCGCAGCGTGCGACGCCGGTCGGTGCCCCACACTTCGGCACCCCACACTTCGGCACACTGCCCCTCGGCGATCCCACCGGCGGCGCCGACGGCATCCGCTGGCGCGAGGCCGTCGACGGCGAGCAGACCTACCCGCGCGTGGTCATCGACCGCGACGTCGCGATCACCATGAGCGACGGCACCCGCCTGCGCGCCACCGTCGTCCGCCCCGCCAACCGCTTCGGCCAGACCGTCCTGACACCCTATCCGGCCGTCGTCAACATCAACCCGTACAACCGCGCGGCGGTCGACCTCATCGACACCACCACCCACGCCCCGGTCCTGGGCAAGGCGCTGCGGTCGGCGTCGGCGTCCATCGACGCCACCGGCACCGCCCTGGCCGGACTGACCCGGCTCACCGGCACCCTCGCCGGCGGCATCCTCGACGTCTTCGGCATCAACCGCTCCCTGGTACAGAGCGGATACGTGCAGGTGATCGTCGACGTCCGGGGCACCGGCGCCAGCGAGGGCAAGTGGCAGATCCTCGGCCGGCGCGAACAGCAGGACTCCGTCGAGGTCATCTCCTGGGCCGCCGAACAGGAGTGGTGCAACGGCAAAGTCGGATTGGCCGGCTGGTCGTATTCGGCGATCAACTCACTGCAGGCCGCCGACAAGCGTCCCGCCGAACTCGGCGCCGTCTTCGCCGTCGAGGGCTGCGACGACATCGTCCGCGACATCTACATCACCGGCGGCATGCCGTCGGCGTTCATCCCGCTGTGGTTGTCGGTGGTCAACATCCTCAAGTGGGTGCCCAATCCGTCGACCACCCTGCGTGACGTCCTCCGTGGCGATTCGCTGAAGTTGCTGCGTGATCGCATCGCCTCGCCGGCAACCGAAATCCCTTCTCTGCTCTGGGGATTCCTCACCGCCCGCGACGACCGCATCTTCGACGACCCCTACTTCGACGAACGCGACCCGCAGGTCGACCGCATCGACGCCCCGACATTCACCGTCGGCGGCTGGCACGACCTGTTCGGCCGCAGTGCCACCGGCATCTACGAGCGGATGACCCTCGAGCCCGGCCGCAAGCAGATGCTGGTCGGCGACGGCTACCACTTCGACGTCGGCACCGGCCAGGGCGGCGCGTCGGCCCCGCCGCGGCTCGATGTCCTCGAACGCGCCTGGTTCGACCGGTGGCTCAAGGGCCACCGCAACGGCATCGAGTTCTACGGCCCGGTCACCATGCTTCAGCAGGGCGGATCCTGGACCGCCGGAACGGCTTTCCCGCGCAACGGGGTGCGGCCGGTGAAGCTCTTCCTCACCGAGGAACCGACCGACACCGCCACCCACGCCGCGCACGACGGATCGTTGAGTTCATCTCCCGCACAAGGCATTTCGTCACTGCATGTACACCCGGACCTGCGCGGCCTGGTCTCGCGCGACATGACGCAGGTGACCGCGGGCGCGTCGATGGTGTTCGGTGACCGCTTCAACCTCGACGCCCGCTTCCAGGAACGCGGCGGCCTGTCGTTCACCAGCGCACCGGTCACCGAGGCCACCCAGGTCAGCGGTGCGATGAACCTGCGCCTGAACGTCGCCACCACCGCCCACGAGGCGATCTGGGCGGTCACCGTCAATGATGTTGCGCCCGAAGGCACTTCGACAGTCCTCACGAACGGCGCACTGTCATCGTCGAATCGCGCCCTGGACCGCTCGAAGTCGACCTACGCCTCCGACGGCAGCCTGCTCGGCGCCCACCACTTCCTGTCCCGCAAGCGCAAACTGCCCGTGCCCGCCGACGAACCTGTCCGCATCGACGTCGACCTCGTGCCCACCGACGCCGTCCTGCAGCCCGGGCACCGCCTGCGCGTCGACGTCTACGCCGCCAGTTTCCCCCGGTATCTGACCGTGGTCCCCGACCTCATCAAGGCACGCGGCCGGCAGCAACGCCTCGTCCTCGATCCGGACAAGCCGAGCTACCTCACCTTCTGCGCGGGCGGCACCTGGTAGCCGCGTCGAGTGGGCACCCAATTCCGTTGGCAGCGCCCTGAATTCCATTGACAGGCTAGACCGGCGAAAACCACCCACCCCACCTCACGCTGGTCGAGCAACCACTTCCCCCGTTGGTCGAGCAACCACTTCCCCCGTTGGTCGAGCAACCCCTTCCCCTGCTGGTCGAGTAGCCCCGAGGAACGAGGGGCGTATCCGCCGGGCCGAGCTTGTCGAGGTCGAGACCACCCGCAACCCGACAACCCGACCACCCCAACAACTCACAGCCCCGACCCACCCGGCCTAGACCCGGCTCGACCAGCGAAAAGCCGCGCACCCCAGCAGATCTCGAATCTCCTCGATCAGTGGTCGGTCACAAACCGCTCCGCAAAGCGGGTCAGCAGATCCGGTCCGATCCCGCACGCCGCCAGGTATCCCGCCGTGTCACCGTGTGTCGCGGCCATCGCCGCATCCGCCGACCGCAGGTAGTCGACGTGCACTCCGAGGTAATCGACGGGAATCGATTCGGCATCCGGATGTCGGCGAATCACCATCTGCCGCAGGTGATCCACCGCGTCGTTGCTGCGGAGATAGTCGGCGTGCACCGCCGTCTCCGGCACACCGGCGGCCCGCAGCACCGACGCCACCGCCCAGCCGGTGCGGTCCTTGCCGGCCGCGCAGTGCACCAGCACCGATCGTCCGTCGGCGATCGATTCGACGATCGCGAGGATCGCCGCCGACGCCCCGGAAAGGTTCGGGTAGGTGCGGTAGATGTCGGACATGTGGCCGCGCACCGCGTCGGCGGACATGCCACGTGCGGAGAAACTCGAACGGTCCACCGCGAACGGCAGCACCCGCCCGCGCACATGCCCGGGCAGCGCGTCGTAGCCCTCCGCGTCGCATTCGGCCGGCGCGCGCAGGTCGATCACCTCGTCGACGCCCAGCGCGGTCAACGCCGCCCGGCCGTCGTCGTCGAGGTCCCCCAGGTGCGCCGACCGCAGCAGCATCCCGGGCCGGACCGACCGGCCGTCGGCCGTCGGCAAACCCCCGACGTCACGCACATTGAACGAACCGGACAGCACGAGATCGTCGCCGGAGATCGGAAGCCCCATGCCGCCCACCGTAGCGGGCAGCTCGGGGACACCACACCCGGGACCGCAGATCACCCCACCCCGGAATCCGACAGGATCACCCGATAGACAAATCCCGCTTCCGGCCCGAGAACGGTACCGACCAACTCGGTGAGCGTCAGCACGAATCCGCGCCCGTGCGCCGGACCGTCGCCGTCGTCGAGGTGATGCGCAAGCTCATGCAACACCACCAATTCCCTTAGGGCCCAACGCCCTTCGCGGCTTTCCGGGATCGCGATCTCGGCAAGCGCCCAGCGGTACTCGGCGGCCCGATAGCCCCGGCGGGCGCGCACCGTCACCGGGACACCGGCCCGCGGGAATCGTTCCCGCACCGCGGGCATCGCCAACACCCGGGCAACGTAGTCGCCGACCGCATCGGCCGACGAGAACCGCGCCTCGCTGGGCAGCGTCAGTTCGGTGCCGGCGATCTGCACGGTCCGCGACGTCCCGACCGACCCCTGCGCGGCCCGATCGAACATGCGCAACACCAGCCGTTCGGCCTCGTACAACTGCGAGCGCCCCACGTCACGCGGGCTCATCGGATCGGCTCCCCTGCGCTCACCTGCCCGATGGTATCGGCGCCACGCCGACACCTCGCATGTCGATGTCGCGCGCGACCACTACGATCTGCACAGCCACACCCGCGAAAGGAATCACCGATGGACCCCGTCCAGTCGCCGCCATTCCTCGGGCGCATGCGGCAACGCGGGCTCGCCCTGTACGACCGGGGACTGCAGGTGCCCGGCGCCCGTCTGATCCTGCGGATGATCGGCGACATCGCGACCAGCGGACTCACCGACCGCGCGATGACTCTCGCCGCCCAGGCCTTCACCTCGGTGCTGCCGTTCGCGATCCTGATGACGACGGTGCCGATCGGTCGCCGCTTTCTGGACAAGGCCTTCGAGGGCTTCGGGATGAACCCGGAGAACCTGGGCCTGCCGCCGGTGGACACCACGCAGCGGCTCGGCGCATTCGGCTGGTTCGGCGCACTCATGGTGATCGCCGGCGCCACCTCCCTCTCGCGCGCACTGGGCCGCATGTACCTGTCCGCCTGGCAGGTCGAGAAACTCAACTGGCGCGGCTGGTGGCGCTGGGTGGCGGTGCTGTTTCTCATCCCCGCCGCCGTCGTCGCGCAGGGGCTGATCACACCGGTACACGAGTTCAGCCTGATCGGACGCACCTGGTACGGCTTCGGGGTGACCGGACTGATCCTCGAGATCATCGGCACCGTCATCATCTGGTCGGTGCTATGGACGGTCATCCCCCGTCTGCTCGTCTCGACGCAGGTGCCGATGCGCCTCCTGGCGGTCAACGGTGTCCTCACCTCGATCTTCATCACCATCTACCTCATCGGCAGCCGCGTCGTGCTGCCCCGCACGATGCCGGAAACCACCCGCCACTACGGGACGCTCGGTGTGGTGTTCGTGACCATCAGCTGGTTGTTCTTCTACACGTGCATCCTGGTGGCCTCGGCCACCATCATGAACACCATCGTCACCGACGACGGTTTCCTGGGCCGTCACCTCTCCCGCTTCACCGGCCGGCCGACCCCCTTCCCCCCTGCGGCTAGCATCGCGTTCGGGGTCCGTCCCGCCACGTCCACCGATGCGGGCGACGGTCCCCGCCATGATCCGGTACCACAGGCGGAGCCGACGACGCACCGCGAGAAGGAGACGGGAGCCGACGATGACGCCCACCACGCATCCGAGAAGAATGAGGCGCGCCGCGACGGCCGCGGTCCTCGTCGCCCTCGCCGCGATCCCGACGGCCTGCGCGGCGACGGAGAACACCGTTGAGGACGCCACGTCGTATTCCACCTCGGTGAGCAACGCCCCGGCGCCGGGCACCCTGGACACCCTCGCCGACGACGTCGCGGCCGCCGGGCTCCCGGTCACCGGGCGTCACACCGGTTCGGCGCAGGACTGCTCCGACGCCGGTTGCGGCGGCATCCTGATCACCGAGCAGTTCACCCTGATGCAGTTCGAGAGCACCGGCCGCGCCGAGCTCTACGCGGGTGAGCACACCGACGCCTTCCAACTCCTCAATGTGGTCGTCACCTTCCCCGCGTCGGTGAGCGACGAGCAGCAGACCCGCTACGAGGACGCCATCGAGCACGCCCTGAACTGACCGGGACCCGATTCGCCACGCCCCGAACCGGCCCACGGCGCGTCACGACCCGAGTTGCCCACGCGGCGCACCGAATTGGGGGTCGGCGCCGATCTTGGCCCGACGACCGGCCCGGTCACCGGCCTGCCGCGCCCCCGCCGAATAACCCGCCGACGCACTCGTCGGCCGCCAGGTGCCGCGTGCGGTGGATTCCGACCGGTAGAAGTCGGTCACCTCGATCTCCTTGTTACGCAACACCACCGCCGTCGACGACGCCGAACCCGCCACCTCCGGATCGTCCCCGGCGATCGCCTCGGAACGCTGCTCGTCGCGCGCCACGGCCAGTCGCTTACCGATCCGTTCGGCGAACGCCGACTGGAAGTTCAGCCGGGCAGTAATGGGCGCCAACGGTTTTCGCTCCACCACCCGCCGCGCCCGCCACCCGCTTCCCCGTCGGACGATCCGCGCCGACTCCTCGTCGCGATACTCCCCCGACCGCAGGTAGGCGTCGCTGGCCGCCACCATCTGCACCAGCAGGGAGGTGTAGAGCGCCTCGCACATGTCGATGTCGGCGGCGTAGCCGTAGGCCAGCACGAACGTCGAGTTCCCCGCGACGTCGACGGTCACATCGTTGGCGCGCGCGATGGCGACGAACAGTTGCACGTAGGTTTTCAGGCCCCGTTTGCCCGGCTCCCCGATGGCGATCTGCCGTGACACCGGGGTGGCCTTCGCCCGGGCGGCCGGATCGTGCGCCCGCGCCACCGCCAGGTCGATCGAGGCCGCGGTGGCCAATCGTTGGGCGGCGGCCATGAAGGTCTCCGCCTCGTGCGGGTTGTCGGTGTTCTCCGCCTGGCGCAGCAGTCCGGCGATCCGGGTGAGCAACTTGTCATCGCGCATACCGATCAGACTATTTCGGTGGGCGCCGGGTTCCACGCCGAGGCGACGTCATCCACACCCCGACGACATTGTCCACAAACCCTGAGACGAACCCGCCGGGTCTACAACCCGAACTTCGCCTGCATCGCCCGTAGCGTCTCCGCCGATTTCATCAGCCCCTCGCGCTCGCTCTCGGACATGGCGATCTCCAGCCGCATCTGGGCGCCGGCCCGGTCGACGATCGTGGGCAGCGACAGACACACATCCTCGAGTCCCTCGAAGCCCGAGGCCACCGTCGACACCGGCAGCACGCGGTGCTCGTCCTTGAGGACCGCCTCGACGATGCGGGTGGCCGCCAGGCCGATCGCATAGTTGGTGGCGCCCTTGCCCTCGATGATCTTGTACGCGGCGTGCACCACCTCGTGGTGGATCTCCGCGCGCACCTTCTCGTCCATCGCGTCGTAGCCGGGCAGTGGCTGCCAATCGGTCAGCGGCACACCACCGATAGATGCCGAACTCCACAGCGGGATCTCGGAGTCGCCGTGCTCACCGGCGATGTAGGCGTGCACATTCTGCACCGCCACCCCGGCATGCTGGGCGATGAGGAAGCGCAGCCGCGACGAGTCGAGTACGGTACCCGACCCGAACAGCTGATTACGCGGCAGTCCACTGTATTTCAGCGCCGCATAGGTGACGATGTCGACGGGATTGGTCACCATGATGTAGATCGCATTGGGGGCCACCTCGATCAGGCCCGGCATGATCTTCTGGGTGAGTCCGATTGTCGCCTCGGCGAGTTCGAGTCGCGACTGTCCGGGCTTCTGCTTGGCGCCGGCGGTGAACACCACCACGTCGGCGTCGGCGCACACCGAGATGTCGGCGCCGCCGATGATGTCGGTGCGCGGCACGAACTCCAGTCCGTGCGACATGTCGAGGACCTCGGCGGTCACCTTCGGTTCGTTGATGTCCATCAACGCGATCGTGCGCGCGACGCCCCGGATCAGCGACGCGTACGCCACGGCGGTTCCGACCGCGCCGGCCCCGATGATCGCCAGCTTCGTCCCTCGTGTGTCCATCACTACCTCCACGCTCGCTCGGCCCCTCCTCCAGTCCTATCGCATCCGCCTTGCCGACGCCGCACATCGGCGGTTGTTGTCACCCAAGCTTCACGCTGCCGAACGGGAGTTCCCTTTTCTCCCGGGGTGCCCAGAGGGATGACCGGCGAACCTGACCTTCCGGACAGTTTCCCACTCTCCTGCTGGACTGATCATCTGTGTATGTGTTCAGGTGTTCTTGTGGGAAGTGTGACGACCGCTACATGCTCGAAGAGTCACCCCGTACCGACACAGGAGATTGAGGATTCATGGCCATCGAGCTGAATCAGATCTGGGACTTCCCCATCAAGGACTTCCACCCCTTCCCCAACGCCAAGCTCGGCGTCGGCGCCCACGACATGCTCGGTGTCGAGGCCAAGAATCTCGGCATGACCCGCGTGTTGCTGATGACCACCGGCCTGCGCGGCTCGGGCATCATCGAAGAACTCAAGGGCAAGATCGAATACCAGGGCGTCGACGTCGTCCTCTACGACAAGGTCGAGTCCAACCCCAAGGACTACAACTGCATGGACGCCGCCGCGCTCTACCAGAGCGAGAAGTGCGACGGCATCATCTCCGTCGGTGGCGGTTCGAGCCACGACGCCGCCAAGGGCGCCCGCATGGTGATCGCCCACGACGGCCGCAACATCAACGAGTTCGAGGGCTTCTCCAAGGCCACCAACAAGGAGAACCCCAAGCACATCGCGGTCTCGACGACGGCCGGCACCGGCTCGGAAACCTCCTGGGCCTACGTCATCACCGACACCTCCGACATGAACAAGCCGCACAAGTGGGTGGCCTTCGACGACACCTGCCTCGTCGACCTCGCGATGGACGACCCGCTGCTGTACTACAGCTGCCCCGAGCACTTCACCGCCTTCTGCGGCTTCGACGTGCTGGCCCACGCCTCCGAGCCCTACGTCTCGCGCCTGGACTTCGCCCCGTCGCTCGGCAACGCGAAGTACTCCATCGAGCTGATCCGCGATCACCTGCGCACCGCGGTGTACGAGCCCCGCAACCTCGAGGCCCGCACCGGCATGATGCACGCCCAGTACATCGCCGCACAGGCCTTCAACTCCGGCGGCCTCGGACTCATTCACTCACTGTCCCATGCGGTTTCGGCGTTCTACGACAGCCACCACGGCCTCAACAACGCCATCGCCCTGCCGCGCGTGTGGGAGTACAACCTGCCCAGCCGCTACAAGCGCTACGCCGACATCGCCAAGCTGCTCGGCGTCGACACCACCAACATGACCACCGTGCAGGCCGCCGACGCCGCGGTCGAGGAGGCCATCCGACTGTCCAAGGACCTCGGCATCCCGGACAACTTCGGTCAGCTCAGCGTCAACAGCTACGAGAAGAACCGGATGAACACCGGCAAGTACGAGGGCCGCGGCGACACCATGGACACCTCCGACAAGCAGATCCGCGCCATCGCCGAGCACATGATGGACGACTGGTGCACGCCGGGCAACCCGCGCGAATGCACCGTCGAGTCGCTCATCCCGATGGTCACCCACGCGATGACCGGCAGCTACTGAGGTAGTTCGCCGCGCTCGGCCGGTCGAGCCGCCCCCTCTCGCCGGCCGAGCGCACTACCTGCCGAACGAGCCCGACCTCTCGCCGGTCGAGCACACTGCCCGCCGAACGAGCCCGACCTCTCGCCGGTCGAGTAGCCTCGACCGAGCGAAGCGAGGCCGCGGCGTATCGAGACCCCCGGGAGCCTGAGCAACTCCCGGGACACGTGGATCGGTCCGGGTGAGGTCATTGACCTGACCCTTCACCCGGACCGATCCACACCTTTCCTCCCCCAACACCCGCTCTGCCCCAATACCTTTGATCACCGCACCGTCGCGAAGAGGAGCCATGTCGGAACCCTCGGCCCTGCCCGGCCCGTCCACCGAATTCGAGAGCGTCGACGACATCGTCGACGCGCTGGCCGGCCAGGGGTACCTCATCGACGCCGACCTCGCCGTGGTCGTCCACCTGGCCACCCTGCTCGACCGGCCACTGCTGCTCGAGGGACCGGCCGGCGTCGGCAAGACCGAACTGGCCAAAGCCCTTGCCGCAGCATCGGGTCGGGATCTGATCCGCCTGCAATGCTACGAGGGACTCGACGAATCACGCGCCCTCTACGAATGGGATTACGCCCGCCAACTCCTGCACGTGCAGATGTTGCGCGACCGCATCGGCGCCGAGCTGGCCGAACAACCCACCCTCGCCGCGGCGTCGGCGGCGCTGGCCCGCACCGAGGTCGGCGTCTACACCGAGGATTTCCTCGTCGCCCGCCCGCTGCTGGCCGCGATCCGCTCGGCCACGCCGACGGTCCTGCTCGTCGACGAGGTCGACCGCACCGACGAGGCGATGGAGGCGGTGATGCTCGAGGTGCTCGCCGAACGGCAGGTCACCGTCCCCGAACTCGGCACCTTCACCGCACGCTCCGCACCGTGGGTCATCCTGACCTCCAACGACACTCGTGAACTGTCCCCCGCCCTCAAACGCCGCTGCCTGCACTTCCAGGTGGCCTACCCCGACGCCGCGCGGGAATGCCGCATCGTCGGCGTCCGCGCCCCCGAGGTGGAGGAGTCGGTCATCACCGAGATCGTCGACCTCGCCCGCCGCCTGCGTGATCTGCCGCTACGCAAGAGCCCGTCCATCGCCGAGGTCATCGACGCAGCCCGCGCCGCGTCGTTCCTCTCCGATACCCGGGACGCCGACGGCACCGTCCTCGACCGCGCGCTGTTGTCTCTGCTGGTCAAGTTCGGCAGCGATCTCGATCTCGCGCGCCGCGAACTCCACACCCCCACCGCGGCAACGTCATCGGGCTCGGCACCGATCGGCACCGACGGGTCGGGTCCGGCGGGTTCGGTGACCGCCACCGCCTTCGGCGCCGGACGCGCCCGCAGTTCGGCCCGGCGCTGAGGCTCGAGGCCGGCGACAATGGCGTCCCCACAACATCATTCATCCCTCGAGCCGACGCGGGAGAACACCGTCGACCGCCTGGCCGTCCTGTTCGGCCGGGTCCTGCGCCGCTTCGGGGTGAACGTCTCCCCCGCGGAGGTCATCGAGATCCGCCGGGTCATCGGCATCATCGGCGGCGCCGACCCACACCGGTTGCGGGCCGGCCTGCGTTCGGTGAGCGTCAAATACGACTACGAGACAGCGGGTTTCGAGTACGCCTTCGACGTCTTCTTCGGCGGCGCAGACATTCCCGACGACGATGAGCCACTGCCCCGGCCCCGCGGCGCGGCCGCCGACCTCCCCGACGACATCGTGTGGGACGAGGATTTCACCGGCGCCGCACGACGGATCGGCGCCGACGAACACACCGACGAGATCGGTGATCTGATGGTCGACGACCCCGACGCGGCCGAACGTCGCGGTGAGAGCGCGCACCGTGAGGAGAACGACTTCACCGTGTCGGCGGGAACCGAGGAACTCGGCGTCGACCAGAACTCCGGGTCGGTGCCCGGCGGCGTCACCTTCACCATCGACGTCGACGAGGCCGACTCCTCGACCGTCGGCGAACTCGTCGGCACCGCCACCCGCGTCCACGGCACCCCTCTCGGAATCGATGGTGCCGCAGCCATTCTCGCGGCGCTCGACGCCTACGACGCCCGGCGCGCCTACGGCACCGACGGCGCCGAGGGCCTCGACGACCGCGAGCGCGCCGAGTTGGAGCGCGCCCTCGAGGCATTCGTGGAAGCGCTCTCACAGCGCCTGGGCGAGGCGGCCGCCACCGATCCCGACGATTCCGACGACCGCCCCGTCACCTCCGATCAGGCCGACATCGACCGCGCCTGCCATCGCCTCATCCAGCGGATGCGCGGCGCCCCCCTGCGCACCGTCCGCCACACCGATCGGGGTGGCCTCGACATGCGTCGCACCATGCGTTCGGCCGTCGCCACCGACGGTGTGCCCTTGGAACTCTGGCGCCGCACCACCCGGCCCGGCCCGGTCCGGCTGCTGCTGCTGGTCGACGTGTCACTATCGGTGCGGCCGGTCGCCGGCTTCCTGCTCCGCCTCGCGCAGACACTGCATCGGCACGGCGACCGCTGCGAGGTGATCGCCTTCGTCGACGACCCGATCCGCGTCACCGACGAGCTTCGACGCAGCGACGGCGAGTCCGCGCTCACGTCGGTCCTCGCCGCCGACGGCCTCGACCTCGCCGCCACCAGCGACTACGGCACCATGCTGACGCATCTGTTGGCCCGATACGGCGATCTCATCGGTCCCCGCACCTCGGTGGTGGTCGCCGGAGATGCCCGCAGCAACGGCTTCGACCCACGCGTCGACCAGTTCGCCGAGCTGTCCCGCCGCGTGCACCGCATCGCCTGGATCACCCCGGAACCGCGGCGCTACTGGAACCAAACCGGCTGTGCCCTGGCCGATTACATCGAGTACTGCGACGCCTTCGTCAGTGCCCGCGACGGCGCCGAGCTCGTCGAGCACGTCGACGAACTCGCCGCGGCCCTGCGCTGATCGCGCCCTCGTCACCACTGACAGCGCTCTCTCCCACGTTGACCGCGCTCTCCCCCACATTGACAGCGCTCTCCCCCACGTTGACAGCGCTCTCCCCCACGTTGACAGCGCTCTCTCCTGCGTTGACAGCGCTCTCTCCTGCGTTGACAGCGCTCACCACACCACTGACAGCGCTCAGCTCAATGCTTCTCGCAGGCGATCCCGTCCTTGTCACGGTCGCGGGCCGTGTTCGCCTTGTAGACGTCGTCGTTGACGGTGAAGTTCGTGACCGGTGTGCCCGACGTCGAGTCGACCGCACCGGCCTTGCCGACTCCATGTGGGTAGTCGGCGTTGAGAGCGGCACAGTTGGCGTACGTCGTCGCCGCGTCGGCCGGGACCGCCACCGCGAACGGCGCGGCCACCACCGTAGATGCTCCGACACACATCATCATCCGTAAGCGACGCACCACCAACAACCACCTTCACATCGATCGATAAAGTCCGGTCGGCGATTACGCCCGGCACTCCTGCCGGACCACCAAAGGGTTCGAAGCCACAGGCACCTGACAGGAGGGCCGGGACAACCGTGCCGCCGCGACCGCGCATACCCGGCACATCGGACACCACCCAGCACCCGGGGTCAACGCGGTCTATGTTTCGGACAGAGCAGTGTCGCTCGCCGAACCACCGAAGAACGCGAAGGACACGTCATGCCCGAGGGCCACGAACAATACTCCGACGACGAGGCCCACCTCGCCCGCCTCGGCTACACCCAGGAACTCCACCGATCATGGTCGGGCTTCTCCAACTTCGCGATCTCCTTCTCCATCATCTCGATCCTCGCGGGCTGCTTCACCTCGTTCGGGCTCGGCTGGAACAACGGCGGCCCGGCCGCCATCGCCTGGGGCTGGCCGATCGTGTCGATCTTCATCCTGCTCATCGGCCTCTGCATGGCCGAGCTGGTGTCGGCATACCCGACGTCGGGTGGAATCTATTGGTGGGCCTCGAAACTGGGTGGCGCCAAGGCAGGCTTCTACACCGGCTGGCTGAACCTGATCGGCCTCGTCGCCATCCTCGCATCAGTGGCCTACGGCGCAGCCACCTTCCTCGATCTCACCCTCGGCACCTTCAGCCAGTCCTGGCTCGACGGCTACAGCCTGACCCGGGTGTTCATCATCTTCCTGATCATCCTGGCCGTCGCCGCCCTGATCAACATCTTCTCCGGGCACCTGCTGTCGGCGATCAACAACATCTCCGTCTGGTGGCACGTGATCGGTGCTGCCGCAGTCATTCTCATCCTCTTCCTCATCCCCGATCAGCACGCGTCGTTCTCCGACGTGTTCGCCAAGACCATCAACAATTCCGGGATCTTCGGTAGCGAGACCTCCCCCGCCGGGTTCATCCTGTACGTGCTGCCGATCTCGGCGATCCTCACCCAGTACACGATCACCGGCTACGACGCGTCCGCGCATCTCTCCGAGGAGACCAAGGGTGCCGCCGGAGCCGCCGCCAAGGGCATCTGGCGGTCCATCGCCTACTCGGCCATCGGCGGCTGGATTCTGTTGCTGAGTTTCCTTTTCGCCGTACAGGATTCCGACGCCGTATCGGCGTCGGGCGGTGCGGTCGCCACCATCTTCAGCCAGGCACTGAGCTCCAAGTGGGCCGGACTGGTGCTGCTGATCTCGACCGCCGGGCAGTTGTTCTGCACCGCCGCCTGCCAGACCAGCGCGTCGCGAATGATGTTCGCGTTCAGCCGCGATGGCGCCGTTCCCGGCCACAAACTGTGGTCGCAGGTGCGCGCCAACGGCATGCCCGCCAACGCCGTCATGATCACCGCGGCCGTCGCGGCCATCATCACGCTGCCCGCCCTCGTCCCCGTCGACATCAACGGGGCACCCGTGCCGGTGGCCTTCTTCGCGGTCGTCTCGATCGGCGTCGTCGGTCTCTACCTGTGCTTCGCGGTGCCGATCTTCTTCCGTTGGAAGGCCGGTGACGACTTCGAGGCCGGTTCCTGGACTCTGGGTTCCAAGTACAAGTGGATCGCCCCGCTGGCCCTGATCGAGATCGCACTCACCTCGATCATCGCCCTGTTCCCGACCTCCCTCGGCGGCATGCCCTGGGATCCGGGTTTCGCCTGGAAGTACGTCAACTACACCCCGCTGCTCGTCGGCGGCGCATTGATCCTGCTGTACGTGTATTGGCATGTGTCGGTGAAGAAGTGGTTCACCGGACCGATCAAGCAGGTGGAGGCGCAACCCGAGACGGTGTGATGCGTCAACCGCTCCCGGCACCCCGGGCGTCGCTGTTAGCCTTGCCCCAACCGTCGCATCCGCGGCGCGCTGGGAGAGGACAACGATGTCACTTCACGAGGTCGAGTTCACCTCACACAACGGGCGCGACACCATCTTCGGCTGGATCTACGTGCCGGTGCGCCCACCGGTCGGGATCATCCATCTCATCCACGGCCTCGGTGAGCATTCGCGGCGCTACCTGCCGCTGATCACCAAGCTCCTCGACGCCGGCTTCGTGTTGGCCGCCGACGATCACGCCGGCCACGGCAAGACCGCGATGACCACCGGCATCTGGGGCGACGCCGGCGACAACGCCGACGAGGTGGTCCTCGCCGACGAACGCACCCTCGCCGCCCGGGTCCGCGAGCAGTTCCCCGACCTGCCGTATGTCATCTTCGGACACTCGTGGGGTTCGATGATCGCCCGAGGCCTCGTCGCCGGCGGCAGTGACGGCGTCGCCGGCCTCATCCTGTGCGGCATCGCCGCGCAGATGCACGGCATCGAGAGCCTCGTCGACCGCACCGCCCTTGCCGCCGAACCGGATCCGGAATCCCCGGTCGGCGAGGCGTATCTCGGCGCGCTGTTCGACGGTTTCGTCTCCCGCTACGGCGAGAATCCGGGTCCGACCGATTGGGTTGCCCGCAACGCCGACGTCGTCCGCGATCACGCCACCGATCCGTTCAACAATTTCGGCGCCCCGATGTCGGTGCGTTTCATCCGCGGCTTCGTCGACCTCTACGACACCGCCAACGGCGACGGCTTCTACGCCGGCGCTCGCCCCGACCTGCCGGTGCTGATCCTCGCCGGCGACGCCGACCCGGTGACCAACTACGGCGAAGGCGCCTATCACGTCGCCAACCGCCTCATCGGCACCGGCCACCCCGACGTGCGCACCCGTGTCTACACCGGTTTCCGCCACGAGGTGCACAACGAACCCGAGATCCGCGACGACGTCGCCGGCGAGATCATCGCGTTCGCACAGCGATGCGTCGCCGAGTAATTCGTCGCCTACCCCGACCTACCACATATAACCGGGACCGCTCAGCCGACTCACGTCAATAATTGTCGCGAGCAGGCGTATTCATCCCGGTTATATCGGCTCCCGCAGCATGATCGGTGATGCGACGCGCTACGCCGCACAGATGCACGGCATCGAAGCCCTCGTCGACCGCACCCGCCCCCGCCTCTACGACACAGCCAACGGCGCCGGCCTCTACGCCGACGCTCACACCGCCACCAACCAGATATAACCGGGACCGCTCAGCCGACTCACGTCAATAATTGTCGCGAGTAGGCGTATTCATCCCGGTTATATCGGCTTCCCCCAGCATCATCGGCGATGCGATGCGATATGACACCCCCACCAACACCGAAGCCCCCGACCACCATTGGTGATCGGGGGCATCGAAGCTGTTGCGCTACAAGCGACTACGCAGATCAGGCCTGCGGAGCCTCGGCGAAGTTCCGGGTGACCGCCGGGTCGACCGGGATGCCCGGGCCGGTGGTGGTCGAGACGGTGATCTTCTTGATGTAGCGACCCTTGGCAGCCGACGGCTTGGCACGCATGATCTCGTCGAACGCGGCGCCGTAGTTCTCCGCCAGCTTGGTGGCGTCGAACGATGCCTTGCCGATGACGAAGTGCAGGTTGGCTGCCTTGTCGACGCGGAAGTTGATCTTACCGCCCTTGATGTCGTTGACGGCCTTGGTGACATCCGGGGTCACGGTGCCGGTCTTCGGGTTCGGCATCAGGCCACGCGGTCCGAGGACACGCGCGATGCGGCCGACCTTGGCCATCTGATCCGGGGTGGCGATCGCGGCGTCGAAGTCCAGCCAGCCGCCCTGGATCTTCTCGATGAGATCCTCGGCGCCGACCTCGTCGGCTCCGGCGGCGGTGGCCTCGGCGGCCTTGTCGCCGACGGCGAACACGATCACGCGGGCGGTCTTACCGGTCCCGTGGGGCAGATTGACGGTGCCTCGAACCATCTGGTCCGCCTTGCGGGGGTCGACGCCCAGCCGGATCGCAACCTCGACGGTCGCGTCGGTGTTCTTCGACGAGGTGTCCTTGGCCAGCTCAGCAGCCTCCAGCGGGCTGTAGAGCTTGGACTTGTCGACCTTCTCGGCTGCTGCCGTGTAGGCCTTGCTCTTCTTGCTCATTGCTCTGTTCTTTCTCCGTCGTCACGACGGGTGTGTGGTGCGGACCGAGCCGGCCCTCCCACGGGGATTGTTTCCGCTGATCGAGTAGCCCGAGGCGCCAGCCGAGGGCGTATCGAGATCTCAGCCTTCGACGGTGATGCCCATGGACCGAGCAGTACCGGCGATGATCTTCGCGGCCTGGTCGATGTCATTGGCATTGAGGTCTTCGGCCTTGGTCTTGGCGATCTCGCGGACCTGGTCCATCGAGACCTTGCCGACCTTCTTGACGTGCGGCTCGCCGGAGCCCTTCTGCAGGCCTGCGGCCTTGAGGAGGAGCTTCGCGGCCGGCGGGGTCTTCAACTTGAAGTCGAAGGAGCGATCTTCGTACACGAAGATCTCGACCGGCACGACGTTGCCACGCTGCGACTCGGTCGCGGCGTTGTACGCCTTGCAGAACTCCATGATGTTCACGCCGTGCTGACCAAGCGCCGGACCCACGGGCGGGGCCGGGTTGGCGGCGCCTGCCTGGATCTGGAGCTTGATGATCCCGGCGAGCTTCTTCTTCTTGGGAGGCATCTCTAGTTCCTTGTTCTGTTCCTTGCAAATCCACGTCCGCTGGAGGCGTGGAAGTTCTTATGTCGTTCTCCGAACGTTCTGCCCGTTCCCTGAGGTGCGAGCGAAGCGAGCCTCGAAGGGTCAGATCTTCTCGACCTGATTGAACCCGAGCTCGACCGGGGTCTCGCGACCGAAGATCGAGACGAGCACCTTCACCTTGCGCTGCTCGGCGTTGACCTCCGAGATCGACGCGGGCAGCGTGGCGAACGGGCCGTCCATGACGGTGACCGATTCGCCGACCTCGAAGTCGACCTCGATGGTCGAGGTGACCGCAGCGGCTGCCGCCTCGACACTCTCGCCGGCCGACGCCGCCTTGGCCGGAGTCTTCTTGGCCTCGGTGCGCGGCAGCAGGAACTGCAGCACCTCGTTGAGGCTCAACGGCGACGGCTTGGAGGTCATTCCGACGAAGCCGGTGACGCCCGGGGTGTTGCGCACCGCGCCCCACGACTCGTCGTTGAGGTCCATGCGCACCAGGATGTAGCCGGGCAGCACCTTGCGGTTGACCTTCTTGGGCTGGCCGTTCTTGATCTCGGTGACCTCTTCGGTCGGGACCTCGACCTGGAAGATGTAGTCGCCGACGTCGAGGTTCTGCACGCGGGTCTCGAGGTTGGCCTTGACCTTGTTCTCGTAGCCGGCGTAGCTGTGGACGACGTACCACTCGCCCGGCGCGCGACGCAGTTGCTTGCGCAGTTCCTCGGCGGGGTCGACCTCTTCTTCGGGCTCGTCGGCGGGAGCGTCCGCGGCCTCGTCGGCAGCTTCGACGGCGGCCTCGCCACCCTCGACGGCAGCCAGCTCGTCCTCGGCGGCCTCGGCCTGCGCGTCGACGCCCGGCTCGTCGGTCTCGTCGACAGCCTCATCGACGACAGCGTCGTCAACAGCGTCATCGACGACGACGTCGTCAACAGCCTCATCGACGACGACGTCAGCGGCGTCGAACTCAGTCGTTTCGGTGTTGTCCGGGGTGCTCACTGCAGCCCACGCTCCTCTTTCATGTGTTCGGGTCGGCCGTCATCGCTGGGACCTTCCCGGGTCGGCCACTCGGACCGTTCCGGTTGGCACCCTCCGACCGACCGGCGAACTCACCTGTGGTGAGTCGCTAGCCGAACAGCCAGAGGACGCCCTTCGCGAAGGCGAGGTCGATACCGAAGATGAAGGCGGTCATCACGATGACGAAGACCAGGACGACCACGGTGTAGGTGATCATCTCGCGTCGCGTCGGCCAGATGACCTTCTTCAGTTCGGAGACGACCTGCTGCAGAAAGACCCAGATCCGAACGATCGGATTGCGGCTCTCCGCAGGAGACGCCTTCTTCTTGCGTTCCTTGACGGCGACCGCGGTTCCGCCAGCGGAATCGGTGTCGTCGTCGGAGCTGTCGGTGGCAGACGCAGAACGACGACGCCCCGACCGCTTACCCGTCGGCCGGAGATCCTTCTCGGCCTCCGCGTCCTTGGTCAGCGAGGTCTTCTTCTCAGCGCTCGTGTCGTCGGAATCCTCGGCGGCGGCATCGGCCACATCGAGCTCGTCGGCCGCCGTGTCGGCGGTCTCCTCCGCGGCATCCTTGGCGCGGGCGGCTCGATCTCGCTTGCTCACCTTCGAGGTTCCTCTCGTCTACGTATGCCCTCTCCAGGGCAGGGGCGACAGGACTTGAACCTGCAACCTGCGGTTTTGGAGACCGCTGCTCTGCCAGTTGAGCTACGCCCCTTTGTGACGGTCGTCGTCCGGGGAGTAACTCTCCGAGCGTCGATGGTCACCGTCTCGATCCACCCTACGGATCTCCCTCAGCCTTCGACCGGTCACCCCGGTGCGAACGCTTGCCGACAAAACCAACGCGCCACCCTACGGGTAGCGCGCAAGTCAAAGTCAATCGAGACACTTCAGTGTAGAACATCGGCGACGTCGAACCCAAAACGCCCTCGGCGCAGCCCGGCGTGGCCGCCCGCTCACCGGCTCTCGACGAGAATCCGCACCGCCTCGTCGTAGCGTTCTACCCCGGTGGCCCCATAGGTCAGCCGCACGAAGGAGCCGTTTGGTTCGGCCGGGAACCACTCCCCACCCGACGAGATCGCCAGGCCCGCGGCCAGCGCCCGCGCGGCGACGACGTCGGGGTCCGGCACGTCGTCGAGGCCGCGAGCACCCTCGAGCCGCACCCACAGATGCAGCCCACCGCCGGGCGGGGTGACGTCGAATCCGGCCGACCGCAGTGCCCCGACGAGCGCGTCGCGTCGCTCGCCGAGTCCACGCGACAGCGCCTTGACGTGCCGACGCCACGCCGGCCTGCTGACGACGTCGAGCGCCGCGGCCTGCAGGATCGGCGACACGAACAGATCCGAATGCGCCAGGGCCTGCTCGATCCGCAGCCGGGCCGGACCGCGGGCCATCACCGCCGCCACCCGCATGGTCAGCGACATCGACTTGGTCAGCGACCGGATGTACACCACATGTCCGTGGACGTCGGCACTGGCCAGCGGACGTGCGGGCCGATCGATGCCGAAGTCGTGGGCCCAGTCGTCGTCGATCACGAAGGCCCGATGCGCGGCGACGACGTCGAGGATCTCGGCACGCTGGGCGCCGGTCCACTGATCGCCGGTCGGATTGGCGTAATTGGGTTGGGCGTAGAACAGCCGCGCCCCCGACGACGCGAACGCCGCGTCGAGGTCGGTTGCGGTGGGTGCGCCGTCGACGCGTGGCACCGGAACGATCACCAGTCCCGCCTGCCGGGCCGCGCCGATCGCACCCCAGTAGGTGGGTGATTCCATCACGATCGGCTCGCCCGGCGCGGCGAGCGCCCGAAAGCTCGCAGCCAGCGCCGCCTGACCACCGGAGGCGATCATCACCTCGGACTCGTGCCACGCCGATCCACCGTCGGACCCCGCCTCGCTCACCTCGCCGGCGAACCAGGCACGTAGTTCCGGCAGTCCGGCAACGGGCGGTCGGCGGTAGCTCTCCTCCCGACGAGCCGCACGTCCGAGTGCGGCGGCCACCTCGCGCCTCGGTAGCAGTGACGCATCCGGATAGCCCGAATGCATCGCGATGGTGTCGTGCGGCACCTGCCGCAAAGTCGACCCCACCGGCGAGGCACCCGAGCGCCGCGGCCCGAGTGCCGCGGTCTGCCACGCGACATCCGCACCCCGGCCGGCCGCCGGCCGCGCGCGGACAAAGGTGCCCAGACCAGGGCGGGTGTCGACGACGCCGTCGGCGACGAGGATCGCCAGCGCACGCTGCACGGTGACCGGGCCGGCACCGAACTGCGCGGCGATCTCGCGGGTGGAGGGCAGCCGCGTTCCCGGCGTCGCGGAGGCCGCCAGGGAACGCAGGTGACGAACGATCCGGTCACTGCTATCGTCAGACATGAATGTTAATAGTAGCGCTATCGCGCCGTCACGCCCACCGCTTTCCCGCCAGGGTCCGACCACCACCCACGGCCTCGCCTGGGGACTGCTGGGCGTGGTCGCATTCTCGTTCACCCTCCCGTTCACGCGGATAGCCGTCGGTGGCGACGCGGGCGCCGGCCTCGACCCGATCGTCATCGGCTGCGGACGAGCCGTCATCGCCGCAACTCTCGCCGCCGTCGTCCTCCTCGTTCGCCGTGTCCCTGTCCCGTCGCCCGGGCAGTGGTTACGGCTGGTCCCGGTGTCGGTGGGTGTGGTCGCCGGCTTCCCGATCCTGACGTCCCTCGCCATGCGGCAGACCACTGCGGGACATGCGGCCGTCGTCATCGGTCTGCTGCCCGCGGCGACAGCGGTGGTCGCCGTCCTGCTCACCCACGAGCGCCCGACACCGAGGTTCTGGCTCGGTGCGACGTTGGGTGTGATCGCGACCGTCGGGTTCACCGTGGTGGCACACGGATCGCTGGGCGGAGGCGGCGTCAGCGACGTGTACCTGGTGGCGGCGGTCGCGCTCGGCGCACTGGGCTACGCCCAAGGCGGTCGGATGTCCCGCGAGATCGGCTCGTGGCAGACGATCTGCTGGGCCCTGATTCTCGCGTCGCCGGTAATGCTCGCCGCCACAACGGTTGCGCTGGGTACCCGCCCGGTGCATGCGACGCCCGGACAATGGGGTGCGTTCCTGTATCTCGCGGGGATCAGCATGTTCCTCGGCTTCTTCGCCTGGTATCGCGGACTGGCGATCGGCCCGATGACCACGGTCAGTCAGATCCAGCTCGTGCAGCCGGTCCTCAGCGTGATCTGGGCCGTCGTCCTTCTCGGGGAGCAGCTGACCCCGGCGCTCACAGTCGGTGGTTGCGTGGTCATCGGATGTGCGGCCTTCACCGTCCGGTCCCGAGTACGGGATCGAACGACAGGCCCCGGCCCCGCATTCGTGGATCCACGAGGGTGAAGACCGTGATGTTGAGGTAGGGAACCACTCCCAACGCCGGGTGCGACGTCGACAGTTCGGTGTTCCACACCCACCACTTCAGTTGCGGCGGTCGGCGGACGTCGACACCGATTCCGTCCACGTCACGTTCTGGCCGTGGGTAACGGTGGCCTGTTTCGGGATCACCTGCCTGATCGGAGCCATGCTCGTCCCGCGACAGCGCTCAGACGTGCACGGTGAGTAGCACGGTCGCCGCGTGACGGCGGACGAAAACCCATCGCGAGGACAGACCCGCCATCGCTACCCCGACTTCGCCTTCGCCGATCGCGAACATCCTCGACGGTGACAGTTGTGTCGCAAGAACGTGATCGAGATGCGGTCGGCTCGCCAATACCCGTTCGAGCGAGGCGTATTCGAGCCCACCGTTGAGGTGATCGGCGAGGTATCGCCGCGACAGCACCGACAGGACCACCTCGTCGGACATATCTGACATCAGGTCGACAATCTCGCCGAGGCGCCCGAGCCATCCCATCGACGACGCCACCCTCGCGCGGTAGGCCTCGGGTCGGCCGGTGGTGCCCACGACGTCCCGTAGCTGCGCGGCGACATCGTCGGGTATCGCGCTCAACGCGTCGAGGACCGCACACCAGTCCAGGCCGTCCGCCGGCACAACGTCACAGATCCGCGCGGCCACCGCAGCCACCGCAGCCGGTCCGCACTCCATCAGCAGGCCGATGGCATCCGCGCGGATCAGTGGCGAGGACTGCGGCTCGGCGATCGCCCTCATCAGCTCGTCGGTTCGAGCAGCCGGCGACAGTGCCGCCAGCCGGGCGTTCTCCAACCGTCTGGCTGCGATGGCGGGAAACTCCTGCACGAGCCTCTCGGGCGGAACACTCCGCACGATCTGCTCGTCGTCTCCGTTGAGGACCACGATGAGGAAGTCGGGACTGACCGCCTCCATCGCCCGCAGGTAGCGCGCCGCCTCGTGGCTCGCGGTCACCAGTGCGGCGAAGTACCGTTCGACGACCCCTTCCCACCGCCCGCCACCGGAACCGATACTCGCGGTGACCCGACCGGCCCACGCATCGGCGTCACGTCCCGGATCGTGTTGCCACGACCATTCTTCGGGACACCAGTCCGGATGCCTGGCGGGCTCGTCGTCGATGGCAACCGACGGGAACAGGATGAGCATGTCGCGGACGTGGAAGTCGAAGAGGGCAGCGCGCCGCGGTACCCGAGTCGCATTCGAGGAAGTCCACTTCGCCACCGCTGCAACTATTTCGGCGATCGCGAACCGTTCGAACTCAGCCCAATCGACGCGCGGCCGGTCCGGGTGCACAACGGCGACCGAGTGTGCAGGTGTGCCTGAGCCGTTTCCGTCGCGGGGACCCGGCCCGCACACCGGCCTCACCGGCTACATTCCGGGATCGGATTACGTTGCGGTGCTGCGACGCTCGGCGCCACCCAGCGGCGCAGGTACGCCCTGAGGTCGCCACCGTGACGCGGCGGATGCCCGGGGTCGGCGATCAGGGTCTGCAACATCCGGAGCATGTGCTCGACCAGTTCATCCAGGTCGCCGTCGGACCAGCCGGCAGTCGCCCAGTCGACGTCGAACTCGCCGATGATCGACCTACCCAGTGCAATTGCTCCCGGCGAGGTGACCTCTGCGAGGAATCGCGACGACTCCTCCCGCCCAAACAACAGTGCGAATCTCTGGTTGCTGCGCAGCAATTCGAGAGTCACCGCAATGCCCTCGACCACCGCGTCGGCGGGATCGGTCACCCCGTCCATCGCCGCGGAGAGTTCGCGGAGGAACCCGGAGGTACTGCGCTCGGCGGCCGCCTGCAGGATCGCCCCGCTCGAGTCGAAGTAGCGATACACGGTTTGGCGCGTCACTCCCAGTCGGCGCGAGATCTGGAGGATGTTGACCAGTTCCCGCTCGTCCATCATCTCCATCGCTGCCGTCAGGATCCGCTCGACCGCTTCCTCGTCATCGTTCGGCGCGGCGCCGGACCAGCCGTGCGTTCGCATAGGTCACCCTCTCAAGTGGCGTCATCGACAGGCTATGTCACTCAAGCCCCAAAATGACTAGACACTTCCCCGAGACAGTGTATGGTCTACCGCATGGCCGCGATCACATTTGCCGCGCGCCTATTGCGCACCACACCTTCGATACCCATGACAACGAGGAGGTCAGCAGCCCGATGACCACCACATCACCCGAGGGACTCGCCACCGAGCCCACGCCGCTCGGCTGGGACCTCACCCGTCGCGCCCTCGAACTCGCATCGACGCAAACCACCGACATGGCCGCCGACACATTGCGCGTGCCGCTCGACTACTACCGCGACGACTCTCTGACCGACCGCGAAGAATCGACGATCCTGCGTCGGGTGCCGATCCCAGTCCTCGCCAGTGCACAGATCCCCGACAAGTTCGATTACGTCGTCCGCTCGGTGATCGGCGATTCGCTGCTGATCACCCGCTCCCGCTCGGGTACCGCGCACGTGCTGCTGAACTACTGCCGCCACCGCGGTGCGATGCCTGCGTGCGGTTCGGGAAATGCACGCCGGTTCACCTGCCCGTACCACGCGTGGGTCTATGACAACACGGGGCGATTGAAGGGCGTACCGGGCGCTGCGGGATTCGACTCGATGAACCGGGACGACTACGGTCTCGTCGAATTGCCCAGCGAGGAACGCCACGGATTCATCTGGGCGGTGCTGTCGGCCGACGCCACCATCGACCTCGACTCACATCTCGGACCGATGGGAGCTGAACTCGCACAATGGAATTACCAAGATTTCCGCTACCACGACGAGAGGTTACTGACTTCGGACGTCAGCTGGAAGGGTGCGCTCGAGGCGTTCGCCGAGGGATATCATTTCCCGTTCGTGCACGGCAACAGTCTCATCGGCATGAACACCCTCGCCAACACCCATGTCTACGACGAGTTCGGTGACCATCACCGGATCGGTTTCCCGTTCAACTGGATCGGACAGCTCGAGGGCACCGAACCTGCCGACAACTGGGACCCGGTTGCGCAGATGGGCATCATCTACTGGGTCTATCCGAACCTGATCCTCGCCAACAGCCCCGTCGGCGTCGAGGTGATCGACATCCTGCCGGAGAAGTCAGCCACCCGCTGCACGGTGCGCCACAGTTGGATGGCTCGCTACCCGGCGACCACCGACGAGCAACGCGAACTGTACGACGGGATCTTCTCCCAGGTGCATTCCGCCGTCCGTGACGAGGATTTCGCCATGCTCCCCCAATGTGGGGAGGGTGTCCGGCGTGGCCAACACGACCACATGCTGATCGGCCGTAACGAGGTCGGGGTCCAGCACATGGTTCGCGTGATGGCCGACAAACTCGGCATCTCGCTGGGATAGTGGGTTGGGACCATGAAGACGTTGGTCACCGGGGCTTGCGGTCTCGTCGGATCCGCGGTCGTTCGGGAGTTGCTCGATCGCGGGAACAGTGTCACCGCAACAGATCTCGACGTCAAAGACAACCACAGGGTGGTCGCGTCGCTGCAGGTACATGCAGCGACGACCAGCGGTTCGCTCGATGTTCGCTGGTGCGATCTGACCACTGCGTCAGCGTCGTCACAACTGGTCGCCACGACACAGCCAGAGGCAGTGGTCCACCTTGCGGCGCTGATCCCGCCGTTCTGTTATGCGCGTCCGCAGCTGGCGCGGGCGGTCAACGTCGACGCGACACGACACCTCGTCGACGCCTGCTTGGCGAGCCAGGCGTCACCGCGTTTCGCGCTGGCGTCGTCGATCGCGGTTTACGGTTCTCGAAATCCGCACTCGCAGAACGACCTTCTGAACGAGAGCACCCCGCGTCGACCCAATGATCTGTACGGCGGCCACAAATGCGAGGCCGAGGACATCCTGACGGCCTCGGCGCTGGACTGGGTGATTCTGCGCCTCGGCGGGGTGATCTCGGCCGGCCAGACATTCGACCTCAATCCGGATCTGATCGCATTTGCCGCTGCGCTGCCCGGTGACGGCAGACTGCAATCGGTCGCCGTCGGCGACGTCGCCCGGGCATTTGCAAGTGCGTTGACCACCGATCGGTCCCGGGAGGTCTATCTCGTCGGGGGCGATCCCTCACACCGGCTTCGCCAGGAGGAACTCGCCGAACGCACCGCCGCGGCCGTCGGAATGGTCGGCGGGATGCCCCCCGCACGGCCCGGTGACCCCGCACAGGACGCCGAGTGGTTTGCCACCGACTGGATGGACACCACGCGCGCGCAACAGGTGCTCGACTATCAGCGGATCACTTTCGACGAGTCGCTCGCGCAGGCCCGTGCGTATAGCGGACGGCGTCGCCCTCTGTTACGTGTCCTCGCACCGCTGGCCAATCTGGCCCTGCGCCTACGCTCGCCCTATCGGGGATGGCCGGGAAAATACGCCGATCCGTGGGGTGTCGTCGCCGCACGATGGGGAGCCCGGGCCCGGACACACCTGTCCCCGACAGCATTGGGCCCGACAGCACTTCGGTGTCGGTTACCGATCGACCGGAGTAGATGGCTTACCGAAGATCAGTCGGGCGTATCCCTCCGCGATCGACGACTGCTATGCGGCGTTGGAGTGGGTCATTCTCGGCATCCTGGCCGTGCCGCCGCCGAACCCGAATCGGACGCACTCACCGTCCTCAAGACCCGGGCCGAGGAGCTCTCACGCGTGATCATCGAGTGGGCACGCGACCGCGGCGAGATCGGCCCCGGCGACATCCCGTCGAGTGGGCGCTTTTCCGTCGAGTGGGCGCCCTTTCCCGTCGAGTGGGCGCCCTTTCCCGTCGAGTGGGCACGAGCCGCGGCACCGCCCGGACCTGTTGCCCATTTCTAGACATTCTCGAAGTAGAGCCCGACCAGCGACCTGGGCTTTTGCCGAAAATGACTCGGCGCAATGTCTAGAAATGGGCAAGCCCGGAGGCCCGCAACCCCCGGACTCGCTGACGGCGCTCCCGCGGTCGTTGACAGCGCCCTATCCAACGTTGACAGCGCTCACCTCACCGGCGACGGCGCCTACGTCAGTTGAACTGAACAACCGCCTGCGCACGTCCGAAGATCTTGCGGTCGCCCTGCTTGCCGACGATGGCGATGGTGCCGCGCCGGGTGTCGGGGTCCAGCGACTTGATCTTGCCGGTGAAGTCGACGGCCGCACTGTCGTCGGCGGGCACATACACCGGGCTGGTGAAACGCACGTTGTACTCGCAGAACGCGGCCGGATCGCCGATGAATTCGGAGATGAAGCTTGCACCCAGCCCCATCGTCTGCATCCCGTGGGCGACGACGTCCTCCATCCCCGACGCCTTGACCAGGTGATCGGAGAAGTGGATCGGGTTGGGATCGCCGGCCACACCGGCATAGTTGGTGAGGTTGCCGCGGGTCAGCAGGAAACGCTTGGCCGGCAGTTCCTGCCCGACGGTCAGCGTGTCGAAGTCGACGGCCGCGTACGCGCCGGGACGTTCCGTCGGATCGGGCAGCTCGTACCGGCCGGGCTCGGGTTCGACGGTCCGCGCAACCTGCGCCGGCGGCGGAACCTTCATCATCACGTGGTCCAGCGACTCGGCGAGCCGCGGATCGATCTCCATGCCCGGGCGCGCGGCCAGCGACGTGTAGGTGGTCATCACCGGCTCGTCGTGCTGATTCCAGATGACGTTCTTGGTGACCATCAGGTCGATCATCTCCGGGCTGGTGACGTGCCGGAACGAGTCCAGCGACACATCACAGATCAGGCGGTCGCCGACCTTCATCGGACGGTGGTAGATGAGACGCTGATCGGTCTGCATGATCTGCCACAGGTCATAACCGGTGATGACGTCCTCGAAGAGCTTGCGCTGGGCGATGATGCCCAGCACCGACACGTAGGTCGGCGCGGCGACCAGGGTGTCATGCCCCATCTGCTTCGCCTCGGCCTCATCCCAGTGCACCGGGTGGGTGTCCTGCACGGCGAAGGCGTGCTTGCGGACCTCCTCGCGACCGATCTCGTAGTAGTCCTCGACGGTGTAGTTGAAGCCGACCAGCGACTTGGTGTGCTCGGCGATCTCCTCGGGAGAGAGCTTGCCGCCGTCGGTGGTCAACGCCGTCGTCCGTTCCTCGGTGCTCTGTGACATGGGATGTGGGCTCCTTACTCGCCGCTCCCGGTGTGGCTTAGACGATATGGACGACGATGTGGACCGACCGGGCATGGGTCACATCGGGTGGGGCCGCTGAGGCGTCCACAAAGACTTGCGGGCCGCCTCATCGAGGCGGCCCGCAGTCTGTGAAAACTTATGTCGGAATCGCCGACGACGAGGTCAGCGCGATTCTTTGTGTGCCTGGTGCGTGCCGCAGTTCGGGCAGAACTTCTTGATCTCGAGGCGATCGGGATCGTTGCGACGGTTCTTCTTGGTGATGTAGTTGCGGTGCTTGCACACCTCGCAGGCCAAGGTGATCTTGGGCCGCACATCGGTTGAGGAAGCCACGGTTGTCCTTCTTTCACGGGGGTGGTGCGTTGTTGGCGCTCGCGCCCCCGTGTCCCCGGGCCGCCGCGGGCGCTGCGTGTTGTGTAGCGGTGGAGGGACTCGATCCCTCGACCTCACGATTATGAGTCGTGCGCTCTAACCAGCTGAGCTACACCGCCTTGGCGGCCTGAAAACCCGTACGGGCGTCCAAGTCCAGCGAGCCCCCTGACGGAATCGAACCGTCGACCTTTTCCTTACCATGGAAACGCTCTGCCGACTGAGCTAAGGGGGCGTACCCGTTCCGCTCCGTACCAGGTGGTCCGGGGCGGCTCGAGAGCCTTAACGAGATTACACACCGATCCGGCGGCGCACCAAATCGCCTGCGTCCAGGCAATTGGATGGCACGTCGCGGACGACGATCTCCTCGTTGTGGCAGATGCAGGATTCGAACCTGCGTAGCTTTCGCGACGGATTTACAGTCCGCTCCCATTGGCCGCTCGGGCAATCTGCCGTGTGCTGTCTCCGCGACCGTGACGACCGCGTGAACAACGTCGTGAAGAATACAACGAACCCTCCCGGTCAGCGCAAACCAGCAGCTCAGGACGCTTTCCACAGAGGGCCCGGCGACGCCGACGCGCCGGTGTCGGGTCCACATCGGCCCGGTCGGCACAACCGTCAGAGCCCGAGGGTCGGACCCGATAGGCTGACAGGTATGGCTGATTCATCGTTTGACGTGGTGAGCAAGGTCGACCGCCAAGAGGTCGACAACGCACTCAACCAGGCCGCCAAGGAACTCTCGCAGCGCTACGACTTCCGGGGCACCAACACCGGCATCGAGTGGTCCGGCGAGGAGGGCATCGTGCTGACCTCCGACGCCGAGGAGCGCGTACAGGCCGGCCTCGAGGTGTTCAAGGAGAAGCTGATCCGGCGTGACATCTCGCTGAAGGCCTTCGACGCCGGCGAACCCGTCGCGTCGGGCAAGCAGTACAAGATCACCGGCAAGCTCGTGCAGGGCATCGACTCCGAGCACGCCAAGAAGATCTCCAAGAAGATCCGCGACGAGGGCCCCAAGGGCGTCAAGGCGCAGATCCAGGGCGAGGAACTGCGCGTCTCGTCCAAGAAGCGTGACGACCTGCAGGCCGTCATCGCCCTGCTCAAGGGTGAGGACTTCGGCATCGCCCTGCAGTTCGTCAACTACCGGTAACGCCTGCCGCCACGCGTCCTCACTTCATCAGACGAGCGTCAGCACCGCCTGCTGGTCGGACGGCGTGAGAACGCGCGCGATCTTCGCGTCGAAGGTGATCAGGCGACCGGAGTGGCGAGCCGCCAGATTGACCAGGTGCAGATCTGTGACCTGGCGAAATCCTGCGAGACCGCTCAAGTCGACGGCGGCCTGCGCGAGCGACGAGTCGTCGGGCAGGAACACAGCACGTTCATGCTCGCGAATGGAGCGCAGCGTCTCGATCGCGGCCTCGGCCTCGACCGCTCGGCCCATCACGACCTTGTTCAGTGCCATCCGGAGTAGGCCCGCCTCGGTGATCGGCGTCGTCGCAAACCTCGCTACCGACCTGAACCAGTCCTGAGCTGCGTCGTGATGAATGTGGCCGGGGTGCACGAGCGCGACCAAGACATTGACGTCGGGCAGATCGAGGTCACTCATCAAGCATCGCTTGGGCCACCATCTCATCGGTCACAACGTGTCCAGTCGCCGCCGGCAGCAGGACCAGCCCACTCTTGTCGGTCGACGCCGACTGGGTGGTGGACATGCCCGCGATGGCGAGTTCGGAGACCGCCTCACCGATGCTCTTGTTCTGCCCTTCGTTGACTCGCGCTCGGGCAGCCGCAAGTACACGCGGGTCGATATCCAATGTGGTCCTCACGCACTCAGAGTAGTGCATCACTCATCACGCATCACTTACGCGATCCCCAGCCCAAGGCCTGCACGCCCGCCCGGAAACGCAAACAGCGCGATCCGGCTCGACGACGACGATCGCCGTCCCGACGGCCTCACCGACGAGTCGGCTACCTCCCCGAATGCGGGCCTCGCCGCGCCATCTCCTGAAGCCGGGCGATGCGCTCGGCGGTCGGCGGATGTGTAGAGAACATCTTCGCCATCCGGTCGGTGGCCCGGAACGGGCTCTCGATCATCGCGTGACTCTGCGCGACGATGTCGGGCTGCGGCGGCAGCGGCGCCGCCTGGATGCCGCCGGAGATCTTCGCCAACGCCGACGCCAACGCCAACGGGTCGCCGGTCAGTTGGGCTCCCGACTGATCGGCCTGGTACTCCCGCGACCGTGACACGGCCAGCTTCACCAGCGTCGCCGCGATCGGCCCGAGGAAGGTGATCAGCAGCAGCACAAGCGGATTCGCGCCGTTCTCGCGGTTACCGCCGAAGAACAACGCGAAGTTCGCCAGACCGCTGATGATCGCGGCCATCGCACCGGCGATCGAACTGATCAGGATGTCGCGGTTGTAGACATGCGACAGTTCGTGCCCGAGCACCGCGCGCAACTCCCGCTCGTCGAGCAGGCGCAGAATCCCGGCGGTGCAGCACACCGCGGCGTTCTTCGGATTACGGCCCGTCGCAAAGGCATTCGGTGACTCGGTCGGGCTGATGTACAGCGCGGGCATGGGTTGGCGTGCCTGCGTGGCCAATTCGCGCACGATCCGATAGAGCACCGGCGCCTCCACCTCGGTCACCGGCTGTGCGTGCATCGCCTTCAACGACATCTTGGCGCTGTTGAAGTACACGTAGGCGTTGACCGCGACGGCCAGGATCACCGACCCCCACAGCACCGTCGGATTCCGGAACGCAGCACCGATTCCGACGATGATCGCCGACATCAGACCCAGCAGGGCCGCCGTTTTCAATCCGTTGAAATGCATCAAATCCTCGTTCGTTCTGGCCACAACCGATGTGGAGTGTCCAGTCTGTCAAACGATCCAAGGGTCGGTTAGGTTTCCTCGCCGCGTCGAAGGCGGATTTCACTCGCTACACTCGAGCCCCGATGACGCGCACTCCCATCCCGGTGAACCAGGTCACCTTCGAGTTGTCCAGCTGGCCCACCCGAGGTGTCGACGACTCCCCGATCGCCGTCCTGACGCCCCACGTCGATGGCGTCAGCCTGATCGGCATCGTCGCCGATTACGAGCGCAACCTCGGGAACGAGTTCGCCGGCGACTATGCCGGCTTGATCCCGCGACACTTCAACTACGGCGACATGGCCGAGTATCTTCTCGGCCGGACACCAGGCCAGTGGCCCGAACCCCACGTTGCCGCATTGCTCGGGTGCTCGTGCGGGGAGGTTGGGTGCGGCCCCCTGTTCGCCCGGGTCACCATGTCGGAGACCGCCGTGTCCTGGTCTTTCTCTGGTCAACGCCGCGACATCGATCACTCGAAGTTCGGGCCGTTCCTCTTCGACGCCACGCAGTACGAGGAGGCGGCGTACGCGGTGCGCGACCGCCTCGCGGCCTGGCCACCTGCCTACGACGAGATGCCCTGACGCGGTTGATCGATCGTGGCCTCCGCGGCCCGCGTCAGATCGGTATCCACCCCGGCCACCACCCCGGCACGTTGTCCGGCGGGCAGATCGGTGCCGGGTAGTCGCCGCCCGGATTGTGTCGCCAGGCGACGTAGACCCACGCGACGGCCACGGCAAGACCACACGCCAACGCCAACGCGCCTGCCACGCTCCGCCGCGACACCAGCGCATACGACGGCAGCATGGCGACGGCCAGCACGATCAGCAGGAACGGCAGATCGAAGAACAGCAGCCCACCGCTGTTGGCCGCGGCGTTGACGCCGACATCACACGCCGACCACATCGCCGCCAGCAGGTAGACGACGCCCAGCGCCACCGCGGGTCCGGCCACCGCGACGACCGCCCATCCCGCGATCACCCAACTGGGCCGCGGCCGGGGACCGCCGACCTCAGCCGGTGCGTTCAATCGTGTAGTCCACCAGCGAACTCAACGCCCGATGCGCCGGCCCGGTCGGCAGTTGCGCCAGTTCGGCATTCGCCTCGTCGGCGTAGGCGCGCAGCTTGTCCTTGGCCGCCACCATCCCACCAGATGCGTTGAGCAGATCCAGTGCCTCGGCCACCTCGGCGTCGTCGGTCAGCGGCCGGGCCGCACCGTCGACGAGGAGCAGTTCCCGCAATCGATCCGAGGCCGCGTCGTCGCCCTGCAGGGCATACAGCACCGGCAGGGTGTGCACCCCCTCACGCAGGTCGGTGCCCGGGGTCTTACCGGAATCTGTTGTGACAGAGCTGATGTCGATGATGTCGTCGGAGACCTGGAACGCCGTTCCGATGATGTCACCGATGCGGGAGAGGCGTTCGATGTCCTCCGACGTCGCATCCGCGGCCATCGCACCGAATCGTGCCGCCGCCGCGATCAGCGACCCGGTCTTCTCCCACACCACCTTCAGGTAGTGATCGATCGGGTCCACGCCCTCACCCGCGCCGACGGTCTCACGCATCTGACCGGTGACCAGCTCGGCGAAGGTCTCGGCGATGATCCGCACCGCGTCCGGGCCCAGCGTCGACACCAGCCGCGACGCCCGCGCGAACAGGAAATCGCCGGAGAGGATCGCGATGCTGTTGGTCCAGCGGGCGTTGGCGCTCTGCGCGCCGCGCCGCATCGGTGCCTCGTCCATCACGTCGTCGTGATAGAGCGTGGCGAGGTGGATCATCTCGACGACGGTGGCCGAGGTGATCACCTCGTCGGCATCCGGACGCGCCCCGAACTGCGCGGCGAGGATCGCGAACATGGGCCGGAAGCGTTTGCCGCCGGCGCGGGCGAGGTGCGTCGCCGCCTCGGTCATCACGTCATCGCCGGAGGCCAGCTCGGACAGCAGCAGGTCCTCGACCCGCGCCAGCGACGACCGCACGGTCTCGGCGAACTCGTCGGACCCCAGGTCCACGCCGGTGAATGTCGACTTCACGTGCTGCGCCACTCCATCTCGAGAAGGTGCCGGGACGGCCCGCACCACCGCGCAGGCCGCACTGTCTGCCGCCAGCCTATCCGTAGCCACCGACGACGCCCGACACACGTCACCGCGGCGCGCGCCGACATACTGGTCGGGTGAGCACCGCGCAGCCGCCGACCGACCGTCCCGACACCGCCGACGTGCTCGTCGTCGGCGCCGGCCCGGCAGGCTCGGCCGCGGCCGCGCACGCCGCGGCGGCCGGTTTCGACGTGGTGCTCGCCGACGCGGCGGTGTTCCCGCGCGACAAGACCTGCGGCGACGGCCTCACCCCACGCGCGGTCGCCGAGATGGCCACCCTCGGACTCGACGGACTGCTCGCCGACCGCCCCCGCCTCAACGGCCTGGAACTGCACGGCTGGGGTCGGGCCGTGTACGTGCCGTGGCCGTCCGGGCGCTTCCCCGGCTACGGCAGTGCGGTGGCGCGACTCGAACTCGACGACGCGATCCGGGAGCTCGCCGTGGCCCGTGGCGCGCGGATGGTCTCCGGCGCCAAGGCCGTCGACGTGGAGATGGACGGTGATCGCCTCAGTGCGGTCGCCTTCGCCACCGCCGACGGCCCGCACACCATCCGGGCGCGGGAGGTGATCGTCGCCGACGGCGTGCGTTCCGGCCTCGGCAAACTCCTCGGCCGGCAGTGGCACCGCGACACCGCCTACGGCGTCGCCGCCCGCGCGTACGTCCCGTCGACGCGCGCCGACGCCACGCTGATGGGTTCGCACCTGGAGTTGCGTGGACCCGACGACACCCTGCTGCCCGGCTACGGCTGGGTGTTCCCCCTCGGCGCGGTCGACTCCGGCCCGATGACCGCGGTTGCCCGGCCAAAGGGTCACGGCCTGCTCAACATCGGCGTCGGAGCGTTGGCGACGTCAAAACGACCGGCGCACATGGCACTTCGGCCGGTGCTCGAGCATTACGCGCGGATGGTCGGCGACGAGTGGCAGATCGCCGGCGACCCCGTCCGGATCGCGTCGGCACTGCTGCCGATGGGCGGTGCGGTCAGTGGGGTGGCGGGTCGCAACTGGATGCTCATCGGCGACGCCGCGGCGTGCGTGAACCCGCTCAACGGCGAGGGCATCGACTACGGCCTCGAGACCGCGCGGTTGGCCGTCGCCCGACTCGGCGCCGGCGATCACACCGACGCCTGGCACGCGACCCTCGTCGAGCATTACGGGCTCGCGTTCTCCGCCGCCCGACGCCTCGCCGGACTGCTCACCATGCCGCAGACCGTGCCCATTCTCGGGCGCCCCGGCATCCGCTCCCAGCGACTGATGTCGCTGGTCGTGCGCGTGATGGGCAACCTGATCACGCCCGAGGACACCGACCTCGTCGCCCGCGCGTGGCGGTCGGCGGGACGGGTGTCCACGAAGGTCGACGACGTGCCGCCGTTCGCCTGACCGCGTCCTCATCGTCCGACCTCCCCCACCCTCCGGACAGGTAGGGCCCTTCGACCCAAGCGCGAAGACACATATTTGATAATATGTTTCAAACACGTCAGCCGAAGTCATCGAGGGAGTACCGTGCCGACCGCATCATCCGTCGCATCCGCGATCGCGGATCGCATCAGCGACCGCCGCGCCGAGCGTTACCGCCTGCGCAACGACCTGGCGGCCACCGATCCCGCCGGCGACCCCGAGGCGTATGCCCGCGCACTGGGCACCCTGGAGTATCCGTGGGGTATCACGATGGCGCTGAGCTTCGCCCTCTTCCGCACCTACGCGGTCCCCTCCATCGGCGATCTACTGTGCGACACAGGCGAATTCACCGAACGCACCCAGAAACGCTACGACGACACCGTGCTGCTGCTCGACACCCCCGTCGAGTTCGGATTCGCAGACCCCAAGGGCCGCTCCGCGATTCGCCGCATCAACCAGATGCACAGCATGTACGACATCTCCAACGACGACATGCTCTACGTCCTGGCCACCTTCGTCGTCTGCCCGGTCCGCTGGGTCGCCGACTACGAATGGCGGCCGTTGCGCCGCAACGAGATCGACGGCCTCACCGAGTACTACCGCAAACTCGGCAACCACATGGCCATCAAGAACATCCCGGCCACCTACGAGGAGTTCGAGAAGTTCCTCGACGACTACGAACTCGCCCACTTCGCCTACTCCGCCGACTCCCGCAGGGTCGCCGACTCCACCCTCGACCTCCTCGCAACCTTCATGCCGTTCCGCCTGCTCCCCGCATGGTTGGTGCGCCGCCTGTCCTTCGCCCTGATGGACGACCGCCTCCTCGAGGCCTTCCGCTACCCCAAGCCGACCGCCGTCGAACGCGTCCTCGCCCGCACCGGCCTCAAGGCCCGAGGCCTGGCCATCCGGTTCGCCGCGCGTCCGCGCACCACCCCGCAATACGGCCGCGACATGCAGCAGATCCGTTGCTATCCCAAGGGATACGACGTCGATCAGCTCGGCACCTTCTCCCCCGGCTGCCCCGTCCGTCACGCCGGCTGAGCAGTATCCGCAAGAACGTGGGCCCTGTTGGACGTCGTGGGTGGTAGCGCACCCACGTTCTCCACAAGCCCCACCCTTCGCATGGCCACCACACGACGAACGCCGCCCATCCACAAGTGGTGCGGTTACCCCGCCCGATCTGCGAACTTCTGCTTAGAATGCGTGGACGCCGTGGATCTGGCCGCCACGGGAGTGGCCAGAAGGGGGAGAACATGACGGACTTCTTCGTACTACCAGGCACGCGAGTGCCCCTCGAGGGCTCCGACATGCCCAGCTATCGCCCCGGCGACGACGGTCAGATCGGGCTGGGCTCTTCTCCCGGCGGAGACGGTAGCGTCGTTCAAGTCGTCGACGCCGAGTGGGGACGCCGCGCTGCCGTGGCCAGGGGGTTGGCGGGGGAGTTGGCTGCAGTGGCGGACAGCCTCTCGCAGGTCAATTCCGGGAATCACTACGGCGCGGTTCCTGAAGGTCAGACCATGTTCGACGGTGTCGGCGCGTTTATTGGACTACTGAACTACAACATTCGTCGCCACGTTTCATTGCTCAACGACGTGGCAGCCCAATGCGTAGCCGCAAACGCCGAACTCCACTCTGCCGACAGCCAGGGCGGAGAAGGACTCTTACAGGCCTAAGCACTTGTCGAGCCTCCGACGGACGATCGCTGTTTTCACCGCGTCACTTTGCGCAACGATTGCAGGCTGCGCAATCTCTTCCCCACAGGCGCCTGAACCCGAGCAGGCAACAAGTCCACTGTCATCCCAAGCCACAACTACCCGACAAACTGACGAGGCCGGGCGCCCCCTCCCGTTCGAGACCGAATTCACCGAACGCTGGAGCAACCTCAATGACGGTTCAGCGTACGAGCCGTGCACCGCGCTCGACGCCAATGATGCGGCGGGGCTGGGCCTTGATCCTGATTCCGTCAGGGACGTCGCGCTAGCCAACTACCAAACAGCCCGAGGATGCGGCTGGCACTTCGCTGACGCAAACACCTCCACCCTCTCCCAAGGTGTAGGTAACGAGCTGCCCCTGCCGCAGTACAAGAAGAAGTACGCCGTCAACATCAACTGGCTCTACGACACCGCCATCAATGGACGGACCGTGGCCGTGGGTGAGCCGAAGGGCTTGCAGTCTCACTCTTGTCTCACAGCCGTCCAGTCCGGCAGCGCAATCGTAACCACGAGCGTCATCATCAGCGTCAACCCGCCCCCCACCCCCGAAATCTGCTCCAAGGCAATCGCTTTCACGCGTGCGACGATCGACAAGATGCCACCATGACCCAGACCCAGCCCCCCACCCCGGCCAAACCTGGGTCCTCCACGAGAACCTGGATGCTGTAGCACCCAAATTCTCCAACACCACCCAACTTTGGTGACAGCTACACCCGAATCCCCGAATGAATGGCCGCGATCCCACCGGTCATGTTCTGCCAGCGAACGTTGGTGAAGCCGGCGTCGCGGATCAGGTCACCGAGGCCGAATTGATCGGGCCAGGCCCGAATCGATTCTGCGAGATACACATACGCGGCCGGGTTGCTCGACACCTTGGTCGCCACCGCCGGCAGCGCCTTCATCAGATACTCCATGTACACGGTCCGGAACGGCCGGAACGTCGGCGTCGAGAACTCGCAGATCACCAGTCGCCCACCAGGTTTCAACACACGGCTCAGCTCACCCAGTGCAGTAGGCACGTCGTGGACGTTGCGTAAGCCAAAGGAGATCGTCGCCGCGTCAAACGACTCGTCGGCGAACGGCAACTGCATCGCGTCGGCGGCCACCTTGGGCACATCCCGGTCGGCCCCCGCCTTGAGCATGCCGAGCGAGAAATCCGCGGCCACACACTTCGCGCCCGACGTCGCCAACTCGACCGTGGACACCGCGGTGCCGGCCGCGAGGTCGAGCACCACGTCGTCTGGTGTCAACGCCAACGCCTTGCGGGTCGCCTTGCGCCAGCGTCGATCCTGCGCAAACGACAGCACGGTGTTGGTGATGTCGTAGCGTTTCGCGACGCCGTCGAACATCGCCGCGACCTCGGCCGGATCCTTGTCCAGACTCGCACGATCGGTGGTAGCCATGGCGACCACGCTACCCGGCCAGCCGCTGCCCCTCCGACGCGATCCCACCACGCCCATCCCGCTCGGCGATCACCGCCCGATAATGCCCCACCAACTCCTCGCACAGCGCCGGCCACGTCCGCGCCCGGACCGCCGACAACCCGGCCCGACCCATCGCCGCCCGCTGCACCGGATCACGCAACGCCTCGACCGCCTCGCCGACCCGATCGGCATACGTCCGCGGATCCAGCAGGAATCCCGTCGACATCGGCGTCACCAGATCCCGCGGCCCACCGGCATCCGGCCCGATCACCGGCAACCCGCTGGCCATCGCCTCCTGAATGGCCTGGCAGAACGTCTCATGCTCGCCGGGATGGGCGAAGACATCCAGCGACGCATACGCCCGCGCCAACTCCTCGCCGCGCAGCTCGCCGGTGAACACCGCATTCGGGCACATCCGCGACAACCGCGCCCGCTCCGGCCCGTCGCCGACGATCACCAACCGGATCGAATCATCGGCATCCAACCCGGCCAGCCGCTCCACATGCTTCTCCGGCGCCAACCGCCCGACAAACCCGACCACCAGCCGGCCATCCACATCCCACGACGCCCGCAACACCTCATCGCGTCGCGACGGCGAGAACTGTGCCGTATCAACCCCCCGCGCCCACCGATGCAATCGCGGAATACCATGTGCGGCAAGATCATCCATCGTCGACGTCGACGGTGCCAGGGTACGGTCACACGCCATGTGCACCCGCTTGGTGTAGCGCCACGCGGCCTTGCCCGCCATCTGCATCCGATACGCCTGCGTGAACCCCGCGACGTCGGTCTGAAACACCGCCACCGACGGCACCTGCAGCCACTTCGCCGCCACCGCACCCGCCCCGCCGACCACGAACGGCGACGCCAGATGCACCACATCCGGCCCCACGTCACGCAACGTCCGGTACAACGCCGGCGTCGGCACCCCGACCGGCAACGACGTCACACCGGGAAAATTCATCGACGGCACCGTGTGCACCGGCGTCCGACGCCCCACCAATCGCGGCGCCCGCCGCCCCTCACGCTCCGAATCCGGAGCGATGACGACCGCGCAATGGCCGGTCCGCTCCAGATGGTCGACCACCCGCAGCACCGAGTTGACCACCCCGTTGACCTGCGGGAGAAAACTCTCCGTCACAATCGCAACGCGCATGGCGCCATCGTCACCGTCGCCGATGACCCGCGAGAAGGCGCGACGTGACATGCACGCGAACTCCCCGCAAAATCTCCGACAGACCGACCTCTAGGTGGACTTCCTCACGCCTGCACCGAAACCCGCTCACCGGAAGGGCCGGAACCATCCGATCCGGCATCATCCGACGCAACCTCGTCCGGCCCGCCATCACCACGCTCGGCATCGCCACGCTCGGCCCCACCACGCCGACGCCGCCATTGCCGGTTCACCTCGGCGATCAGCAACATCAACGCGATGACGACGAGCCACGCCACCGCCGCCACCGACGCGGCCGGGATGATCGACAACGCCGCCGTCCGCCCGGCAGGTCTCGCCAGGTCGGGATTGGTGGTGTCGTATTCGACGCTGATCCGCTGCCCGGTACCGAGTTCGGTCGGATACAGCAGGCCCAGCCGCGGACTGTAGATCTGCCCGTCCGGGGTCTGGAAATACGCCACCGCATGCAGCCGGTCCGCCGACACGATGTCGGCCATCACGGTGCCCTTGTTGCGGTCGATGGCGGCGTCATTGCGGTAGGCGGCCACCACGATCGCCCCGGCCATCACCGTCACGATCAACCCGAGCACCAGCAGCGTCTTCTGTACGCGCCGCAGGATCGTCGGATTCATGACAGACAGGATACGTCGCCGCCCCACCGACCCCGCGCCGCTACCGCAGCCGCGCCACGATGCCCGCGTGCACCGCCCGCAGTCGCTCCCGGTCGGTGACCACCTCGATCACCTCGATGCCCTCACCACCCGGCTCGGCCAGCACCGCCGACACCTCACCCACCTCGACCCGCCGATGCGGCAGATGAAAACCCGCGCACAACGACGCCAGGTCCGTCCGGTGCGGCGTGCCGAAGACCCGCTCGTACGCCCCCGCGTACGGGCCACTGTTGAACCGCGGATCCCCCTGCTCGAGCAGCCCGAAGATGCCACCCCCGTCATCATTGGCAACGACGATCCGCAACGATGTCGGCCGCGGCTCCCCCGGTCCGACGATCAGTCCGGTCGCATCGTGCAGGAACGTCAGATCCCCCATCAGGGCGACGGTCCGCGCGCCCGGATGGTCGATGTCGTGCGCCAACGCCGCACCGATCGCCGTCGAATTGGTGCCGTCGATCCCGGCGACACCCCGGTTCGACAGCACCCGCACACCCGCCGGGACCCGCCCGGCGAGGGCGATGTCGCGGATCGGGTTGCTCGCGCCCACCACCAGCTGATCGCCCGGCGCCATCGCCGCGCTCACCGCCCGCGCCACATGCAACCCGGTCGGCGCGCCACCCGCATCCAGCTCGGCGTCGACCGCCCCGAGCGTCCGCTGATGGATCTGCGCACACTCCTTGAGCCACTCCTCACGCGGTTCGCCGACGGCCTCCACCCGCGTGCCCGTCGCGTACACATTGCCCGACACATCCGGCCATCGCGGGCCGGTGGTCACCGCGTACACCTGCACGTCCGGGTCGGCCAGCAGGCGTGACACCCCGCGGTGCAGCGTCGGCCGGCCGCAGATGATGGCCTGCCTGGGTGTGAGCGTGTCGAGCGCGAGGGGATGCAGCGGCGTCGACGGATGCGGTGCGGTCGGCTCGGCCACCGTCGGCACACCGGCCAGCTCCGGATACCACCCGGCACCGTGACCTGCGACGACGACGGTGTCGACGGACAGATCGATCGGCAACGGGATGTCAAGTTTGCCGACCGGCGCCTGCGTCCACGGCAACCCGCCCGGTCGGCCGGCGAACTCGCCGAACGCGTCGTCGGGTTCGGACCCCGGCCCCGGGACGAGGGGTTCACGCAGCGGGATGTCGAACTGCACCGGCCCGGCGTTACCGGTGCGCGCACCGCGCGCCGCGGCCAACACACGCCCGACCGCCGAACGCCACTGACTGTTCGTGTCGACGTCGGCCTCGGCCAGTCCCAGACTGATCGCCGCCCGCACCTGCGTGCCGAAGATGCCGAACTGTTCGACGGTCTGATTGGCCCCCGACCCGAGCAGCTCGTAGGGCCGGTTCGCGCTGACCACCACCAGCGGCACCCGCGCATAGTTCGCCTCGAAGACCGCCGGACTCATGTTGGCCACCGCGGTACCGCTGGTCATCACGATCGGCACCGGCCGCCCCGACGACGCCGCCAATCCCACCGCCAGATATCCCGCCGACCGCTCGTCGATCCGCACATGCAACCGCAACGACCCGGCCACGTCCGCGGCATGCAAGGCGAACGCCAGCGGCGCGTTCCGCGACCCGGGGCACAGCACCGCTTCCCGGACACCGCCGCGCACCATCTCGTCGACGATCACATGCGCCTGCAGGGTCGAGGGATTCATGCGATCCAGCGTAGTAGTGCCCGCACGAGGGCCCCGGTCGCGGCGGTCAGTCATCGGTCAGTCGACGATGGTGCCGCTCGTTCTGCAGGATCTGCTCGATGTCCTCGACGGTCTCCTTCCACCCATACAGGACGTCGTCGTAGGTCAGGCGCAACGGATCGAGTCCTTTGGTGAGAGCCTTACGATCCCGTCGGCGGTCCTTGCGGTAACTCTCCAGGCTGGTGTGGTGAAGCTCGCTGTCGCATTCGATGAGCAGGTTCTCCACCCGGAGGTCGACCAATCCGACCCTGCTGATGGGCGGTTGCACGATCACCACGTAACCGAGCCGCCGCAACCGCACCCGGACGATGGTCTCGGTCCCCGACATCGACGCCGGATCGCACTCTTCGAGGAGCATCCTCATGTACTCGTCGACGCCCGGCAGCATGGCGATCAGCCACTCCACGTCCAGGCCGTGCATGTTCATCACCGAATCGCAGACCACGATCCAGTGCTCGTCGGTCATGCAGTGCGCCGCTGCTGCCAGCGCCACCATCAGCGGATCGAGGATCGTCGTAACCGGGGTCGGTGACCCAGGTGGCCGGCAGCATCCTGCCCATTGACGAGTCGCCGCCTTCCCCGTCCGGACATGCAGTTGGTCGTAGCCGGGCGGCACCCAGATCCCGTACTTCGTCAACGCGGTCGGCCCGCTCACTGCGCCATACCGTCGCGCTGCGGCGATGGCCTCAAGGTCGGCTCCCGGGGTGGCAAACCATCCGCGCCGGATCTGCTCGAGTTCTTTCCGCCGCACCATTCGCTTGATGTCGGTATCGGTCACTCCCGCCGCGAGCAGCTCCGGTCGGGTGCTGACGCCCAATGTCACGATCTTGTCGATGTTGTTCGTGTTGTCCATGGCCATTGGACGCAGCAGGACCCCGTGTGGCTCCATCGAGTCCAGCTTGGGGATAAGACGATCTCCGAACCGCGTGCGCTCCACCCGGACCCGCTTCACATCAATCCCATCAGACACTGGTGCCTCATCCGCCACATCCGTGTCACGGAGGATCCCCGGGCGCCCACCCCTGTGCCCATTTCTAGACATTCTCGAAGTAGCCCCGCAGCAAAACCCCAGGTCAGCGCGATCTGCTACTGAGCGGGATGTCTAGAAATGGGCAGAGGGTTCGGCCTACCCTCACTTCCATGGCCCCCGGCTTCTATGATCGCCACATTTTGCCGCGTCTGATCAACCTGACCTGCGGTTCGTCGCTCATCCGACCGTTACGAACCACCACCTGCGCCCCACTGACCGGCCGCGTCGTCGAGATCGGGTTCGGTTCCGGACTCAACGTCGCCGCCTATCCCGACACGGTCACCGAGGTCGTCGCCGTCGAACCCTCCGACGACGGCTGGGCCCTGGCCGCCGAACGCGTCAGCACGGCCACCGTCCCGATCACCCGCGCCGGCCTCGACGGCCAGTCACTCCCCTTCGCCGACAACACCTTCGACTCCGCGCTGTCCACGTTCACGATGTGCACCATCCCGGATCTGTCCGCCGCGCTGTCCGAATTGCGCCGCGTCCTCAAACCCGGCGCCCCGCTGTGTTTCCTGGAACACGGCGACGCCCCCGACTCCCGCGTCCAACGCTGGCAGCACCGCCTCGAACCGATCCAGCGCCGCGTCGCCGGCGGCTGCCACCTCACCCGCGACATCCCCGCCGCCCTGACCGACGCCGGCTTCACGATCACCGACATCGACCGCTTCTACCAACGCGGCACGCCCCGCACATTCGGCGCCATGTCGCTCGGCACCGCCCACGCGTCCTGAGCCACCGCACCCCACGCACCTGAAGAACTCCCCGCCTACCCTGGACCCAATGCGCCACCCGACCCTCCTCCGCTGGATCGGGTTGGCACTCCTCACCGCGATGGCCACGGCCCTCCTGCAACTCCTCGACGTCGACGCCGCAGCATTGTTTGCCGGTCTGGTTGTCGCCGCGGTACTGGCCATTGCAGGTGTGGCACCCCGCGCCACCGCCGACAACCCGGACCCACCCGTCATCCCGCGGCCCTTGTTCCTGGCGTCGCAGGGTGTACTCGGCGTGTTCATCGGAACGATGGCCGACCCGGACACCCTCGCCGGACTCGGCTCGGCGTGGCTGCCGGTGCTCGTCGTCGGCCTGGGCACGCTGGCGCTGTCGGTAGTCGGCGGCATGCTGCTCGGCCTGCACAAACAGGTCGACACCCTGACCGGCGCCCTGGCCCTCGTCGCGGGCGGCGCCTCCGGATTGGTCGCGCTGACAAGGGAACTCGGCGGCGACGAACGCATGGTCGCCGTCATCCAGTATGTACGCGTCGCACTGGTCACCATCACCATCCCGCTGATCGCGACCATGGTGTTCCATGCGAGCGCCGACGGTGTGGTGGTCGCGTCCCCGTCGGCCGGTGACCAGGGTTGGGGCCTTCTCCTGCTCGCCGTGTGCATCGGGATCGGCCTGCCACTCGGCCGTCTCATCCACCTACCGGCCGCCGGCCTCCTCGGCCCGATGGCCATCGCGACAATCATCGAACTCACTGGGATCGCCGGCGACGCCGCCGTCTCCGGCATCCTCCTCGGCCTTGCCTACGCGGTAATCGGCTGGCAGGCCGGCCTCGGTTTCACCCTCGACCGCCTGCGTGCCATCGGCCGCGTGCTGCCGTTCGCCATCGTGTTGATCCTCGGCATCGGCGTCGGCTGTGCACTCCTCGGCGTGCTGCTGTCGGCGTGGACCGGGGAGTCGATGTTCGACTGCTACCTCGCCACCACCCCCGGCGGCATCTACGCGGTGCTCGCGGCTGCCACCGCGGCCGGTGGGAACGTGGCGTTCGTCGTCGCCGCGCAGATCCTGCGGGTCCTGTTGATGCTGTTCGTCGCACCCTTCGCCGCCCGATGGGTCGCGCGGCGCGCCACCCCACTGTGATCGGGCTCGCACGGCGACTAGGCTCGCCACCATGACTAGCGGGGAAAGTGTCAGCGCAGACTTCACCGATGACGACGTCACCGAGGAACCCACGGTGGCCGAGAGTGCCGAGCAGTCCGACCGCGAGTTCGACGTCGTCGTCTTCGGCGCCACCGGATTCGTCGGCGCGCTGACCGCGAAGTACCTCGCCGAGCACGCGCCCGCCGGCACGAAGGTCGCCCTGGCCGGGCGGTCGGAAACCAAACTCGCCGACGTCCGACGCCGCCTCGGCGGCCACGCCGCGCACTGGCCGTTGATCGTCGCCGACTCGTCGTCACCGAGTTCGCTGGACGCGATGGTCGCGCGCACCCGCGTCATCTGCACGACGGTCGGCCCGTACCTGAAGTACGGTGAGTCGCTGGTCATCGCGGCCGCCTCCGCCGGCACCGATTACGTCGACCTCACCGGCGAGGTCCCCTTCGTACACTTCGCCATCGACAAGGCCCACGAGACCGCCCAGGCCACCGGCGCCCGCATCGTCAACTCCTGCGGATTCGATTCGGTCCCTTCCGATCTCGGCACCTACCTGCTCTACCGCAAGGTCAGCGACGACGACGCGGGCACCCTCACCGACACCACCCTCATCCTGAAGTCCTTCCGCGGCGGGGTGTCCGGCGGCACCATCGACTCGATGCGCGTGATCGCCGAGCAGGCCAAGGACTCCCAGACCCGCCGTCTGCTGCTCAACCCGCAGGCGTTGTCCGGCACCCCCGGAAACACGCCCAAAGTGGCGATGTCGTCGGAGCCCAGCGACATCGCGATCGTCCGGGCCCGCAACGTCGACCCGTCCCTGCGCGGCACGCTGGCCCCGTTCTTCATGTCCTCGCACAACACTCGCGTGGTGCGACGCTCCAACGCCTTGCTGGACAACGGCTACGGCCCTGACTTCCACTACGCCGAAACGATGAACGTCGGCTCGATCCCGGGTGTCTCGACGCTGGCCGCCGGTGCCGTCGGCGTGGGGGTGGGCGCCTTCCTCGGCCTGATGAGCTTCGGCCCGACGCGCCGCCTCCTCGACAAGGTCCTCCCCGAACCCGGCGAGGGCCCCAGCGAAAAGGCCAGGGACAACGGCTACTTCGTCACCGAAACCTACACGCGCACCAGCACCGGCCGACGCTACCGTTCGACAATCCGCGCGAAAGGCGACCCCGGCTACAAGGCGACAGCCGTCATGCTCGGCGAATGCGCCCTGACCCTGGCCCTCAACCGCGACAAACTCCCCAAGCTCACCGGCGTCCTCACCCCCGCCGCCGCCATGGGCGACGCCCTCGTCGATCGCCTACGCGGAGCCGGAATGACACTGGAAGCCGAAGAGCTGAAATAGGTTTCGCCCGGCCACCGGGCGAGCCACCCGCCGCCGAGCCACCCCCGCCGCCGAGCCACCCCCGCCGGTCGAGCTACCCCCGCCGGTCGAGCCGCTGCGAGCCCCCCAGGGCGAGCAGCGAGTCGAGACCACCGCAACCCGACAACCCAACACTCCCCCCGCTGGCCGAGTGCCGACGAGCCTGCGAGTCGGTGTATCCGCCGGGCCGAGCCTGTCGAGGTCGAGGCCACCTCCGCAACCCGACAACCCGACCAGCCCAACACCTCCCCCGCCGGCCGAGTGCCGACGAGCTTGCGAGTCGGTGTGTCCGCCGGGCCGAGCCTGTCGAGGTCGAGGCCACCTCCGCCACTCGACAACCCGACCAGCCCAACACTTCCCCCCGCTGGCCGAGTGCCGACGAGCCTGCGAGTCGGTGGATCCGCCGGGCCGAGCCTGTCGAGGTCGAGGCCACCTCCGCAACCCGACAACCCAACCAGCCCAACACCTCTCGCAGCCGACAAGTGACCTCGATACGGGCTCCGCAAGCTCCGCCCTACTCGGCCAGCGGTGGGTCCCGAGTGCCGACGTGCTTGCGAGTCGGTGTATCGCCGGGCCGAGCCTGTCGAGGTCAAGCCCACCGTGCTGAAACCCCTACGCCTGCCCCGGCTTCAACGCAATGAACAGCGCGTCGAGCTCGGCACACAGTCGATCACCGTCGTGCAGCGTCCCTTTCACGAAAGCCTTGCGCCCGTCGAGTTCTTCCACCCAGGTGTGCATCCGCAGCGGGATCTCCAGTGGCGTCAGCGACCGGTAGTTCACCGTCAGGTACGCGGTGCGGGTGATGCCCTGAACCTTCAACGCCGATGCCATGCCGCCGAGGTCGTCGAAGGCGACGGCGACGTGCCCGCCGTGGGCGGCCTTGTTGCCGCCGAGATGGAAGGGCCGGAAGGTGACCGCGGCGACCACTCCGTCGGGCCCGCCTTCGGTGATCTCAAAGGGCGGCAGCGTGATGTTGCCGCGGGCCGGCAGGTCGATGCGGGTACCCGCGGGCGTCTGCCACTCGTCGATCTGCACCTGCTCCAGGCGCGCATTCAACCCGCGCATCTGATCGATGAAATCGGCGACCATGTCGTCGGGCGGGCACGCATACCGCGCCAGATCCATCATCCGGCGGATCTCCTCGTTGAGTTCGCCGTACCGCGGCCCACCACGCTCGGTGGTGATGTCCATCCGCCCCCGGAACCCACCCTCGTGGGGTGAATCGTCGTCGGCGGGCTGAGCCCAATCGTTCTGCGGCGCGGAGGTCATGCCTCACACCGTATCGGCGGGCCACATAGGCCACGTCGGCGGCGTCACTCCCGGCGGCGCACCCGACCGGCGCCGACAACGGCATGCGGCCCCGTGGTGTCCTGCGTACGGGTGGCCTCCCGACGATCGCGCAGCCGGATCATCGCACCGATGAGAAGGGCGGTCACCACCGACAACGCCACCCACACCAGGGCGACGAGCAGCACGATTTCCCACACCTTCACCACCCCAGGGTGCCAAAGAAACGGACGAAAGTGTCCCCAATCCGAGGGACACGCGCGGAATTGTCAGCAGTCCCTCAGCTTGCGGCTCGGCGGCTCTCAGGTTGCATCGCGCGATTCCACAGCGCCACGGTCACGCCCCAGAGCTCATGATCACCACGTCGGCCCACCGCATCGGTGTGCTCGATCAGCAGTCCCTCCCGCTCGAAGCCGAGGTCGGCGAGCACATCCGACAACGCCGAATCCGGCACGGAGACCACCGCCACCCGACGCAGCCCCCGTACCGCAAAAGCACGGCTGACCAGCGCATTCACCACCGCGGCCAGTGACCCGTCGGTGCCGGGACGCAAGTTGAACCACGCAGTCACGTGTGAGGAGAGCTCATCGAGTCCCCGTAGTCCGCACACCCCGACCGGGACGTCGTCGACGGTCACCGTGAACGTGGCATCACGTCCGGACCGCGCGGTCAGGACCACCCCCGACGCCTGGACCGGCCGGCCGACGACGCGCTGCCGTCCGATCCTGCCCACCATGCCGCACACGCCGGTGCAGATGGCCCCGAACAGATACCGCAGCCCGTCACCGCCGGTCGACCACCGCCAGTACCGCGGCCACTCGGCCCGCGACATGTGGCGTCCAACAGTGGTGCCATCGGGGTCGAAGTACCGGCTCAGGCTCCGCGTGACGCCCTCGGGGGGCACCGTCGACAGGCGCAGGGTCAGCTGCAGATGGTCCCGTTCGACGCCGTCGGCACCCACCCGGAAGTAGTTCCGCATGAGCGCCTCCTCGCGGAAGCCGCCCTTGCGGCAGGCACCGGCGGCACGGACGTTGCCGACGCACACCGGCGCCGTCACCCGTTCCGCGCCGAGCGTGCCGAACGCGAAATCCGACACCAGGGAACCCGCGAGAATCGCCAATCCCGACGATGCGAGCGTCGAGTCGACCCAGATCCCCAACTCCGCCGACCGGCCCGGCCGGTCGATGTCGGTCAGCGCGCACTGGCCGCGCAGTTCACCGTCGACGTCGATGACAAAACCCACTGACCGTCCCGACCGCGCCTCACTACGGTTGCGCAGGCACTCCCGCAACCACGCGCGGTCGGAATGCCTCTGCTCCCACCGCAGCGGCGAGTACGCCCAGAACGGTTCGATGAGAAGGCGGTCGCGCACCCGGATGTCACGCCAGGCGGCGACGTCGTCAAGGCGCGGCGGACGCAGCACCACCCGATGCTCCCCCATCGGCCACGGACCCAACTGCAGATGCGACAGATCGGGTCCGGACCTACCTCTGATCAGCGTCATTCCCGCGCCCCGATCCGGATGCGTGTCCCGATGAGACGACACACGGCACGCATCTGCGTCGGCATCGCCACCAGCAACGCGGCGGCGTACACCGTCACGAAGAACACACCGCCCACCGCCAGGAACGCGACGCCCACGATGACTCCTCGCGAATCTGAATGCAGCACTCCATGTTCGAGCGTCCATGCGGCCACGGTGGCCACCGTGGCACACAGCAGCGACGGCACCGTGGCCGCGATCACCTCACGCCAGGCGAAGCCGACCATCGGGCGTGCGAGGAACACACAGGTCATACCCACGACGATCGCGGTCACCGAGGCCGACAGCGCCGCACCCCACAGCCCGAACGGACCGATCAGCGCCAGTAGCAGGCCGATACCCAGGATGACCTCAACCGCGGTGTACCAGTTCAGAAGTTGGGTACGCCCGGTCCCCTTGATGGCTTCCTCGCTCACCGAGATCAGGGCCTTGCCGACGCCGAGTCCCGCCATCGCGACGACGACGACGCCCGCATCCCGCCACTGCTCACCGAAGACCACCACCACCGCGGGTTCGCCGAAGGCGATCATCATGCCCGACAGGGCCGCCGCTCCCAGCATCGCCCACTGCAGGGCTCGCAGGAAGGCCGGTTTGAGTCGTTCCGGGTCCGACTTGAGCCGTGAGAACGCCGGAAACAGTGCGATGGCACCGACTTCGATGATCGCGCGTTCCGGCATCGCCGAGACCCGTTGCCCGTAGCGGAAATTGCCGAGGTCGGCCTGGCTCAGGCCGCGGCCCACCACCACCGACTCCACCACCGATTGCACCCGGGCGCCGATCATGCCCAGTACCAACGGCATTCCGTACCGCGCCAGTTCCCGCCACAGTCGTACCGAGGCGCGGCCCCGGCGGGGCCGCCAATCGGTGATCACCCACAGCGTCGCGACCCACGCAACGTAGGACGCATAGAAGCCGGCCACCATCGCCCACACACCCCACCCGGCGGCGGCGGTCCCGACGGCCACCACGGCGTACACCACCGCAACGGTGGGGCCGACAATCAGACGCCGCTTGACGCTGAACTCTCGCTGCAGCAACGCTTCCGGCACATTGGTGAACGAGTACAGGAACAACACACCCGAGGTGGCGGCGGCGATGAGCGCCACCTCACTGCTGTGGAAGGCCCACCCGATGAGCGGGCTCGCGGCCAGGGTGAGCAGACTCATCCCCAAACCGGCGATCGCCGTCACCCAGAACACCGTCTCCGCGGCGTCCTCGAGTTCGTTGTCGCGGTGGATGAGTCCCGAACGCAACCCACCCTCCACGAAGTTGCCGAGGAATGCCGCGACGACGGTGCCGGAGATGAACAACCCGACTTCCGTCGGCGTCAGCAACCGGGCCAGGGCGATGGTCTGGGCCAGGGTGACGATCTCGCCGAACACCAGTGCCGCCGCCGACGCCGCGGCGACATTGCCGACGACGCTCGACATCGACCGTCCGTCGTGTGCCTCGTCTTCTTCGGATACATAGTCTTTCGCGTCGGTGCTCATCGCACCACCCACTCGTCGATGCTCACGTGTCGGCCCGCCCGGTCATCGCGGCGTGTCCCGCCGCCACCGAGTCGAGAAGCCCATAGAGCGTGTCGGTGCTCGCCGCGATCTGCTCGGCTGCCCTGGCCCGCAACGGCTCTCGCACCTCGTGCGCCGAATCCCAGGCGTCGGTCAGCGCACCGGTCAGGACGGCCTCGAGGTCGGGATCGTCGAAGTGAACCACCGTGATCCCGGTACCGAACATCTCGGCGAGGCCGTAGAACTTGTCGTCGTAGTAGGCGGTGGAGGTCAACGCGACCACCGGAATACCTTGCGACAGCGCGAATACCGCAAGATGGTAGGCCCCGGTCAGCACCACTCGACACGCGGTCACACGCTCGATCACCGCCGACGGATGCGCATACTTGTGCGGCATCTCACGCACCTTCGGGTACCCGGCGACCAGTGGCAGCGTCGAGATCCGATCCTGTGACTGGTACTCGGCGATCGCCAGTGGCGCGATCGCCCCGTCGTGTGCGGCGGCGACGGTACGCACGACCCGACCGACGCACTCCTGCGCGGCGAGCGCCACCGGCGAATAGTCGGCCACCCGCAGACACACACCGATATCGGTGCCGACCTCGTCGGTCCGCGCACGATAGGCCAGTTCGATGGCGTCATCGCCGGTCACCACCACCCGGTCGCCTGACACACCCAAGGACTCGAGGAGTGCTGGACCGCGACGGCCCTCGCGCAACGCGATCACCGATGCCGCACCCAACGCGCCCGCCGCCCGTTCCCGCAGCGCGGGATCATCCAGCGGGCCGAGTCCCTGCCCGACCAACGCCACCGGAACACCGTGCGCCACGGCATGTTCCATCAGGCCGAACACGCGATTGGACTGCGCGCGATCGGCGTCGGTGAGGTAGCCACCGCCCAGCGCGATGATCACCGTGGCCGCTTCGGCGGCCGCGAACGATCCGCGGGTCACCGCCACCCGCGGCGGCGGAGGCACCATCTCCTCGGGGCGGCCGATCAGCACCCGCCACGCCCGGCGCAACCGGTTGCGCGCACCACGTGCCTTCTGCGGCAACCACACCCGAACGCACAACACGGCAATCGCGATCGGCCCCACCAGTTGCGGACCGATCTGCTCGGCCAGGTTCTCCCACCACGTCGGCGGACCCCACGGGTCGGCGTCGCCGACGGTGATCGCCTCGACGTCACCGAACAACGCGCGCAACAACATTGGCGAGTCGGTGAGCACCGCCACCCGCGCACCGGGCCACCGGTGACGGATGCGTTCGATGGTCATCTGCATCATCGCCATGTCCCCGTGGTTACGGAGCCAGTACTCGCTGTTCTCGATGAGCACCCGTGGTCTGGTTCCCCCCACGACCACAGATGCCGCAACTTCCCCCATGAAATTCTCCGAACTCTTCTGCCCCGGAGACCTCGGCCTACCTGTGCCGATGCACCCCCCGGCGCTCCCCGGCATGACGGAATGGTCACGCCGTTTCCCCCGCGCCCACTTTACTGTAATGCACAAAAGATGGTTCACTTGTCGGAGGACAGTCCTCGGTGAGCATGTGACACGCGTCTGCGTGTGTCACATCAGGGAGGCACCGACGCTGTCCACACGTCCGGGGGGACGCTGACAAGCGAAGACACAGGATGCCCGATTTTGGGGGGGCCTCCGCGTACAGACGCGAAGGGAAACATCGTGAATACGAGCAGCTTTGCTGCGATCCATTGGGATCGCATCTGGCGGCGACGCTATCTCGTCGCGGCCATAGCGATAGTCATCACACTGGTCGGAACGGTGTCGTCACTGACCACCGCGACCACCTATTCCAGTAAGGCCACTCTGTCGGTTGCGTCACAAACCCGTGCGCCGGAACAGGATTCGTATCTCGCGCAGGGATACATCAACTTCTTCAACGATCCCGCCTACCAGGCCACCCTGCGCAGCATCGCCGCGGTACCCGCGGATGTCACCTTTGTCGCGTCGTTGGCCGGGCCGAGTCCGTTGATCTACATCACCGCCACGTCCACCGACTCCGCACAGGTCGGCCCCGCGGCCGGACAGATGGCCACGGCCTTGGAAAACACCGTGAATGACGCAATGCGGGCAGAACAGGATCGTTCGGTCGCCGCCATCCGCAAACCCTTCGACGACATCCGCAGCGCCAGCGGGGTGATCCCACAGCAATCCCTGGCGCAGTTGGAGGACCGCATCTCTCAGATCACCGGCGACTCCACCAACCAGGTCACCGCACTCGACCTGCGGTCCGAGGTGTCCACCGCCGGTGGACCCAGCCTGATCACCATCGCGCTGGCATTGCTCGCCGGCCTGGTGGTCGGCGCCGGTGTCGCACTGGCCTGCGGCATCTTCACCCGCCGGGTGGATTCCGCGCACGACCTGCACGCGATGACCGGCCTCGAGTCGCTGGCGACGGTACCCACCTCCGAACCGGCCGGCACCCGCAGTCTGCAGCATCTCGCCGTCGCACTCGATCACCGCGCCGACCCCACCACTGCACTGATCGCCTTGTGCGGCACCAGTTCCGACGATTCCACCGCACACGCCGCAGAAGTGGTCGCGCGCACCTGGCGACGCTCCGGACTGCAGGTGGCGATCATCGACGCCACCCACGGCCGTGACGACGACCCGACACCGGAGACCTTCCTCGCCGACGACTCCGAGGACTTCCTGGCCCTCGAACTCTCCGACGACGCACCACCGCCGGCCGCGGCGCTGCGCTCCCTGCTCGACGGAGCTGGTGACCGCTACGATCGCATCCTGATCATCCTGCCGCCCATCACCGAATCCAGTGATGCACAAGTACTCTGCAGCGTCGCACGCGACTGCGTGCTGGTGGTCGACCAGTCACGATCCACCAACGCCACGGTCGGTTCGACCGTGGCGTTGCTCCGACAGGTGGACGCCACCATCCTCGGCACCGTGTTCGTCGAGCATCCGCTCCCCGTCGTCGGGCGACTTCCCCGGTTCGGTACCGGCGGTGAGGCCAGGGCCACCTCGGACACCACGGATGACGTGACCCCACCGGCGGACGACATCGACACGCCGGCAGCCGACATCGACACGCCGGCAGCCGACATCGACACGCCGGCAGCCGATGTCGACGCGGAGAACACCGACGCCGCCGAGTCCGACGCGGACGCAGCCACACCCGACGAACCGGACGTGGCCAGCCACCCGACCTGGCGTGAGTCCCGCGGATCGGATGCGGACGCACACGGGCGCAGCGAACCCGCCATGCAGTCCGCCGGCACACGCTGATCCGGTGACATCGGTTCCGATCCCGCTCGCGCACAACAGATCGCGGGCGATCCGGGTCATCGTCGCTGCCTCGGTGGCGGTCGTCGTCGCCGTCGGTGTGCTGGTCGCTCCGGCACAGTTCCCGCTCTTGGCGGCCCTCGGGGTGATCGCGATCGCAGCTGCCGCTGCCGGTTTGGTCAATCCGCAGATCGCGGTCGCCTACCTGCTGGTGGCCATGTTCGGCCGCATGGCCCTGAGTGCGATCGCCCCGGTCGATCCGTTCGTCCCCGCCTTCGCCGGAGTGCTGCTCGCGATGCTGCTGTGGCTGTCCGCACGCCACGGCGCGCTGCCACGACCCACCTGGCTCGACGCGATGATGGTCGGCTACCTGCTGTGGAACATCTACTCCTGGTGCGCGCCACACGATCTGTCGGTCAACTATCCGCTGACCGACACCGACCTGTCGGTCTACCGTTTCATCCTGACCGGCACCGCGATCCCGTTCACGATGTACCTCGTCGGCCGGATGGTCTATCGCAGTGAGAAGTCCGTCCGGGTGATCATCTGGATGACCGGCGCCTTCGGCGCGTACTCCGCGCTGATGAACATCTGCCAGTTCCACGCACCAGCACTGGTGTTCCCGCGGTACATCGTGACCGCTCCGAACTGGGCCGGGCGCGCCAACGGCATCTTCAATCAGCCGGTCGCCAACGGGATCTGCCTGATCGCCGGGTTCCTCGCCGTCATCACCCTCGCCACCGATCCACGTCTGCGGTCGGTCTGGATTCGGGTGCTGCTGTATGTGGCGGCCGGGGCGATGGCCTACGGCATGTACCTCACCTACACGCGGGTGGTGTGGTTGGCCTTCGTGATCATGATCATCGTGGGGGCCGTTCTCGCCAAACCCCGCACACCATATGTGATCTCGTTGCTGGTGGTCATCGTCGGCGTGATGGCCACATGGAGTCGGCTGACCAGCAGTGACCGGTCGGCCGGCGGTGTCGCGTCGGTCAACGAAGTCGACGACCGGCTCAACTCACTGGCCACCTCGTGGTGGGCAATCCAGGAGAAACCGCTGTTCGGTTGGGGGATCGGACGCTTCACCGCGCTCAATACCCTGCACCATCAACGGTTCTCCGAGGACATCCCGTGGATGCGCGGGTTCGGCATCTCCTCGCACCAGAACGAGGCCGGGATCTTCGTCGAGCTCGGGATCATCGGCGTCGGGCTGTGGCTCGCCGTCCTGGTCCTGTTGGCTCTCGCCCTGGTTCGCGCCGTCCGTGCCCTACCCGACGCCGGAGTCTGCGGCCGAAACCTGGCGTTGCTCGCCGCGCTGACGATGCTCACCCTCGTCATCGCCGGCACCACCGTCGACCTGCGGTTCTTCGACTTTCCCAATGCGTTGGCATTCCTGCTCGCCGGCATCGCGATCGGGTGGTACGAACGCAGCCGCGGGCCCGGTGCCGGCACCATTCAGGTCGGCACCACTCAGGTCGGCACCACTCAGGTCGGCAGGGGCCAGGTCGGCACAGGTGCGATCGGCTTCCCCGGAAAGGTGTCCCACGCCGGAGAGGTCTCCCATGTCGCCGTCCACTGACCTGCACGCCGCCACCGACACCGAGGTCCTCTGGGTGTCCACCTCGCTGGGCACCCGCGGTGGGGTGTCGTCGGTGGTGCGGGAGTTCACCGCCACGCAACTCTGGTCGGACTGGCACATCCGTCACATCGCCACCCACCGTGACGGTTCCGTCCCCACCCGGGTGCTGACCTACCTGGCCGCTCTGATCACGGTGGCCCTCACCCTGATTCGACGACCCCCCGCACTGGTGCATCTGCACACGGCGTCCTACGGCAGCTTCGTCCGCAAGAGTCTGCTGCTGTGGCTCGCCCGGGCGCGTCGGGTCCCGGTGGTGATGCACGTCCACGGCGCCGAGTTCCACCTGTTCCATGAGCGTGCACCCCGCCTCCTGCAGGCATACATCGCCGAAACCCTCTCCGCCGCCGACTGTGTCATCGCTCTCGGCCCGCAGTGGCGCACCCGATTGTTGGCCATCGCCCCGAGGGCACACGTCGAGGTGCTGCCCAATTCGGTTCGCGTGTCCGATGACTCGGTCCTCCGCCGCGCGGACGATCCGCTGCGGGTGGTGTTCCTCGGTCGCGTCGGTGACCGCAAGGGCACCTTCGTCCTGCTCGACGCCTGGGCGCAGCGCTCTGCTCAGGTGCCCGCACGGCTGACCATCGCAGGCGACGGTGACCTCGACCGCGCCCGCACCGTCATCGCCGACCACAGTATGTCCGAATCGGTGTCGCTGACCGGCTGGCTCTCACCCGAGGACACCGAGGCGCTGCTGCGCCGCGCCGACATCGTGGTGTTGCCGTCCCGCAACGAGGGTTTACCGATGGCGGTGCTCGAGGCGATGGCGCACAGCGTGACGGTGATCGCCACCCCGGTCGGCGACATTCCCGATGTCCTCGACACCTCCTGCGGCGTACTGATCCCCGTCGACGATCCCGCCGCGCTGGCCGCCGCGCTGGATGCATTGCTCATCGACGACGCCCGACGCAATCGCCTGGGTGATGCTGCCCGCGAACGCATTCGGGAGCGCTTCGACATCAACGCGGCCACCGCCACTCTCGACTCCATCTATCAAAGGATTCTTCGATGACGACCGGATTGGACTCGCGGGTCCGGGTCCTGCACGTGGTTCCCGACCTCGGAGTCGGTGGCGCCGAACGCCACGTCGCCACCCTGATGCCACGACTGGACCCGCAGCACTTCGTCCCCTCGGTCATCTGCATCGGCCAACCCGGCGCGTTGTTCGACGACCTGCGCTCCACCGGCATTCCGGTACGCGCCATGCGATTCGGAAAACGCCAGGCCCTGCCCGCACTGCTCGGCCTGATCTCCGAATTCCGCCGGAACCGGCCCGACGTCGTCCTCGTCCGCGGCTACAACGCCGAGATGCTCGGGCGGATCGCCGCCTGGATCACCGGCGTCCCGGTGTCGGTGGTGTGGGTGCACAACGACGGCGACATCGAACCACGTGGGCGTGTCCGCATCATCGCCGACGCGATCCTCGACCGCGTCACCGACGCGTACTTCGGTGTGGCCCAACGGCAACGCGACTACATTGTCAACGAGCTCGGACGGCCGGCGGAGAAGGTCACCATCATTCACAACGGCGTCGACCCGGCCGCATTCGATCAGGACCGCGATCGGTCGGTGGCGCGTGACCTCGGGGTCTCCGACAGCGAGCCCCTCGTCGGGATCGTCGCGGCGTTGCGCCCGGAGAAGGATCACCAGCTGTTCCTGGCCGCCGCCGCGCAGGTGCGTGCCCGAATTCCCGACGCCCGCTTCCTCATCGTCGGCGACGGCCCGATGCGCGACCGGCTGCACGAGTTGGCCAAGGCTCACCACCTCGACGACGCGGTGATCTTCACCGGCGCGCGTTCCGATATTCCCGCGGTGCTGCGGTCGCTCGACTTGTTCGTGTTGTGCTCCTACAGCATCGAATGCTTCCCGATGGCGTTGCTCGAGGCGATGGCCTGCGCGGTGCCCGCCGTGTGCACCGACGTCGGCGGGGTCAGCGAACTGGTCGACGAGGGCCGCACCGGTCATCTCGTTCCTCCGCACGATGCGAGTGCGCTCGCGCAGCAGATCATTTCGACGCTGTCCGATCGGGACCGACTCGCCGAGATGGGCCGCAATGCCCGCACCCGGGTGGAGACCGAGTTCAGTCTCGACGGCGCCGTCGAATCGACGCAGCGGCACCTGCAGCGCCTGGTGGCCACCCGGGGACCGAGAGAACCGATGACGCTGACCGTTGTCCTCGACGTCACCGAGGTCGGCGGCGTGGAACTGCTTCTGCTCGACCTGTTCTCGCACTTCGACACGAACGTGATCCGCCCCCGGGTGGTGTGTCTACGCGGCGAGGGTGCGCTGACGCAACGCTTCCGCGACGCCGGCTTCGAGGTCGCCGTGATCGAACGTACCGGCCGGTGGGATCCGCGTCGCCTCACCCGGCTCGTCGCCGACCTGCACCGGTCACGCACCGACGTCGTGCTGGTCACCCATCATCACCGTGCGTCGCTGGCCTTCGGCCGGGTCGCTGCCCGGATCCGCCGTATCCCCAACATCGTCGCGGCCCACGACATGGACCTGACCGACGTCGGCGGCCGGGTGCTACCCCGCTGGGCGGTCGACACCCTGTGGGCCAGTCAGGCATTGGTGCTGCTGAGTCATGCGCAGGGTCGCTACCTGCACGACCAGGAGGGCGTCGGCACCTCCGCGATCAGCCGCACCTGGGAGGTGGTGATCCCCAACGGGATCGTCATCCCGCCGCCGGTCGACGACGCCGAACGGGAGTGGACTCGAGTCGATCTCGGCATCAAGCCCGACGACTTCGCGATCGCGATGGTGGCCCGGTTGTCGTCTCAGAAGGCGCACGAGGTCGCCTTCCATGCGCTGTCACGACTCGTGCGCACCCATCCGAACGCGCGCCTGTTCGTGATCGGTCAGGGTGACCGGGAGAAGGAATTGCGCGTTCTGGCTTCCTCTCTGGGCCTCGACGAGCACATCGTGTTCACCGGCGTCCGCAGCGACGTCACGGACCTGTTGCCGGCCTTCGATGCAGGCTGCCTGTCGTCGCTGCACGAAGGTGTGCCGCTCGCGGTCATCGAGTACATGGCCGCCGGGCTCCCGGTTGTGGCCACCGACTGTGGTTCGTTGAGCGACATGGTCACCGACGGCGTCAACGGCTACCTCGTCGACGTCGGCGACGCGGACTCGATGGCCGAACGCCTCTCCGCCCTCGCCGCACATCCCGAACTGCGGAAACGTCTCGGTTCGGCGGGGCGTCGGCGCGCCGAGAACGACTATCAGATCACCAAGACCGCACACGACTATCAGAATCTCGTGTCGGCACTCGCACGCAGAAGGGCCCGATCATGAAGCGCCACATCCTCATCCTCGTCGAGAACCTGTCGGTTCCGTTCGACCGGCGGGTCTGGCAGGAATCACGCGCCCTCGTCGACGGCGGGCATCAGGTGACCGTGATCTGCCCGCAGGGCTCCGCCACCGACACCGCACCCGAGGAGACCATCGACGGGGTGCGCATCCTGCGATATCCGTTGCGCGCGGCCACCGGCGGTCCGGCCGGGTATCTGCGCGAGTACGGCCTCGCCCTGTGGCACACCACCCGCCTGGCGCTGCGGGTGCGACGCCACGAGCGCATCGACGCCGTGCACGCCTGCAATCCCCCGGACCTTCTGTTCCTGGTGGGCCTGCTGCTGAAACTGCTGGGCGCCAAGGCATTCGTCTTCGACCACCACGACCTGGTGCCCGAGTTGTTCGAGTCCCGCTTCGGCGGCCGCAATTGGCTCTACCGCGCGACACGGGCCGTGGAGCGGGTGACCTTCGCCACGGCCGACGGGGTGATCTCCACCAACGAGAGCTACCGCAGCGTCGCCATCGAACGGGGCAAGATGTCGCCCGACGCGGTGCGGGTGGTGCGCAGTGCCCCCGACCTCGATCGGTTTGTGATGCGCACACCCGATTCCGCTCTGGCGCAGGGCAAGAAGCACCTCGTCGCCTACCTGGGTGTGATGGGCCCGCAGGACGGTGTCGACTACGCCATCCGTGCGCTGAAATACCTGCGCGCCGAGATCGGCCGCGACGACGTGCACGCGATCTTCATGGGAGCCGGCGACGCCCTCGACGAGATGATCGCTCTCACCGCCGATCTCGGACTCGACGACATGGTCGAATTCACCGGCCGCGTCCCCGACGAATACGTACAGACCTGCCTGTCCACCGCCGATGTCTGCCTCTCACCCGACCCGCTCAACCCACTGAACAATCTCTCCACGATGAACAAGGTGGTCGAATACATGGCGATGGGCCGCCCACTGGTCTCCTTCGACCTCGTCGAAGCACGGGTCTCGGCCGGCGACGCCGCAGTCTACGTCCCCGCCAACGACGAAGCCGCCTTCGCCGAAGCCCTCAACGAACTCCTCGACAACCCCGAACGCCGAGCCGAGATGGGCACCCTCGGCCGATCCCGAGTGGAATCCCAACTCTCCTGGGCCACATCCCAACACAACCTGCTCGAGTTCTACGAAGATCTGTTCACCCGCACCAGTTGACCGATCGCTTCTCTCCGACACAGCCAGCGAAACCAGCTGCGCCCCAGCGCAAGCCCCCTCCCGCCGGTCGAGGTGCGAGGAGCGCCAGCGACGAGCCTCGAGACCACCGCAACCCGACAACGCGACCAGCCCAACACTTCCCAGCCCCACCCCACCAGGTCTCGACACGACCTCCGCTAGCGCTCCGGTCGGCTCGACCAACGAAAAGAGCTGCACCACAGCGTAAGCCCCCTTCCGTCGGTCGAGGTGCGAGGAGCGCCAGCCGCCGCGTTGAGCTCCGTCGAAACGACGAGCCTCGAGACCACCGCAACCCGCGCTGGAAGCCACCCAGCGCCCAGCCTCTACCGCACCAAGACGACACCATCACGCGCACCGATCGCCACCCGCTGCACCGACCGCCCGTTGTTGACCACCGGATCCTGAGTTCCCTTGAGGTGGCGGTACGGTCGCTCGAGGTCGATGCTCACCGGTTCATCCGTCGTGTTCACCAGCACGATGCCGTGATCAAAGTCGCGTCGGTACACGCCTTCTCGTGGTGAGCCGGTCCCCGTTGACGTCCGCGCCGACAGCGCGGCCATGTCCGGATCGGCGACGATCGGCTTGCCCAGGTAGCCGCGGCCGAGACCACCACCGTCCAATTCGTCGTAGTACCGAACCTGACCGTAGTCGGCGCCCATCGGCGCCCACCAGCCGTTCTGCAGCAGGGTCAACGTCAGGAACAGTCGCGCACGGGCATACCTCGACCCCACGGGCCCCCGGACGGAGTCGATGGTCATCCCGACGATCGGTTGGTGAAGCTGCGACGACGTCTGTGCCGCAACATAAGCCGTGAGGTCGTCGTCGATCGACCGATCGGCCAGCGGGTCGGCGAAACTCTCGAACACCCGGCCGTTCAACCGTTGCTCGCTCAGGGTGCGATCACCGTTGGCGATGAGGATCGCATTTCCCATGCGGGACCGCATGATCCGTTCGGCGCTGCTGAGTCCGCGATCCAGCGGCCCGCCGGGTCCCATGATCTCGTCGGCCGGTTCATCCTTCCCATCGCCGTCGATATCCCACGCAGCGGCGTCGGCGGTGTAGATCCGTTCGGCCCACACGTCGAGAAACACCCCGTCCCACAGCCCGGTGTCCCAGATCTGATCCACCACGAAGTTCGCCGCGTACTCGGCGTAGGTCTGCCCGTTGACCCGCGGCGCCTGGTCGGTGAGGTTGGTCATCACGTGACCGGGCCACTCGTGCACCGGTTTTCCCGACGCGGTGTAGGACAACCACTGTCGCGGAAATCGGCTCGTGGTGGAGTTGCTGAACTGCCACAGGGTGTACGCGTTCTGCCAGTACCCGCGGGACCCGGTCCGCGGCATCTTGTCCACCAGGTTCACATACGCCAACAGGATGATTCCCGGGTGCCGGGATCGCAGGTCGGCGAAGAAGCTGCGTGGCAGCCGGTTCTGCCATTCGGCGTCGACAACGACGATGTCGTAACGGGCCAGCGTGTCGAGCGTCGGCAGCTTGTCCTGATCGAGGACATACGTTGCGGTGCGCGGAAAGTCCGGGCTGATGACCTGCGTCTGTGCGGTATCGGTCACCGCCGCCGACGACGACGATCCGATCGTCGCCCGCCACGACGACGCACCGCCACCCCCACACGCCGACAGCCCCAGCACCAGCGCGGTCAGCACCGCAGGCACCGGTCCCCATCGACGTATGAAGCGCGGACGCGTCATCGTCCGCCGATCACCACGGCAGGTTTGAGCTTCCCGCTCGCCGGACGTGGGATGGACTCGAGTTCCCGGATGGTCACCTGTTGTCCGGCACCGAAATACGTGGCGACGTTGTTGTGGATCTGCGCGGCGATCTCCACCCGGTCATACCCCCGACCGGGCACCACGCGCACCTCGAACTCGCCCGGCGCCAGCTGCGCGATCTGTACCTCCCGCAGTCCGACGAGATCGTCGACGATGGTGGCGGGCAACGGCAACGGCCGACCATCGAGAGTGTGGAAGGCGTCTTCGCTGCGCCCGTCGATGCTCCCGATCTGCGGAAACGGCCGACCACACGGACACGGTGTCGTGGGCGTCGGCCCCACCTCGTCGCCGGTTCGGTACCGCAGCAACGGGAAACCGTAGTTGTGCAACGCGGTCCCGACGATCTCCCACCGGTCGGTGGCCCCCGAGACCGGCAGCAGCTCGACGATCCCGTAGTCGCTGAACACGTGGTGGCCGCCGGCTTCGCAATTGCCGGTGAGGGCAACCCGTTCGGTCTGGCCGTAGTGATCGACGATCGGCCCGACGAACACATCGCGCATCAGGTCCCGTTGTCGCGCGCTCATCACCTCCGACGAGGTGATCAATGCCCGCACCGGAAGTCGACGCCCATGTTCGGCCAGCAACGCCGCCAACAGGGTGATGCTCGACGGCCAGCCCTCGATGGCGTCCGGGCGGAAATCCTCAATCGCCGTGACGATCTCGTCGAGATGATCGGCGGTCAGGTTGTAGCTGGACACCAACAGTTGACGGGCACCGGGAACCTCCTGGGTCACCGCGCCGTCGGTGCCACCGGCCCAGCCGCGCAGAATCACCCGCCGCGCCGACCGCGGCAGCCCGAACCATCCCCATTGTCGTTCCAGCGCACCGAGTTCATACACCGACGACCCGGGCGTGCGGTACACCGTGACCGCCTTACCGCTGGTACCGCTGGAATGCGACCGCCACATCACGCTCGCCGGATACACCCGGAAGTCGTCGGGCCGTTCGACCAGGTCATCGCGTGTGATCAGCGGCAACAACGCCAAGTCGTCCAGCGTCTGAATCGCCCCCGGTTCGATGCTGTTGTCACGAAACCACTTCCGATAGAACGGTGACCGACGGGCCGCAACCGCCACCACGGCACGTAGCCGTCGCTCCTGGTATCGGCGTAACTCGGCCTCGTCGGCGTTCGCCATCCGCGACAACGTCACACCCGAACTGATCCGCAGCGGATGTGCCCGCCGCAGACGATACTTGAGACTTTGCGATCCCCCCGGTGGTGCCATAGCACTCCCCTATGCCGTTATAGTCATGTACTCGAGATGTGTGAGTTCGGATGTCGCCCATCCGCCACACAGTCGGCGTTCCCCCCGCTGACCTCACTGAGACTACCGTGTCGCCGTCGTCTTGCGCGATACCTGTACGAGGGGAAGCCGATGTCCAGATTGTCCTGGTACGCCGATCGGTTGCGTTCGATGTCGCCGGCCGAAATCGGTTGGCGGGTCGTCACCACCGCGCGGTCACGGTCACCGCTGCCGACCCGACCCGCGCGCCTGACCGCGCAGGAGTGGGGCGCCGCGCACGCCGCATTCCGTGCCGGGCACAATCGTCCGATCCTGCTCGACCGCGCCCGCGCGCAACGCATCGCCCGCGAACATCCCCGCGACACCGCGGCATTGATCGCCGCCGCCGACGACGCGGTGGCGCTGCGTTTCGGCTGGTTCGGTTATCCGACTGCGCAACTGGCAACCCCCGTCGACTGGAATCACGATCCCGTCGCCGATGTCACCTGGCCCTCGATCGCTGCGTCGCGGATCGATCACCGCACCGCCGGCGGCGACGTCAAGTGGATCTGGGAACTCAACCGGCTCCAGCACCTCCCGTGGCTCGCCCAGGCATGGCTGATCACCGGTGACGATGTCTACGCCAACGCGGCGTTCGCGCAACTCGATTCGTGGATCGCCCAGAACCCACCCGGCACCGGGATCGCGTGGCGCGGCGGTTTCGAGGCCGGGGTGCGCGCGATCTCGGTGGCGATCGCCCTGCAGGGCCTGCGTGAGAGTCCGCAGTTCACCGAGGACCGTTTCGTCGCTGCCGCCGGCATCCTCGCGGCGTCGGCGCAACGTTGCTGGGCCGGTCGCAGCCTGTTCAGTTCCGCCAACAATCACCTGATCGGGGAGATGGCCGGCCTGGCCACGGTGGCCCTGATCCTGCCGGACCTTCCGGATGCGCAGCGCTGGGAACGCAACGCGGTCCGCACCCTGATCACGCACGCCAACCGCCAGATCCTGCCCGACGGATCCGGCGCCGAGCAGGCCGTGGGCTACCAGATCTTCACCGCCGAACTCCTTCTCGTCGTCGCCCGCCTGATCGCGTTGCGCGACGGCACGGCGCCGCCGGCACTCACCGACGCCATCGGGCGCAGCACGCGATTCCTGGCCGCGACCGTCGGCACCCACGATCCGGCCCCTCGCTACGGTGACGACGACGAGGGTTTCGCTCTGCGTCTCGACGCCGAACCGACCCGCACGGTACGCAGCCACCTCGCGATCGTCGGCCGCGCACTCGGCGATCGGACCCTCACCCGTCGCGGCACCGAATCACTCACCGGCGCATGGCTCGCCGATCCCCACGCGCCACACTCGGAAACCACGGTCCCGGACTCCTTCCACGCCCCCGACGCCGGGCTGGTGGTGCTGCGCAGTGGCCGTCGACGCCTCACCATGGACGTGGGACCGCTCGGCTTCCTTTCGATCGCCGCCCACGGGCACGCCGACGCCCTGTCGATCACCCTCGCCGACGACGGTCGGGAGATCATCACCGATCCGGGCGCCGGCAGCTACTACGGCACCCCGCAGCGCCGAACGGTTCACCGCGGCACCCGGGTTCATGCGACGGTCACCGTCGACGGCGCCGACCAGTCGGTGATCGGTGGCCCGTTCCTGTGGAATGACCACGCGGCGGTGCGCATTCGGTCCGTGGATCTCGAGGCTGGCATCGTCGACGCCGAACACGACGGTTACCAGCGACTTTCGCAGCCGGTCACGCATCGGCGTTGGCTGATCGCCGCTCCCGACCGCCCCGAGATCGTCGTCGTCGACCTGCTGACCGGCACCGGATCCCACCGTGCGACGGTGTCGTGGCCGCTGGCGCCGTCGATCCACGCCGACACCGTCGCCGCCACGGATGGTGACGAGACCGGCGCCGCGGCTGCCACACTCACCGATCCCCGCGATCGGCAGGCTGGCACCCATCACCTGGTCACCGCCGCCACCACACCGCTGCGCACCGAGGTTCACCGCGGTGATCCCGCATCGCATCTGGGGTGGTGGAGCGAACGCCTCGAGAAGGCGATACCGGCAACCCTGCTGGGCATGTCCGGCCACGCGGAGTTACCGATCGCGATGGTGAGTGTGCTCACGCCGGACGAGCCGGTGACCGAACTCACCATCCGCCAGAACACCGATTTGTCCGAGTTTCCACAAGAAAACTTGGTGATTGACTGGCGTTTTCACGCGCAAAGCCATAGCCTGGACATTGCCATCGCCAAGGACGGAGTCGTGTTGGGGGACACGAGGGGACCCGGAATTCGCGAGCGGGCCGTCGGATCGACGTGACTCGACGGGGGGACATCACAAACATATATGGGGGGAACCTTGACGGTTCACGTTGACGACACACGCGCTGAGGTGCATGTGTCGAACAGTGTGGTGGGGGCCGCACGACTCAGCATTGTGGGACTCGGCTATGTCGGGTGCGTATCCGCGGCATGCTTTGCGCAGCGCGGCTTCCCGGTGATCGGGGTGGACGCCAACCCGGAGAAGGTCGAGTTCGTACGACGCGGCAAAGCGCCGGTCGTGGAGGAACTGATCGGCGAATTGACTGCCGAACAGGTCAATTCGGGCCGACTGACGGTTTCGGCCGACACCGCCGCGGCGGTCGCGGCCACCGACATCACCCTGGTGTGTGTCGGCACGCCATCCGCGCCGAACGGGGCATTGAGCACCGCGTACCTCGAACGCGCCACCGAGCAGATCGGTGCCGCCCTCGCGGCCAAGGACGCCTGGCACGTCGTCGTCTATCGCAGCACCATGGTGCCCGGGACGTGCGAAAACCTGCTGATCCCGATCCTGGAGCGGACCTCCGGCAAACGCGTCGGCGTCGACTTCGGCGTCTGCGTCAACCCGGAATTCCTGCGTGAGGGCACCAGCGTGCGTGACTTCAACGAGCCTCCGAAAACCGTGGTCGGACAGTCCGATTCGCGCAGTGGCGCGATGGTGGAGGCAATCTACGACGGCCTGCCGGGGCCGCGGTTCCGGGTGCCGATCGCGGTCGCGGAGATGATGAAGTACGTCGACAACAGCTTCCACGCCCTCAAGGCCGGTTTCGCCAACGAGGTCGGCGCCATCTGCGCGTCCCTCGGCATCGATTCGCACGAGGTGATGGACATCTTCCTCGCCGACACCAAACTCAACATCAGCCCGGCCTATCTGCGTCCCGGATTCGCCTTCGGCGGCTCCTGCCTGCCGAAGGACGTTCGCGCGCTGACCCACGTGGCCCGCCGCAACGACGTCGAGGTGCCCGTGTTGTCGAATCTGTTGTTCTCCAACGAGGCTCACCTGCGGCGCGCCGTCGAGGCGATCATGCGGCAGCACAAACGCAAGATCGGGATCTTCGGACTGTCGTTCAAACCGGGCACCGACGACCTGCGGGAAAGCCCGCTGGTGGAGTTGGCCGAACGTCTGTTGGGCAAGGGATTTGACGTCAAGATCTTCGACAGCAACGTCAACCTGTCCCGTCTGATGGGCGCCAACCGCGCCTACATCGAGGAGCGGTTGCCGCACCTGGGTGAACTGTTGACCGGGGATCTGTCCGCGGTCGCCGAGCACGCCGAGGTCCTCGTCATCGGATCGCAGGATCCGCAGGTGTCACACATGCTCAGCACCCTCGACGACGACCGCCTGGTGCTCGACCTGGTGCGGGTACCCGAGGCGCACGGCCGTCGGGACCGGTTGAACTACACCGGAATCGCGTGGTGAGTGCCCAACTGTCGTTCCTCACGACGGCGTGGGGAACCGAAGATCTCATCGCCGCGACCATCGAGTCCGTGCAGGCCCAGACCTGCCCGGACTGGGAACTCGTCGTCGTCGACAACGGCGAATCCGACGCGATGGCCGAGGTCGTCGGCCGGTATGGCGCCGACGATCCGCGGATCCGGCTGGTGCGCCAGCCCAATCGGGGCTATCGCGGCGGCGTGATGGCCGCGGCGGCCGCCGCTTCGGGGGAGTTCGTGTGCGTCCTCGACAGCGACGACACGCTGCTCCCCCGGTTCGTCGAGCGGGTGTTGGCGACCTTCGACGCGGAACCCGGCGTCGCGGCGGTCGGCGTGGACGCCCACCGATTCGGCGAACCCGATGTGTCGGTGAATCTTCCGGTCGACTACATGGCGTCGGTCGGTGTGCATCACCCGCCGTCGCCCGATACGCCGCTGACGCTGGTGGACGTGCTGTCCGGGTGCGTCCCCTACTATTGCGCGGCCATCCGCCGCTCCGCGTGGGACACCGTCGAGGGGTACGACCCGCAGGGCACCGGGATGTCCGATGTCGACGAGTCGGTCATCATCTGGTGCCGGCTGGTGCGCGAGTTCGATGCTCGGCTGCTGCCGGAGGTGTTGGCGCGGTACCGACTCCGGTCGGATTCATTGTCGCGGGACCCGGCCCGGGTGGAGCGGTTCGAGAACGAACTGATGCGGTCGTTTCAGGCGGGTGCGGGGACGTCACTGTCCGCCGAGGAGGCAGCCGCACTGGATTCAACGTTGCGTCGGCTGCGGTACCAGCAGCAGATCCGACGATCCCGTCACGCGCTCCTCGAGGGCGACGCGTCAGCCGCCAAAATCGCTGCACGCGATGCCTTCCGCCTGCGTCGCACCGCACGCGCCGGCACCATCTACGCCGGATTGTGCGTCGCACCCGGCGCATTGACCCGCATCCACCCGGCCAAGCAGGCCATCACCGCGCGCACCGAGGTCGCGTTGGGTCGCCTCCGGAAGAGTTCGGCATGACCTATCCGACGATTCTCCGCCGCGGCACCGGAGCCGTTCTCGCCATCCCGGTGGCGACGGCTTTGGCGGCCTGCGGATCATCGTCGGACACCGCGTCCGAATCGTCGGCGCCGGCGATCTCCGATCCGTGTACCGCCGTCGGCGACAACCTGATGCGCGAACTCGACCTCAACCCGGCAACCCGCACACCCGTCGCCCCGGCGGCCACCGAGACCAGCGCCTGTGAGGTCTCGTCCTCGGACACGACCGTGCGTCTCTCCCAGTCGACGACCACCTTCGAGGCGTACCGGGACTCCCATCAGGGCAACCTCATCGGCGTCAACGTCAATCAACGCCCGGCCGTCATCGTCCGCAGCCAATCACAATGCACCCTGGCGATGAAGGACAACGCCGGAATCACCTCGCTGCGAGTCACCGTGAGCGTCACCGCCCTCGAATGGGGCATGAACCCCTGCGGCCACATCGAGTCCTACGCCACCACCATCGAGCCGACGATCCCGCCGCTCGCATAGCTCCCGCTGGCCGAGTGCGCCGCTCGAGCGGAGCGAGCTCGTCGCGTATCGAGGCCACCCCGCCGGCCGAGTGCCGACGCCACCTCCCGCTGGTCGAGGAGCGAGGAGCGCAAGCGACGAGCCTCGAGACCACCGCAGCCCGACAACCTGACCCGCCCAACGACTCCCAGCCCCATCTCACCGGGTCTCGACACGGGCTCCGTTTCGACGGAGCTCAACGCGGCGGCTGGCGCTCCGCCCGGCTCGACCAACAAATGAAAGCCCATCACAGCGGGTGGTCACCTCGCCGGCCCAGACCCGACGCAACCCCCGCTGGCCGAGTGCCGACGAGCTTGCGAGTCGGTGTATCCGCCGGGCCGAGCTTGTCGAGGTCGAGGCCACCCCCGCCAGCCGAGTGCCGACGCCACTTCCCGCTGGCCGACTGCCGACGCCCCTCCCGCTGGTCGAGGAGCGAGGAGCGCAAGCGACGAGCCTCGAGACCACCGAAAGCCGACAACCCGACCCGCCCAACAACTCCCAGCCCCACCCCACCGGGTCTCGACACGGCTCGTCGTTTCGACGGAGCTCAACGCGGCGGCTTGCGCTCCGCCCGGCTCGACCAACGAATGAAAGCCCACCACAGCGGGTGGTCACCTCGCCGGCCCAGACCCGACGCAACCCCCGCCGGCCGACGCTACCCCCGCTGGCGGAGTGCCGACGCAACCCCCGCCGGCCGACGCAACCCCGCTGACCGAGTGCCGACGCCCCTCCCGCTGGTCGAGGAGCGAGGAGCGCAAGCGACGAGCCTCGAGACCTCCGAAAGCCGACAACCTCACCCGCCCAGAATGTCCCAGCCCCATCTCACCGGGTCTCGACACGGGCTCCGCTGGCGCTCCGCCCGGCTCGACCAACGGATGAACGCTCGACACGGCTCGTCGTTTCGACGGAGCTCAACGCGGCGGCTTGCGCTCCTCACCGGCTCGACCAACGGATGGACCCCGCCGGCCGACCTCACAACCTCCGCGGCTCCGCCTTGGCGCGTAACGCCGGCGCGACGGGCCGACCGTTGAGCAGTCCCTCCACCGAACCCGCCTCCAGGGCTTTGCGATACGCCGGCAGTGCGCCGCGGACGGCGTCGATGGTGTCGTCGATATCGCGGTCGGTGTGTGCGGCGGAGGTGATGAACGACTGCCCGAGCACACCGCGACTGATCAGTTCCTGCAGGAACAATGTCCGGAACTCCTGCGACGGTGCGCCCGTGTGGTCGCGGGTCAGGAAGATCAGGCATGACGGCCGGCCGACGGCCTGGAGGTACTCGCCGATCCCGAACTCGGCGGCCACCTCGTTCACGCCAAAGGCCAGCCGGCGACCCGCAGCCTCCATGCGGCGGATCGGATCTCGCTCCTCATACGCCTGCACCACCGCCCGAAATGCCGCGAGCGAACCGGTTTCCGGACCGTGCGTCGTCGACAGCAGGAACACGCGGTCGGCGTCGGTGTTCAGCCCGCCGAGCTCCATCAACTCAGACCGGCCCGCGAGCGCGGCGATCGGGAATCCGTTGCCCATCGCCTTACCCCAGCACGACAGGTCCGGCCGCACCCCATACACCGACTGTGCGCCATGCTCCGACCACCGGAAGCCGGTGATCATCTCGTCGAAGATCAGCACCGACCCGTACCGATCACACAGCGCGCGAACACCTTCCAGGAACCCCTCGGCGGGTTCGGCCATCGCCGTCGCCGCTTCCAGGATCACCGCGGCAATCCCGTCGGGGAACTGCTCGAACTGCACCCGCAGCGAGTCGAGGTCGTTGTAATCGAACCGCACCACCGGGTCGGTCGCCGACGACGGGATACCCGCATTCATTCCGGTGGTTCCGATGAACCAGTCGTCGACGGAGAAGAACGGATGTGTACACGCCGCCACCCGCTCCCGCCCGGTCGCCGCACGCGCCAGCCGGATCGCCGCGGTCGTCGCATCGGAGCCGTTCTTGGCAAACTTCACCATGTCGGCGGTGGGCACCAACCGCAGAAAGTCCTCGGCGGCATCCACTTCCAACGTCGTCGGTCGCGAGAAGCTCATCCCCTCGAGCATCGCGGAGTACGCCGCGTCGATCACCGGCCGATACCCGTGTCCCAACGTCACCGACCGCAATCCGATGCCGTACTCGACGAACTCGTTGTCGTCTGCATCCCACACCCGAGCACCGTGACCGTGCACGATGATCGGCGCCATCAATTCCGGATACTGGTCGGCGGCACGAGCATACGTGTGCGCCCCACCCGGGACGAGTCGATGCAACTGTGCCTGAAGCTGATTGGAACGCTCGAAACTTCGCTCGGTCATCACACCTGCACCTCCCTGACATCACCGGAGACTCTCGTCCCGCCGGCGGTCGCGACACCGGTCCCGTTCAGATCGAGTCCGTCGACGTACCACCTCCCGGACAGTTCCGGATACCGTGTGCTCACCTCGTCGAGCAGGTCGGGCACCGTCAACAGGACTCGATCCGGTTGCGCCGCGATGAGTTCCTCCGGCGAGATGATCGGGATGTCGGTGCCGGGCATGCGCCGTCCCCGTTTCCCCGGGGACGCGTCGGCGACACCGGCCACCAGCGACGTGTCGGCCCCGGCACGATGGAATAGCGCCACCGCCCGCGACGCGGCGCCATACGCATACACCGACTCCCCGGCCCCACGCGCGGCCTCGAGCCACTCCCGTAGCACCGCCGTGTGTGCGTCGACGGCATCCTGCAAGGCCGTCGGGTCCATTCCCCGCAACACCGCGCTTTCGTCGTCGGCGATGGCGCGCAACGTCTCCGACGGCGCATGCACACCGAGACGTGCCGCCACCAGCACCGTCCCGCCGTAGAGGTCATAGCGCCACGCATCCACCGCCGACATCCCGCACACCCGCAGCAGAGTCGTCATCGACCGCAGCGAGTAGTAGGCGAAGTGCCCGTGCCGTAACGCATTCCATTGGCCTTCACGCATGATGGTCGCGAACGAGTGAAAGTGCATCAGGAGCACCCCATCCGGCGCGGTCGATGCGACGCGCCGGGCGAAGGCTGCCGCCTGGTCCGGCTCATGCATGATGCCCAACGAGTCGAGTACCACGTCGGCACAGTCGGATTCGACAAATCCCCGCTCCGCCAGTAACGGCAACCATGTCCCGCCGTGCGGGCTACCGAACTCCCGCACGGTCTGTCCCCGCAGATAGCCCGCTGCGGCGACGTCGGCAACCGCTGCCGCCGCCTGATCCCGCAGCGCCTGCGGCTCCACCCCCCGCGGCTCGGCGGTCACCGTGTCGTCGTCGGCGAGCTGCGCCAGACCACATGCCGCGCACCGATCCATCGCCAATGGATGCGATGTCTCCGCTGCGGTCACCGGCGCGGCCGCCAACGGAAAGTCATCGGCCGCCGGCACCTGTCCCAGATCCAGAATCCGTCGCAGTCCCCACGATCCGCATCCCCGGCACCATTTCATGCTCGATTCCTCCTGTCGCGCATGCCATCATGAAAGACGTGATCATCGACACCACCGATCTTGCCGACGTGCTGCTGATGCGGCCCACCCCATTCCGGGACGACCGCGGCCTGTTCACGCGCACCTTCGACGCCGAGATCTTCGACGAGACCCTCGGCCGCCCCGGTGCCGCAGCGCAGTTCCTGCAGGATTCCCAATCCCGTTCGGCGCAGGGCGTGATCCGCGGCATGCACGGGCGTTCCGGGCGTGGCGAGGCGAAACTCGTCCGCTGCGCGCACGGCGCGGTGCACGACGTCATCGTCGACATCCGCCCGGATTCCCCGACCTTCGGTGCGCAGCAGGCCTTCCTGCTCGACGACGTCGAGTTCGCCCATCTCTACATCCCTCCGGGTTTCCTGCACGGCTTCCAGGCGCTCAGCACGGTCGCCGATGTCTGCTACCGCATCGACCGGCCGCACGATCCGAGCGAGGACATCGGTGTCCATCACGCCGACGCCGACCTGGCGATCGCATGGCCGCAACCGATCACGACGGTTTCTGCGCGTGACGCCGCCGCCGGCAGCTGGGCGGCGCTGACCGCCCAGCTGACGTGACGACCCCACCGTCGGGCACCGTCAGCGTGCAACCGCGCCCAGCCGTCGCATCGAGTCGTCGAGGACATCCGCGGCGCGCAGCCGCTCCAGGGTCGCCAGCCGCACGAACCGCTGCGTGAACGCCTCCTGGGTCAGCCCGTACTCGGTGTAGGCCTTGGCCAGTTCGGCGGCACCGTCGGCCACGCTCCACGCGGCGGTGAACCCGATCTCGTCGCGCGCCTTGCTGAAATCGACACGGTAGGAGCGGGTGTCGGCGCCCGTCTCCCCGGTGATGGCCAGCTTCGATCCGGGTACCGCGTCGACGACGTGTTCGGCGATCTGCGCGACCGTCAGATTGTTCACCTCGGTGCCGACGTTGTACGCCTGCCCCGACACCACGTCGGCCGGCGCGGTGAGGCATACCCGGAACGCCTCGGCGATGTCGCGGGCATGCACCAGCGGCCGCCACGGCGTGCCGTCGGAGAGCACCTTCACCTGCCCGGTGAGCACCGCATGCCCGACGAGATTGTTCAGCACGATGTCGGCGCGCAACCGCGGCGAGAAGCCGAATGCGGTGGCATTACGTAGGAACACCGGGGTGAAACCGGAGTCGGCGATCGCGGCGACGTCACCCTCGACGCGCACCTTGCTCTCCGCGTACGGCGTGACCGGCCGCAGCGGCGCATCCTCGGTGACCAGACCGTCGCCCGCCGCCCCGTACACCGAGCACGTCGACGCGTACAGGAAGCGGGACACCCCGGCCTCTTTGGCGGCCTTTGCCAGCCGCACCGAGCCGTGATGGTTGATGTCGTGGGTGATCTCCGGCGCCAACGATCCCAGCGGATCGTTGCTCAACGCCGCCAGATGGATCACCGCGTCGAATCCGACGAGGTCGGCGGGTTCCACGTCACGCAGATCCCGCGAGATCGCCGGCGGATCGTTCGGGTACGGACCGAGGACGCTGTCCTCGAAGTAGCCGTTGTCCAGTCCGGTCACGTCGTGACCGTCCGCAGTCAGGATGGGCGCCATGACCGTCCCGAGGTAGCCCAGGTGGCCGGTGAGAAGTACACGCACGTCAGTTTCCTCCGAAGTCGATGACGGTTTTCGCGACGACGAACGCCTCGGCGTAGCGGACGCGGCATTGCACACCACGAATCCGCATGAGCCCCAAGAACGTTTCGTCGTCGAACCAATCCCGGTCCACCTGCGACGGGTAGCACTTGTGCAGCAGCCGCACCTTCTCCAGCGCGGTCTCGGTGGTGACGGGATGGTAGTGGGTGGGTGTGGGAGTGTCGTTCTCCCACTTGATGATCTCGTAACCCAGGATCATCTGGTCGCGGAACTCGGTGGGTGCGAGTGTGGCGAGTTCCCGGTGATCCTGATGGGCGTCGTCGGGCTGGGTGGCGAACACCAGATCGGGCTCACACCCTCGACGGAACTGTGCCAGTGACTCTTTGAGCCGCTCCCAGTGCGCGGGTGTGCGCCCGTCCGGCAGGTCACCGATGTGCACGTCCAGGTCGGCGCCGGGGCAGAACTCGCCCAACGCCTCCACTTCCTCTGCGGCCCTTTCGGTTCCGGCACCGGTGGCGACGAACACCTGCACCCGGAGCCCGGGGTTGTTCCGGCACAGCGTCAGCAGTGTCGCACCCATCCCGATGGCGATGTCGTCGCAATGTGCTCCGAGCACCGCGATTTCGCGCAGCGTCGCGAACTGCGAAGCGATCACGCGGGAACCGTTTCGTGATCCCACAGCATCCACGGCCGTTCACCGCGGTGGTAGGCGGCCTCGAGTTCGGCGCGTTCTTTGAAGGTGTCGGCCGGTTTCCAGAATCCGGCGTGCTTGTATCCGAACAGGCGGCCCTCCTTGGCGAGGGTGCCGCACGCATCCTCGACGAGGTCCCCACCCTCGGGCAGCAGGTCGAACACTTCCTGGCTGAGCACGAAGAATCCGCCGTTCTCCCAGATCGGCAGCTTCGACACGGCGGTGATGCCGCCGACGTGACCGTCCTCGGAGATGTCGACGCAGTGGAAGGAGGACTGCGGTGGCACGATCAACATCGAAGCAGCACAACCGGATTGCTGGAACTTGTCGACGATGACGTCCATCGGCGCGTCGGAGAGCACGTCGGCGTAGTTGGCCAGGAAGTACTCGTCGCCGTCGAGGAACGGACGGACCCGACGCAGCCGCTCGCCGATCGCCGACTCCAGGCCGGTGTCGACGAAGGTGATCGACCAGTCCTTGATGTCGGAGTCGAGGAGTTTCACCTCGCCGCCGTCGATGACGAAGTCGTTCGACGCGGTCTCGCGATAATTCAGGAAGTAGTCCTTGATGTGCGTGGCACCGTAGCCCAGGCACAGGATGAACTCGCGATGCCCGAAATGCGCGTAATACCGCATCACATGCCAGATCAGCGGACGCGGCCCCACCATCTGCATCGGCTTGGGCACCGGATCATCGGAGCTGTTGCGCATCCGCATCCCGTATCCCCCACAGAACAAGACGACCTTCATGATTGCTCCCCCTCGGAGTCGATAGTGTCCGCTACCCGGCGAATTCCGGTGTAACTGTGTGCAATTCAGGCAGCGGATACACCAGCCGCCCTCCCCATTCCCCCACGAAACGCAGCTGCTCGGTGATCTCGGCCTCGAGATTCCACGGCAGCACCAGCACCACATCGGGCCGGTCCTTCTCGATCTGCACCGGATCCAGGATCGGAATCCGGGTGCCCGGCGTGAATCGGCCGTGCTTGTACGGGTTGCGATCGACGGTGTACTCCACCAGATCCGGTCGTATCCCGCAGTAATTGAGAAGCGTGTTGCCCTTTCCGGGCGCGCCGTAGCCGACGACCTTGAGTCCCTGTGCGCGGCAGTCGAGCAGGAACCGCAGCAGATTCTGCCGCAGGCTCTCGGTGTGTGCGGCCAGGCCCAGATAGCCGGTCACGTCATGCAATCCGTCGGCCTCTTCGGCGGCGAGCACCTCCGCCACCCGCGGCGACGGTTCGCCGGCCGCCTCGTCGGGCCGCGCCCAGACCCGGATCGAACCACCATGCGTGGTAAGCAATTCCACGTCGACGACGCGCAGTCCGGCGGTCGCCAGCGCCCGCGCCGCCGACAGCACCGTGTAGTACTGGAAGTGTTCGTGATAGATCGTGTCGAACTGGCCGAGTGTCACCAGGTTTCGGGCGTGATGCACCTCGATGCTCAACCAGCCGTCGTCGGCCATCAACCCACGCAGTCCCTGGGTGAATCCCAGCAGATCGGGGATGTGCGCGTACACGTTGTTGGCCACCACCAGATCCGCCGGTCCGTGCTCGGCGCGGACCCCTAGCGCGGTGTCGACACCGAGAAACGCGGTCTCGGTGGGCACCCCGACCGTGCGGGCGGCCTCGCCGACGTTGACCGACGGTTCGATTCCCAGGCACCGGATTCCGCGGTCTACGGCGTGCCGCAGCAGGTACCCGTCGTTGCTGGCCACCTCGACGACGAACGACTTGTCGTCGAGCCCAAGACGTTCGGCGGTGTCGTCGACGAACGACTTGGCGTGCGCCACCCAACTGTCGGAGTACGACGAGAAGTACGCGTACTCGGTGAAGGTGTCTTCCGGGGTGATCAGCGCCGGGATCTGCAGCAGCAGGCAGTCCTCGCACAGCCGAAGATGCAGCGGGAACGTGTTTTCCGGCTCGTCGAGGTTCGCCGGCGTCAGGAAACGCTCACACGGCGGGGTTGCGCCGAGGTCGAGGACGCTGCGCATCCGCTCCGACCCGCACAGACGACAGTGCAACATCAGTAGGCACCTTCCTTGGTCACAACGGCTTTGACGGTGCGCCACAGGATTGCGGCGTCGCCCATGATCGACCAGTTCTCCACGTAGGACAGGTCGAGGTGAACCGACTCCTCCCACGACAGGTTGGAGCGTCCCGATACCTGCCACAGTCCGGTCATTCCGGGCTTGACGAGCATGCGCCTCGCGACGCGACCGTCGTAGAGTTCGACTTCCTCGGGCAGCGGCGGCCGCGGACCGACCAGACTCATCGTCCCACCGAGCACATTGAGCAACTGGGGTAGCTCGTCGATGCTGTAGCGGCGCAGCAGTTTCCCGAAGCGGGTGACGCGCGGGTCGTCGTGGATCTTGAACAGCACACCGGAGCCCTCGTTCTGATCGAGGAGTTCCTGCTTGCGCAGTTCCGCATCGCGGTACATCGACCGGAACTTCCACATCCGGAACGGTGCGTTGCCCATGCCGACGCGTGTCGCACGGTAGAACACCGGTCCGGGCGAGTCGAGTTTGATCAGCAGCGCGATCAGTGCCAGCACCGGCGCGATCAGCAGCATCATGACGGTGGCGCCGCCCCGGTCGACGAGGGCTTTCCGGAACCGGGTGGCGGCCTCGTACTGCGGTTTGTCGATGTGCAGCAACGGCAATCCGGCGACCGGGCGCACCATCATGCGTGGGCCGGCGATGTCGGTGATGCCCGGCGACACCATCATCGAGACACCGACCTTCTCCAGGTCCCAGGACAGCTCCCGCATTCCGGCATGTCCGAGGGCTTCCGCCGAGGTCACCGCGACCACGGAGGCGCCACACGCCTGCACGGCAGCACCGACGTCGTCGAAGTCTCCGAAGACGCCGACCTCGGCGTCGTCAACGATCAGAGCGGTCTCGGCCGGCCGCATACGCGCGGTCGGCAGGCACGCCCCGGCGACGTGCAGACCGAGTTCGGGGCGGGCAACCAGATGACTGATGAGGTGTGTGGCGGAGCGGGTTTCGCCGACGACGAGGACTCGCTCGATGAAGTCACCGTCGGATCGTCGGCGCGCCAGCCACTTTCGCCACAGCCAGCGCGATACCAGCAGGGCCACCGTGCCGACGGGCAGCGCCATCGCGAAGAATCCGCGCGAGACGTCGAGTTGCAGGGCGAGCGCCAGTATCGCCAGCACTCCGAACACCGACAGCGACGCCGAGACCACGCGACTGTATTCCACAGAACCAGAACCGATTACGCGTCGATCCAGCGTCTGGTACACCCGCAGTGCCACCATCCAGGCCACGATCAAGCAGATCGAGATCGCCGTAACCGGCAATCCCGCCGAACCCGACGGCTCGGTGTCGAAACCGAACCGCACCGACTGCGCCACGAACACCACCGCGGTGATCGCGATGAAATCCGTCCAGCCGAGCGCCATCGCATAACGCCGTAACACGTCCGCCGAAACTGACTGTGCAGCAGACGAATTCAACCACCGCAGGTGCTGTGCGCGCGTCTTTCCCCCCGTCGTCTCCCGCGCAGAAGACGACGCCGTAGGCGTCACTATAGATCTCCCCCTCAAGAAGAATCACTTGTCCCGGCCCGTCATCATCACTTCGCAGCCCCCCAGCCGCGTCCCCACCGTGATGAGAAAAGCCAAGCAGAAATGTACTCCTTTGAACGGCCCGAGGCAATAGAACCGACAGCTCGCACCGGCCGCCGCGCCCACTGACAGCGCTGTCTCGAGAATCCGCGGGGCACGAGGGAATTCACGTTGGTCCTCCGGCCCGTCTGCCCATTTCTAGACATTCTGCGAGTAGAGATTCGGCAAAAGCCCAGGTCGCGGGGGTGGGTGTACTCGGCGAATGTCTAGAAATGGGCACGGGGTGTGCTCGACCTGCGAGATTCGTGTGCGTCCGCCGTCAACGGAGAAGAGAGCGCCGTCAACGCCACCCCATCCGTCCCCGATAACCTGTCTGCATGAGCACCGCAGCGGCGCAGTCGCAACCGTTCGACCCGACCCAGTGGGCAACCGTCCCCGGATTCGACGACCTCACCGACATCACCTATCACCGGCACGTCGGTGCGGGTCGAGCGAACGGCATCGTGCGGATCGCGTTCGACCGCCCGGAGGTGCGCAACGCGTTCCGGCCCCACACCGTAGACGAGCTCTATCGCACCCTCGATCATGCGCGCCGCAGCCCCGACGTCGGCACCATCCTGCTCACCGGCAACGGGCCGAGTCCCAAGGACGGCGGTTGGGCCTTCTGCAGCGGCGGTGACCAGCGAATTCGGGGTCGCTCCGGCTACCAGTACGCCACCAGCCACGACAGCGACGTCACCGCCGCCGGGGCGCACACCGTCGACGAGGCCCGCGTCAAGGCCGAGGGCGGTCGGCTGCACATCCTCGAGGTGCAGCGCCTGATCCGCACCATGCCCAAGGTGGTCATCGCCGTCGTCAACGGATGGGCGGCCGGCGGCGGTCATTCCCTGCACGTCGTCTGCGACCTCACCCTCGCCTCCCGCGAACACGCCCGGTTCAAGCAGACCGACGCCGACGTCGGCTCCTTCGACGCCGGGTACGGCAGCGCCTACCTCGCCAAGCAGGTCGGCCAGAAGTTCGCCCGCGAGATCTTCTTCCTCGGCGAGTCCTACGACGCGGAGACGATGCACCGGATGGGGGCGGTCAACCGCGTCGCCGACCACGCCGAGCTGGAGACCACCGCCATCGAGTGGGCGCGCACCATCAACGGCAAATCGCCCACCGCACAACGCATGTTGAAGTTCGCGTTCAACCTCGCCGACGACGGACTGATGGGTCAGCAGGTGTTCGCCGGTGAGGCCACCCGCCTGGCCTACATGACCGACGAAGCGGTCGAGGGCCGAGATGCCTTCCTGGAGAAGCGTTCTCCGGACTGGGACGCGTTCCCCTACTACTACTGACCCACGCCGACCACGTATGCTGCGCCGACTCCTGATCACCCTGATCGTCATCGTCGTCGGAGGGCTCACCGCCTTCTACGGCCTGGGCTACCAACTGTTCTACCGGGATCACTCCGATCAGCTGCGTCACGTCGACGCGATCGTCGTGCTCGGCGGCGAGCACGACGGTCGCGAGGACTACGGAATCCAGCTGGCGCGTGAGGGTTACGCGAACACGGTGGTCATCTCCAACCCGGAACTGGCCATCCCGCCGGAGTACCTCGAAGGCACCTATCAGTTGATGCAACGCGTATGTTCCTCCAGCACAGCGCAAATCGAGGTGATCTGCTTCAAACCCAACCCGTCGACGACGCGCGGCGAGGCGATGGAGGTGCAGCGACTTGCCGCCGAACGCAATTGGCACTCGGTGATGGTCATCAGCTGGCGCTACCACATGGTGCGCGCCCGCTACATCTTCGGCCAGTGCTTCGACGGTCAGACCGTTATGAAACCCGTCCCACGTTCATACACAAGCAATTTCGGTTTCTGGACCAAGGAATTCGCCTACCAGTACACCGCACTGGGCAAGGCCGCGATCCTCGGCTGCGACTGACGCAGCAGAACACTCACCCCTTCAACGACCCCAACGCCGCCGGCCGCCCGAACAGATAGCCCTGGGCGTAGTCGAAACCCAGCGTATTGAGGATCGGGATCAACTCGGGCGATTCCACTCCCTCGGCGACGGTCCGCAGTCCGGTGGCCTGGGCGAGGTCGCAAATGGTACGGGTGATCGCCACCGCGACCGGATCGACGAGTAGCTTGCACACCAACGCGATATCGACCTTGAGCACCGCGATCGGCAGATCCTTGATGTAGCTCAGGGCGGAGTACCCGGCACCGAGGTCGTCGATGCACACGGTGCAGCCGACCGCGCCGAGCTGTTCGATGGTGCGGCCCGCCTGACTCGGCCTGCGGATGATCTCGTCCTCACGCACCTCGACCCAGATCCGGTCGAGGGCGATCCCCTTCTCGGCGGCCGCATCGACGATCGCGTCCACACATCGCGGGTCCAGGAGCTGACGCTCCGACAGGTTGATCGCGACGAAGGCCTTGGGGCAGTGGTTGGCGATGGCGCCCGAGGCGAGCGCCGACACCGCGGTCGCCAACGAGTCCCGCGTCACCGGACGCAGCAGCGCCGTCTCCTCCAGAAACGGGAAGAAGGCCGACGGGCCGTACAATTGCCCGCCCGAGCCGTACCACCGCAACAGGGCTTCATACCCGGCCACCTCACCGTCGCCGAGTGAGACGATCGGCTGGTAGTGCACCCGGAAGTCGCTCGGCGTGGCGCGGGCGAGCAATTTCATCTGGGCGGCCTCGTCGTCGGTGACCGCGATAAGTGCGTCGTCGACCACCACGACCCGCGACGCCGACTTCAACGTCCGCGACAGCCCTCGATGCCCGAAGCGCACGAGCTCGCCCCAACTCACGGCTTCTGTCAGCATCCAGGCACCGACCACACCGAGGCGGACGTCGACATAGTTTGGCCGCTCGCCCGTGTCGATGAGAATTGCCCCCGCCTCGAAGCGACTCCGCAGCGCATCCAGTGCACCCGGTCCGCCGTGTGGGATCAGCAGCGCGAACCTCGTCGTCGACAGTTCGACGACGGTCACCTCCGCATCGATCGCCGACACGGTCTCGTCGATGTGCCGACGCGCCACGGCAACGGCAGCGGAATGCCCCAGCGTGGACGCCAGCCGATACATGGGGTCGACCTTGATGACCGCCACCACCGCGTCGGGCGTCGGCTCACCGACGACCCGCTCACGCTCCATGACTCCGCCTGCCCCCTGTGTTCCGGCCGCCGCCGCGCGCCACGACGCTAAACCCGAATGATTCCACGCCGCAGAACGCTTCGCACAACCGAATACCCGATTGACCACCGATTTCGCAAAGTCAGAAAGCCGCAATGTGGTTCACCGCTCGGGGCCGTGGCGAAATGGGTCAGGCGATCCATCCGACGGCCCACCGTCAGCCGAAGATCTCGGCGAGCTGCTCCATGTCGGAAACCCGCTCGGCATGGGTGGGCGCCAACGGTCCGGCCAACACGACGGTGACCCCGGCGTTGCGGAACGCCTCGACGCGTTCGGTCACCAACGATTTCGGCCCGATGAGGCTCATCGCCCGCACCAGGTCGTCGGGCACCGCCGCGGCCGCCTCGGCCTTCTTGCCGTCGAGATAGAGGTCCTGGATCTCCTTGGCCGCGTCGGCGTAGCCGTACCGCACGGCGAGGGTGTTGTAGAAGTTCTTGCCACGCGCACCCATGCCGCCGATGTAGAGGGCGGCGTGATTGCGCACATGCTGCATGGCGCGTTCGATCTCGTCGGCATCCTCGGAGATCCGCGCGCTGGCGCCGACGACGATGCCGAGGTCGGGTAGCGACGGATCGCGCTTGGCCTTACCCGCCGCGAGGGGCTCACCGAAGGCGAGGTCGACGTACTCGGGATGGAAGAGGAACGGCTGGAACTCCTCGAACATCTCCGCGGCCAGTTCGGTGTTCTTCGGGCCGATCGCTGCCAGCAGCATCGGGATGCGATCGCGCACAGGATGATTGATGATCTTCAGCGGCTTACCGAGTCCGGTGCCGCCGTCCTCCTTGGTCAGCGGCAGTGTGTAGTACTCGCCCTGATAGTCCGACTTCTCGCGGCGCCAGATCTTGCGAGCGATGTCGGCGTGCTCGCGGGCCCGTCCCACCGGGTAGTCGTACTTGACGCCGTGGAAGCCCTCGATCACCTGCGGCCCGGAGGCGCCGATGCCGAGGATGAAGCGTCCGCCGCTGATGTAGTCCATGCCGGCCGCGGTCATCGCGAGATTGGTGGGTGTGCGCGAGAACATCGGCAGGATCCCGGTCTGCAGTTCCATCTTCTCGGTCTTGGCGGCGATGTAGCCGAGCTGGCTGACCGCGTCGAAGCTGTACGCCTCGGGCACGGAGATCCGTGCGACACCGGCCTTCTCGAAGTCGACAAGGTTGTTGATGGTCTCGCGGAAGTCGCCCGCGTAGTTGATCGGCATCCCCAGCTTCAGCGTCATGCCCGGATTCTTCCACACCGTCTGCCGACGACGACGTGCCCGTACGATCGCTCGGTCGCGTCACTCCTGGTATACCCAGGGGGGCAATTAGATGAACAGTTGGTGAACAGGCGCGCTTACCGGGTGAACTCGCAGGTCAAACCGCTATCATGATCGGATCCAGATGAGCCGAAGTTTAGGCGGATCGCCCCTGAGAGCCGCATGATAATCCGCATGAGCGGAGAGATGCTGATACTTGTGCTGCTGATCATCACGGCACTCGGCTTCGACTTCACGAACGGCTTCCACGACACGGGCAATGCCATGGCGACATCGATCGCCACCGGCGCACTCAAGCCCAAGGTCGCCGTCGGGATTTCGGCCATTCTGAACCTGGTGGGTGCGTTCCTCTCGGTCGAGGTCGCTGCCACCATCACCAAGGGCATTCTGAACCTGCAACAGACCACGGGTCCCGACAGCGGCGAACTGGTCGCGGGCATCAGTGCCACAACAGCGTTGCTGATCATCTTCGCCGGCCTCATCGGCGGCATCCTGTGGAACCTCTTCACCTGGCTGTTCGGCCTGCCGTCGAGCTCCTCGCACGCCCTGTTCGGTGGTCTCATCGGTTCCGGCATTGCCGCCCTTGGCCTCTCGGGCATCAACTGGACCGGCGTGTGGACCAAGATCATCCTGCCCGGTCTGATGGCACCGATCATCGCCTGCATCGTCGCGACCTGCGGCACCTGGCTGATCTTCGCGATCACCAAGAAGATCGCCGAATCCCACAAGGAAGCCGGTTTCCGGTACGGCCAGATCGCCTCGGCGTCGCTGGTCTCCCTCGCCCACGGCACCGGTGACGCCCAGAAGACGATGGGTGTCATCGCGATGGCCCTGATCGCCACCGGTCACCTCGAGGCCTCCAGCGTCAGCCACGGCCTGCCGTTCTGGATCGTGTTCACCTGCGCCGGCGCCATCGCGCTGGGCACCTACCTCGGCGGCTGGCGCATCATCCGCACCCTCGGCAAGGGCCTCGTCGAGATCACCTCGCCGCAGGGTATGGCCGCCGAGGCCAGCTCCGCCGCGATCATCCTGACCAGCTCGGCCGCCGGCATGGCGCTGTCGACGACGCAGGTCGCCACCGGTTCGATCCTCGGTTCGGGTGTCGGCAAGAAGGGCGCCCAGGTCCGCTGGGCCGTCGCCGGCCGCATGGCCGTCGCCTGGGTCACCACCCTGCCGGCCGCCGGCATCGTCGGCGCCGTCTGCTTCGGCATCGCGCACCTGCTGGGCAACGTGCTCGGCGCGCTGGTCATCTTCGCCATACTGATCGCCCTGTCGGTGTTCATGTGGTACCGCGCGCAGCAGAACAAGGTCGACTCGAACAACGTCAATGCCGAATGGGACGAGAGCACCAACTCGATCATCCCGGCCGAGATGAACACCGAGTCCGTCGACACCACCAAGCCCGGCTCGACTCCGGTCGCCTGAACCCCGTCATCTCCTGACCAGTAAGGACACTGGAATCCCATGACAACTCTCGAAGCGATCGGCAAGGTCCTGATCGTCGGATTGATCTTCGGTGCGGGACTGCCGGCCCTGTTCGCGGTGGGACTACGCGTGCACGCCGCCGGCATGGGTGACGCCAACGCCGACGGCTCCGTCACCGCCCCCAACCCGTTCCTCAAAGCGGTCGGTTACCTGTTCTTCGCCATCGTGATCGCCGCCATCGTGTTCGGCATCCTGTGGATCACCCGGCAGACGCTCAACTACTACTTCGACATCAAGATCTTCCCCGAGTGGGCCTACAAGAAGTAGTTCGACCGTCCACGTCGTCCGCCCGAGTCATCGACTGATCCGCAAGAGGACTTGATGAGTAACACCTCGCTGTTCGAATCCGCCGTCAACTGGATTCGCAAGGGGTACCCGGAAGGCATCTCGCCCACCGAGTTCCCGCCGCTGCTGGCCTTGCTCATCCGCACGCTGAATGAGGAGCAGGTCACCGACGTCGCGCTGCGCCTGGCCCGTGAACACGATCTCGATCGGCCGTTGTCGGAGACCGACATCGCCGACGCGATCGCCAAGGTCACCTCGGAGATTCCGACCGACGACGAGATCAATCAGGTGGCCGGTCGTCTGGCCGCCGCCGGGTGGCCGCTGTCGCACCCGACCGCGAACGTCTGAGCGCCTCGCCCGACATTCCGAAGCGCCCGAACCCGGCCGACCTCGCATCGAGGCGGCCGGGTTCGGGCATGTGAACCAAACGTGGCGATCACCGTCGTGGCCCCTACAATCGCGACAGGGGGCAGTCGGGATTCGTCCGATGAAGAGAGGTGGTCACTCGTGGCCGATCGACCGTTGGTGGGGCGGATCATCGACTGGCTGCGTGCCGGGTATCCCCACGGTGTCCCCGAACGCGACTACAACCCGCTGCTCGCCATCCTGCGCAGGCAACTGTCCGAAGAAGAGGTCGAGCACGTCTCCGGCGAACTGATCTCCGAGGCCGCGCCGCCCCCCGAACCGATCTCCAAGATCGACGCCGGCGTCAAGATCACCGCCGTCACCCACGAACTCCCCCACGACGACGACGTCTCCCGCGTGCAGCACTACCTCGAAGAGCACGGCTTCCCCTTCGACGACGCCCCGTTGGCGCCTCCGGACCCCTCCCCTCCGGCCGGCTCATCCCCCTCCAACCCTTCCGCTGGTCGAGGCGCCCCTTCCGACGGTCCGCCGTCCCCTCCCGCTGGCTCATCCCCTCCCGCTGGTCGAGGTGCGAGGAGCGCTAGCGACGAGCCTCGAGACCACCGCACCGACGCACCCAACCCACCCACCGATGACGAAACCACCGACAACCCCGAGGACCAGCCCTGAGGCCCCTGCAACCCCTCCCGCTCCCACCGGGCCTCGCCGTCCTCGACCGCCTCGACGACCTGCGCGCCATCCTCGACGGAACTTCGGCGTTCGCGCCGGTCCCCGCCGACGACCCGCGCACCACGCAACTCCTGCATGACGCCTTCGCCATCGGCACCCCGATCGACGACGAGGTGTCGCTGGTGATCGCCACCTCCGGCAGCACCGGCACGCCCAAGGGTTCGCAGCACACGCCCGCCACGCTCGCCGCATCGGCCGCCGCAACCGCCACACACCTCGGCGGAGAAGGCAATTGGCTGCTCGCGCTGCCGCCGCACCACATCGCCGGCCTGCAGGTGCTGTTACGCGCCCTGGCCGCGGGCTTCACCCCTGACGTCCTCGACCTGAGCCTCGGCTTCGATCCCGACGCCTTCGCCGACGCCCTCGAACGCTTCGACGGTCCGCGGCGATACACCTCGCTGGTGCCCACCCAGCTTGTGAAGGTGCTCGAACATCCGCGCGCCACAACAGCTCTCGCCAAGGTCGACGCGCTGCTCGTCGGCGGTGCCGCGACGCCGGAACCGTTGCTGCGCAAGGCCCTCGACGCCGGCATCCCCATCATCCGCACCTACGGCATGAGCGAGACCGCCGGGGGTTGCGTCTACGACGGCATTCCCCTTGACGGCGTGCACCTTTCACTGCTCGACGAGAATCCCGATGGTGTCGGCCGCGTCGTCATCACCGGCCCGATGGTGGCCCACGGATACCGCCTGCTGCCGGAGCATCCGGCGTTTCCAGCATCTCCCCCTCCCCCCGCCGGTCGAGCCGCGGCGAGCCCCGCCGGCCGAGCCGCTCCCCCCGCCGGCCGAGCCTCTCCTCCCGCCGGTCGAGCCGCGGCGAGCCCCCCAGGGCGAGCCGCGAGTCGAGACCACCGCAACCCGACAGCCCAGCGGATGGCCACCTTCCGCACCGATGATCTCGGCCGCATCGACGACAACACCCTGCGCATCATCGGCCGCGCCGACGAGGCCATCTCCTCCGGCGGGCTGACCATCGTCCCGCAGGTCGTCGAGGCCATCATCGTCACCGACCCGGCAGTGAGCGAATGCGCCGTCGTCGGCCTCCCCGATGACCGCCTGGGCGAGAAGGTGGCCGCGGTGATCGTCGCATCGGAAACCGTTGACACCCAACGCATCCGCGATCTCGTCGCAACCCGCCTCGACCGCTACGCCGCACCGCGTGAGATCTTCGTCGTCGATGAACTCCCCGTCCGCGGCCCGGGCAAGGTTGATCGACGGGCACTACGCGAGCGGTTCGGCCAAACGTCGTAGAACGTCACCCTATGGCGTGACGTTCTACGACATCTGTGAACACCCCAGCCAATCGATGGAACCGCGAGGCCCTCCCCCGCGTCCAACTTCGCATGACTCTCCCCGCTTCCCTGCGCAGCCTCGCTCTCGAACACGACGGTGTCCTGGTCGCCGACGACTTTCGTTCCCGCGGAATCAACCGGGCCGCCGTTCACCGACTCGTCCGCATCGGCGACCTCCTGCCCGTAGGTCGTGGCATCCACCGCGTCGCTGCACATCCCCTCACCATGCGTACGCGTGTCCGGATGACCGCGCATCGCGCCGGCGGAAAGGCCGTCGTGTGCGGTCACGCCGCCGCGTGGTGGTGGGGCGCAACGGACAAGTGCCCCAGCCAAATTGCGATCACCGTGCCCCCTCGCTATCAGGCCTGCGTTCCTGGCGCGATCATCCGTCATCGTCAGCTCCCCGCCGACGACGTGGTCATCAACTGCGGCCTCAGGGTGACGTCGCTGGCGTTGTCGGTGCTGGAAGCCGGCATGGAGGTCGTCGACTCAGCACTTCTCCGGGAGAAAGTGACCGAGGAGCAGCTCCGCGCCGCGGTTGATCGACGACGAGGCTCCCGCGACGTCGAGCATCTGCGAAAGATCCTGCTCGGAATCGGGTCCGGGGCACGATCGGCTGCCGAGCGCGAAACGGTCCGCATCTTCAAGCGCGCCGGCATCACCGGGTGGATCGCAGGTCTACCTGAGCTTCAGTACAAGATCGACTTCGCATTTCCCGAACAGAAGGTCGCCGTCGAGATCGACGGCATCGCCTCTCACGCCAACGACGCCCACCAGTTTCAGCATGACAGGCGTCGCAACAATGACCTGTCCGATGTCGGGTGGAACGTCCTGCATTTCACCTGGAAGGACCTCATCGAAGATCCCGACTACGTCATCAAGACCGTTCGCAACGCTCTGGCGGTCGCCGCAGCCTGAACCCACCACGACCGAGAACGTCGCGGAACGTCACTCCATAGCGTGACGTTCCGCGATCAGTTTCAATGGGCTGTGCACCTGTCGGGTCAGCAGCCTGGTGGTGGGTCGGAAGCCAAAGCATCACCGACCGCCTCGTCCCCGACTGCTTGGTCACCGGACGGCCGCGACCGCCTGCGCAACAAGCCTGGCGAGTGGTAGCCTCGTCGACGGATATACTGGTATCGATATACGATCGTGGCGTGTCGCGGAACCAGAAATCCGAAGCACCCATCGAATGGGGACGCAACGCGATCTCGACACCGGCAAACGGCGCTACGCCGAGGCTCGTGAAATCGCCCGTCACCGTAACCCCCAGGAGAACCAATGAGCGTCTGGGACGACATCATGGACACCCCCGCCGAGGCCGAGAACATGCGCGTCCGCGCCGCGCTGATGCGGGCCGTGCGTGAACGCATCACAACCTTCGGCTGGTCGCAGACCGTCACCGCCACTAACCTCGGTATCACCCAACCTCGCGTTTCCGAACTCATGAATGGACGCGTCTCCAAGTTCAGCCTCGACGCCCTGGTCACCCTCGCCGACAAGGTCGGTGTACACGTCGCGATCGTGCTCGACGCTGACCCCGAATCGACAGCCGCACAGCCCTGAGCTGTCCACAATCACTCCGACGCCTCGACGGCGGGCACACCGGACTCCGCCGACGTGGCGGCCTCCTCTGAGGTCGACGCGCCGGCTCCGGGCGACTCGGTGACCGTCGCCGGCTCGGACGCCTCGGCACTGGACTCGACCGCTTCCTCGCTGGTCGTACTCGCCGCGCTCGTCGTCGTGGCCGCCTCGGAGGTGGGTACGGACGGTACCGCGGTGGCCGAGGGTGAGACCGAGGTCGCGGTCTCGACACCCGAAGCATCACCCGCCGCCTCGTCCCCGACCGCCTCGTCCCCGACCACCTCGTCACCGACGGCCACGACGCTGCGCGCCGTCGTCGACGCTGCAGCAGCCGCCGCCATCGCCTCCTCGATCTCCTGGGCGTCGTTGTCCTCGTCGGCGGCCCACGCGATCCAGTTGTGACCACCGTTGGCGTAGCTGAACGAGATCGGCAGTTCCTGGAGGATGGCGAAGCCTTGCAGGAGCGCCGTCGACACGAGCGCCCCGACCTCCAGCACGATCCCCAACGCCAGGCCCTGCACCGCAGCCGGCAGCAGGACCGGCAGCAGTTCCGGCGTCTCCTGCGCGACCTGCTGGATCAACGTCCACGCCGTCGACAGTTCGCGCTCGGTGGGGATACCGGTGCCGGTGGAGATGATGACGGTCTGCCCGTTGGCCTTCGCCTCGGCGATCCGTTGCGGCACATCGTTGTCGTCCCAGGTGTTGCCGGACGCCAGCGGCAGTCCCCACATCGCCCAGAGCCCGTTGGTGATGTCGGCGCGGGCGATCTGGATGAGTGGAATCGCTATCCAGCCAATGGGATTGGCGGTCTGGTAGTAGCCGGAGTAGGAGCGGATGACGGTGAACACCTCGGGATGATTCAGCCCGAGGATCACCGCGGGCGCCCCCGACATCGACACCCCGACGATCGCGTTGTTCGACGTCGAGACGTCGAAGTTCGTCGCCAGGTACGCGGGGAGCTCAGTACCGACGAACCCGTCCCACTGCAGCGCGGTGTCGCCGCCGGTGGGTGCCTGTTGCCAGTCGGTCATCCATTCACCGGCACCACCGGCGGGCATCACCAGATTGGTGCCGGTGGAATACGACGACACCGCACCCGCGTCGGCGGTCGACCACGTGCTGTACTCCGGGTTCGCGCCGAGTCCGTCGAGGAAGTAGACGGCCTGTTCGGTCTCGTCGGCTTCGTTGTCGGAGGCGCGGACCTGCACGACGACGTTGCGCCCCAACGATTCTGAGTAGAAGGTGCAGGTCTGCACGTGCTGGGCCTGCTCCTCGGCGGTGCGCCAGACGCAACCGTCACGCAGCCGGTCGGGGTCGACGGCCCACGCATGACTCGTCACGCCGACCGTCATCGCCGCCGCGGTGCACGCCGCGATCGACGACACCAGCACCCGACGCCGCACGCGATGAGACCAGCGAATTGGCATGGCGGAGGACCCTTTCCGGCTTCCCCCAACTCAGCTGTGACGCGCCACCTCGACACGCACGATGGCAACACCGTTGCCGCAAGGGACATTACGGGCACCTGCGCACCGCTGCAGCACAACTCCGGCATTTGATCTCGCAACGCGAACAATTGGTCGAGCAAAGCCGTCACACCGGTCGGTTTCGCCGGGCTTGCACGAATACGGGTCACCGAACTTATGATGTAGGCATGCCCAAACATGGTCTTCGAGTGTTGACACTTCTGACCGCCGCGCTGATGGCCGCGTGGACGGTGACCGGATGCTCGGGCACCTCCGGCGCCGACGGCGACAAACTCGTCGTGCTCACCACGTTCACCGTGCTCGCCGACATCTCCGCCAACGTCGCCGGTGATCGCCTGCGGGTGGAGTCGATCACCAAACCGGGCGCGGAGATCCACGGCTACGAACCCACCCCCGCCGACGTCCGCACCGCGTCGACGGCGTCGTTGATCGTCGACAACGGCCTCAACCTCGAGGCGTGGTTCGGCCAGTTCGTCGAGGATCTCGACGTCCCGCACGTCGTAGTCAGCGCCGGTGCCGACCCGATCCCCATCGCCTCCGACGCGTACGCGGGCAAACCGAATCCGCACGCCTGGATGAGTCCGGTGAACGTCGGGATCTACGTCGACAACCTGGTGACCGCGTTCACCGACCTCGATCCCGATGGTGCGGAGACCTACCGGGCCAACGCCGCCGCCTACAAGCAGCAACTCGACGGCGTCCAGGACGACCTCGTCGCCGCGCTGCAGGAACTGCCGGCCAACGAGCGCGCCCTGGTCACCTGCGAGGGCGCGTTCTCCTACCTCGCCCGCGACGCCGGCCTCACCGAGCACTACCTGTGGCCGGTCAACGCCGAATCCCAAGCGACCCCGCAACAGGTCGCCGGTGTCATCGATGTCGTTCGCGAGCAGGGCATTCCGGCGGTGTTCTGCGAGTCGACGGTGTCGGACAAGCCGATGCAGCAGGTGGTCTCGGCCACCGGCGCCCGCTTCGGCGGCACCCTCTACGTCGACTCGTTGTCCGAGGCCGACGGCCCGGTGCCCACCTACCTCGACCTCATCCGCCATGACGTCACCACCATCGTCACCGGCCTCACCGGAACCGCACCCGCGTCATGACCGCCACCGACACCGGCTACGCCATCGACGTCGACGACTTGACCGTCCGCTACGGCGACGTCCTCGCCCTGCACGACACCACCCTGCGGCTTCACGCCGGCACCGTGTGCGGTCTCGTCGGGATGAACGGCTCAGGCAAATCCTCGCTGTTCAAGATGATCATGGGTCTGATCACCCCGCAATCCGGTGGCGTGCTCATCGACGGTCGCACCCCGGCGCGGGCCCGCCGCGGCGGAATCGTCAGCTACGTACCGCAATCCGAGGACATCGACTGGTCCTTCCCCATCTCGGTGCGTGAGGTCGTGATGACCGGCCGTTACGGACATCTCGGGTTCACCCGGCGTCCCCGCCGGCGCGATCACGAGGCGGTCGACGAGGCGCTGCGCCGCGTCGAGCTCACCGAGTTCGCCGACCGACAGATTGGCCAATTGTCCGGTGGGCAACGCAAACGGGCGTTCGTCGCCCGCGGTATCGCGCAAGGCGTCCATTCTGCTCCTCGATGAGCCGTTTGCCGGTGTCGACAAACGCACCGAGGCCACCATCATCGCGCTCCTGCGGGAACTCGCCGACGACGGCGCCACCGTGCTGGTGTCCACCCATGACCTGCAGGCGCTGCCGCAGTTGGCCGATCAGGCCGTGTTGCTGATGCGCCGGGTGCTGGTGCATGACACGCCGGAGCGAGTCATCGCCCCGGACAACCTCATTCGCGCTTTCGGACTCGATCCGCTGGACGACGCGCCGGTCACCGGGGAGGGACGATGATCGACCTGCTCGTCGACCCGTTCGCCTACGGATTCATGACCCGCGCGCTGTCCGCGACGATCATCGCATCGGTGGTGTGTGCACTGCTGTCGTGCTGGTTGGTGCTCATCGGCTGGTCGCTGATGGGCGACGCGGTCTCGCACGCGGTGCTGCCCGGCGTCGTCCTCGCCTACATCCTCGGCGCCCCCTTCGCGTTGGGCGCCATCATCTTCGGATTCCTCGCCGTCGGGTTGATCGGCGCGGTCCGCGACCGTGGCCGTGTCAAGGAGGACGCCGCGATCGGCATCGTGTTCACGACGCTGTTCGCGTTGGGCTTGGTGCTGATCTCGGTGACTCCGAGTCAGACCGATCTCAACCACATCATCTTCGGCAACCTCCTCGGCGTCTCCCGAAGCGACCTGCTGCAGATCGCGATCCTCGGCGGCATCGTCGCGGTCGTCCTGCTCGCCAAACGACGCGACTTCACCTTGTACGCCTTCGATTCCACGCACGCCTTCGCCATCGGCCTGAGCCCACGAGTCCTGGGCGCCACACTTCTCGGGCTGCTGGCCCTGACCGCCGTCACCGCGCTGCAGGTGGTCGGCATCGTCCTGGTGGTGGCCATGCTCATCATCCCCGGCGCCACCGCACATCTGCTGACCGACCGGCTCCCCCGGATGCTGATCGTCGCCCCAGCCGCCGCAGTCGTCAGCGGCGTCGTCGGCCTCTACATCTCCTACTATCAGGACACCTCACCCGGCGGCATGGTCGTTCTGACACAGGGCATCTTGTTCACCCTCGTCTATCTGTTCAGCCCGAAGTACGGGATCGTGACCGGCTGGTTCACTCATTCCGCCAGTCGAGCCGCCGCAAGGCACGGGGGGCGTATCCGCCGGCCCGAGCGCGGGACATCCCCCGCGCGCATCCCTGGTCAGTGACAACCGCACCATCGACTATCCACGGCGGTCCCGGTACTCGTCCGGGTCGTCGGACCCGACCGGCAGAGCCTGTTCGGCCAGGTCGGCGTCGGCGGCTTCGACGGTCACGCTGTCGATGTCGGGCTCGCTGATGTCGGCATCGGCCGGATCGACCGACAGACATTGCTCCACAACGTCCGCCACGTCGGAATCAACCCAGGCACGCAAGCGATCGACTGGCATATGAATCCCACCTTTCGACTAAGGCCGTACTCGTTAACGAATACCTCTGGCAGGGAGGGGTTCTCGGTTCCCGACGACCCGGAACCACCTCACCTGACCTTCGAGATATCACTGTGCGATCGGAATCTTCCTGTGTCACCGGCTTTCACGCGGCGACACCGATCACCTCCTCCCACTATCGGTCGATTCCACGGGCTTGGGCGTCCGGCATCCACCACCGACTAGGCGGTGCGCGCTGCCGACCACCGCGCGACGACGGCCGCCGTCCGCCGCCATCACCGTCGGGATTCTCGGTGCCACCGATCCGCCGCCGAGCCGCACGACCGAACGCTGTTGTCGTTCTGGACCGTGCGACGCAACGGCATCGGCGTTGGTGGGCAGCGGCAAACAGTGCGTCGATCTCGGCGGCCAGCCAGGCCTCCTCCGGCTCCAGAATCTCAGGAAGTCCTTGCGTGACAACCACATCGAGGCAATCCGTCATGTCCATAACCTCTACTGATCAACTCACGTCTCATGGAAACGGAAGTCGATGGGCCCTCAGCCCGCCCCGGCGGTGATCTCCTGGCGCCCTGCCCCGGAATGGCCGATCTCGATCTTGCGGGGTTTGGCCTGCTCGGCCACCGGAATGGTCACGGTCAGCACACCATTGTCGTAGGCGGCCGAAATCCTGGCCGGGTCGACGCCGTCACCGAGGGTGATCTGACGGCGGTAGGTACCCGAGAATCGTTCGCTGGCCAGCCATTGCACTCCGTCGTCGGACCGAGCACTGCGGTGTGCCGACAACGTGAGCACTCCGTTGTCGACACTCAGGTCGATCGAACCGGGATCTGCACCGGGTAGGTCCGCGACCAGCGAATAGTGATCATCGACCTTGAACACGTCGATGGGCATGAACCGGGGAGTACGCCGGGTAGCAACCGGCTCCCCGGCCAACACGCCCCTTGCCCAGTCATCAACAGCAGCAAAAGGATCGACACGCAGCACAGCAAACACCTCCTATGTCCAGGGATGCCGCCAGGTTGACGGCACCACACTCACCATCACTGCGTGCCGACAGATTAGCACTCCCACGTGACGAGTGCCAAGACCTTTCCGAAGAGGATTTCGCCCAACTACGCACGCGTGCAGCATGACTCGTCGGACCCAACATCACCCGAATCATCTCCGGCAGTCATGCTGTGGTTTCCGTCGGCCGAGTCCGACCCCGCCGGTCCGGTAGACCGACCCGCCAGTCCGGTAGACCGACCCGTCGTCGAGCCGACCCTCGTCGGTCGAGGGGCACGCCCCTCTCGTCGGTCGAGCGGCGAGTCGAGACCACCGCGGTGGAACTGCGCGGCATCACTCGGTCGTGTCGCGGAGGGAATGGCACGGTCGGCTCCTCACCCGGCCAGAGGTATCACCGAGGTCAGGCGCCGTCACTCAGTCGGATGCCCGAACCCCGATCAATGCGCCCGGGCCGTCGTCGGTGACGTCCCACCGCACCTGCCGACCGGTGCGGAACAGTCGCCCACCACCTGGTCCGGCAACGAAGCGCGACGCGGTGCGTGCCGGATCGCCGACGTAGCCGCGGGCCAGTCCGGTCCCCACCAAGTACAGTTCGCCCACCGCGCCCGGCGCGCCCGGCTCCAACGAACTACCCAACACCACAGCACCCATACCCGCCAACGGATTTCCGATCAGATCGGGGTCGACGCCGCGCCGATACCGCACCACTGTCCCGATGACGGTGGCCTCCTCCGGGCCGCGGATGTGGTCGAGGACCGCCGTCGCCGACCACGCGTCGGCCAGCTCGGCGGGCAGCGCATCGCCGGTGACGAGCACATGCCGCACCGCGGGCAGCTCGACGGGCTGAAGCGTCTGCAGCACAGCGGCATTGGCGATGATCACCGAGGCGTGCGCACCGCGCAGCCAGTCGGCGAGTTCACTGTCGTCGCGGGCGGCCGGAGCGACGACGACGGGCGCACCGCCGACCGCGGCGAGGATCAGGCTCAGCACCGACAGGTCCGAGTCAGGGCCGGTGGTCAACGCCACCCGGTCGAGGACGTCGACGCCACCGATACGCGCCAGGCGATGCAACCCGCGATGGGTCACTCCGACACTCTCCGCAACGAATCCGTCACCACGGTCAACAGAGCGGACCACGACGTATGCCAACGCATCGGGCGAAACCCACGGATCATGTGACGCGGCAACCGGTTTGGCGGGCAGCGGCGGAATGTCGCTGCGGGTCAGCGCAAAGGGCGTCGCGCACGCCTCGAGCACCCCGGCCAGATCCTCCGTCTCCGCGGCACCGTCGACCATCACGCACGTCGCCCCGACGCGCCCCACGGCCCAGAAGGCGACCACCCATTCGGTGGACCGTTCGATCAGCAACGCCACCCGATCACCGGCGCCCACCCCCTTGTCGGTGAGGCGCCGGGCCGTCGCCGACACCCACCAGTCGAGTTCGTCGAATGTCAACGTGCGGTAGCCGTCATCGACGGCGATGAGGTTCGGAAAACGACGCACCGCGGTCTCGAACAGCTCGGACAACAGCGGCGGGTCCGCGTCATCCGGGGCAGCCCCGGCCCGCGTCGCGATGAACGCCTGCTCTGCGCGGGTGAGCAGCATCCGCGACTGCACCGGCTCACCCGGATCGCCGGTGAGCACGCGCAACGCCTGCCCGATGCGGGCGGCCAGCAGCTCGATAGGCTTGTGGGAGAACAGATCCAGCGGATACACCAGGTGGATCTGACGGTTCTCCGAGTTCGGGTCGACGACGACCCGCAGGTCGTATCCGTGGGCATTCGCCTCGACGGTGTCGCCGACGGCGAACTGCACCTGAGTCACCGGGCGCGTTTCCGCGGCAACGGGCAGGTCGAGGTGCTCGACGATGTCGGCGAGGTCGATCTGCGCGTGGTCGGCGGCGGCGACGTCGGCATCACGAACCGCGTCGATCATCTGTCCAACGGTCAGTGATCGGGGAAATCTGTTGCGCAACACCACCGTTGCCGGTTCGGCGTCACCCTCACCCGGTCCGATGGGGGTGACGACGGCGATGTCGTCACGGCCGGTGTGCACGCTGAGAGCGAAAGCCGTTGCCGCATGCAAGATATGAACGACGGTGGCGTCGTGGCGACGGGCGGTGCGGTCGATGAGTCCGACGAGACCCTCGGTGATGGTGCGGGAGATGACCCCGGCCGAGGGTTTGCGGTCGGCCGGCCGACGGTCGACGAGACCGAAGTCGCCGGGATACCCGTCGAGGGTCTCCGCCCAGAACCGCAGCAGCGCATCATGTTCGGAGGTGTCATCGGCGTGCACGGTCTCCGGCTCGGCAGGAGCGTCGTCGGCGACAGCGACAGCAACGTCAGCCGGATCGGGCTCGTCAACGACAGATCCATCGACGGCAGGTTCGTCGACTACCGCCTCGACAGCGCCCTCGTCTCCGTTGACAGCACTCGTTCCGACGTCGACAGCGCCCTCGTCCCCGTCGACAGCGCTCTCGCCTCCGTCGACAGCGCCCTCGTCCCCGTTGACAGCGCCCTCGTCCGCGTTGACAGCGCTCTCTGCGACGTCGACAGCGCCCTCGGCTCCGTTGACAGCGCTCTCGGGCGCGCTGACGTCGACGTCGTCGACGTCAGCACCAGCGCCCGCACCCCCAGGCTCCACCACCCGCCCGTTCTGGTCGACGGCGACGATCTCCCCGGTGCGGAACATGCGGCCGCCGATCTGCTCGGGGTCGGCGACGAATCGGGCGGCGGTCTGTGCCGGGTCACCCCAATATCCCCGTGCCAGTTGCACTCCGGAGAGATACAGTTCGCCGCTCTCCCCCGGCGACACCACACGACCCTCGGCGTCACGGACCGACCAGTCGATCCCGTCGAGCATCGACCCCAACACACCGGTGTCGGCAGCCGGGTCGACCTCCCCGCCCACCGACCACCCACCGGTTTCGGCGTGACCGCGCAGCGCGACGAGCCGCAGGTAGGGGTGGGCGGCGAACCAGTCGGCGTGCGCGATGGGTGTGGGATCGCCGCCGGTGACGATGCATCGCAGGGCGGGCAGGTCGGTGGCGATGGCTGCCGCGGCGGCCGGGTCGGTGAGGCCGGTCATCTCCGTCGGGGTCTGGGTGACGATGGTGACGGCGTAGGTGTCGAGGGCGGCGACGAGCAGCGTCGGGTCGGCCGCGGCGGCGTCGTCGATCACCACCACCCGCCCACCGGAGGCCAGTGCGCCGAACACCTCCCACGCCGACTGCAGCGCGGTGAGCGGATGCGCCCAACTCCACACGTCGGCGGGGCCGGCGGCCACGACGTCGAGACCGGCACCGAGCATGGCGGTGAGGTTCGCGCGGGTGACCCCGACCCAGCGGTCGGTGCCGGCGACGGGCAGCAGGTAGGCGTCGCCCGGCTGGGGTGCGCCGGCGTGGTCGCGGTGCCAGTCGATGGTGAGCCCGGCGCTGATCGTCGCGACCGGTCCGGCGGCCGGGCCATCATCGCCGGAGTCCGAGTCAGCGTCGGAGTCGTGGTCTGGGTCGAGCGGGATGTAGGCGGCGCCGGCCATCAGCACGCCGACCATCGCGACGACGGTGTCGGCGCTACGGGGCAGGCGTAGGGCGACGCGGTCGCCGTAGCGGATGCCACCCTTGCCGAGGTCGATGGCCAGGCGTCGGGCACGTGCCGCGAGCTGCGCATACGACAGCACGGTGTGCCCGTCGCTGACGGCGGTGGCCGCGGGGGTGCTCACCGTGTGCGGGATGAGCGCGCGGATCGGGTCGAGGGTCGGCGGACGACGGACCGGTGTCACCGACGACTCGGCCGCGTCGATCTCTTCCGGCGTTTCCGCTGGACCCGTCACCGATTCCTCCACCACCTCGAACTCCCTCGGCCCACCGTGGGCGCCGTGCACCCCACGACCAAGCGTTCACACCACAGAAACCCTATGTCACCGTGGTCGTCGGGGCATGGGCGTGTCGAAGGGGGCATCACCGCGGCCGGCAACGGTGGAGTACCGGGTGGTTGTCCACTCCGAGCGCCGGCCGACGCTCAACATTTGGGTGACGGTGGTGCCACCGGTCCAAGCCGGCAAGCCTGGTTCACGCTCATCGTCGGACTGGTCGCTGCCATCAGTGTGATCGTGACGATGACGCAGACGCAGCGCGCGGACAACTGCCGCGAGTGGTGGCCGCGATTCGAGTGGGCGATGGAGGCCACGTACGGCACGAACCGCGACCAGCCGCGCGATGGGTGGCGGGTGATCGCCATTCTGGCCGTGTCGCGGCTGATGACGGCCAGCGAGCGACCCCTGGTCAGTGAGCTGATCGGCGGCATCACCACAGAGGCCGTGAATGCCGATGACCTCGGCGTACCATCAGAGAACAGCAGCGAAGAGGACTGAATTCGATGACCGCCGACTACAGCAAACGCGGAAGCGATCCGCGTGAACAGGAACTCATCGCGCTGGCCGCCATTGCTGCCGCGAAGATGGGCAAGAGGCCAGCCCCTCGATGGGCATTGATCGCCGCGGGACTGGAACCGGCGCCGCCGAAGGGTCGATCAGCAAGTTCTTCGGACCAGGATCGCGACCCCGGCATCGCGTAGGTCACCCGCCGGGTTCGGATGATGCGCCCCAAGGTGATCCACGGCCAAAGATGTCGTAGAACGTCACCCGTGAGCGAGACGTTTGCCGACGTCGAGCGCGAACGCGTGACCTGCGCACCCGCTCGATCCGAAAACCGCACACGACCACGCGATACGCTTCCGGCATGAAGCGTGCATCCCTACTTGTCACCCTCTCCGCGATCGGAATTCTGCTGATCCCCGGATGCGCGACGAACGATGAACCGGGAGCACCCAGTTCGTCGTCGGCCTACTCCTCGACGCCGTCATCGTCGGCCACCTCGAGCACGAGTAGCGCGCCGCCACCAAGTCCTGCGCCGGTCACCGAGACGGTGGCGCCGCCACCGGTCGCGACGCAGACGCCGACGGAGACCGTTGCGCCGCCCACGCAGGGTTCGGGGCTGCCCTCGAATCTCGATCGCGACGGCGACGGCATCCAAGACGAGGGAGCCGTGGGCGGCGGCGACACCGACGACGCGCTGTGCAATGACCCCAATCTCGCCGACTGGGCCGCCACCAGCCCTACGTGTCAATGAGCGCTCGATGGTTGGCGGCCACCACGACTCCCGTCGACGAGCACCTGCGGGATACGACAGACAATGTCGTAGAACGTCACTCGTGAGAGCGACGTTCTACGACATCCGCGCAACCCGGCACCCACGGCGACGCCGGCGAGGAAGCCCCGCCGAGATGCTGGTGGCCGGCACAGACGACGCTTCCTCCCTACTTCGCGTTATGGGCGGGTCGAAATGCGTTGACAGAAAGCAGCGATCAGGTCAGAATCGCACGCGGCTGCAATCCCGGTGCTGCACAGACGGGCGATCGGGTGGTGGACACCGGGAGTTTCCGCTACTCGCGCCCGTACCAGCGCACGCCCATAATTCGCGTCGGCAACCATCGAGCACGGCATTCAGTGCGATGCCATGATCCGCGATGCCGCGTGACGGACAATTGAAGCGTCGCGTGCGGCAGCAGCTTCCCTATCCGTCGGCCAATGCGCTCGCCATCGGGCAAGAAACACGCACCGCATTACCGAATCGGGCATTTCGTTCATCTCATATTTCACTGCCAATCCGACAGTTGGGTGTCGCCCGATCGGACGAAATCTCAGTCGATACCATTGGCCAAAGAGTCAATCGATGCTGAGGTCAGTCTTCGAGGGATCAGTACATAACGTGCGAGGCCGAGTTATCTAGCCACACACCGGCACATCAACCCTGACATTCGGATCATCCACGAGCGGCTGAATCGGTACCTCCGCCGCCCCATGCGCCGACGTGGGCTCCTCCATCGTCATCTCGACGGTGACGGTCTGCCCCGGCGGAACCTGCACCATCGTCGCCATATACGGCCGGCCGTGCAGCGCCTGGTCGATGCGTAGGGCCTGCTCACCGTCGACGGTCAGTGACTTGAGCGTCGCGCCTTTTGTCGTCAGCATTTCGACGTTGACGAGGTTGGTACCGCGTTCGACACCGAGGTCGGTGCCATTGGGTGCGATCACGTAATCGGGCAACGACAGATCGGTGAGCGTGTTGGTGAGCTTGACGGTCACCGTGCTCTCCCGGGTGTCACCGGTGCACTGCCCGGACACATACGAGATGTCACGGCGCAGGTAGTAGTCGAGCTTGTTGCCGCCCGCATTGCCCAGTGCTACTTGCAGATACGGGCTGTCGGTGTCGGAGATCTGATGCCCGAGGTCGGTGGTCTCGAGGACGGCCTGCTCCTGCGGGTCGGTGCTGTAGACCATGATGCGACGTTCGTGCACACCCTGCCCCAGCGCCTCGAGCAGATCGCCGGTGTCACCGTCGAAGCGGGAGACCTGGTCGACGATCGCGCGAGAGATGGTCTGCAGATACGCCTTTCGGGCATCGTTGTTGTTCGCGAAACGTTCGTACGACGTCGACAGGGTGATCGGCACGATGTTGTCGGCCGTGATCTTCTCACCGTTCGGCAATGTCACCGGGCCGGTCACCTTCAGCACGTAGCTCATCGCGATCGGATCGACAGCAATCGCCCCGTCGAGTTGCCGGCCGTTCTGGGACTCCCAGTTCGCTATCCAGATCCTGGCGGCGTCACGGAAGTCGGCGTCGATGTTGCCGTTGCGGAAGTCGGTGTAGGGGTGGAACTGTGAGTACAGGAGGTTGTACTCGTCGCCGAGGTCGATCTGCGGGCGGGCGGGGTCCCGGAACTGGTTGTTGGCCCCGAGCGTTGGCGTGGTCACCCGGCCGTCGGTGGCATTGACGATGGCGAACCCACCGACGAGACCACCGGTGCCGCGCGCCTCCGACGGCGTCTGGAGCGCCAGGAAATAGTTGCGCGGTCCATCGCCACCCAGCATGCCCGGAACCAGTTGCGCGGCAACATTGGTGCCGTCGATGGTGGCGTCGGCGCGATCGATCACGTCGATGAGCTGGTCGCGCGCGTCGGCCACAGTGCCAAGCCACGACGGATCGATGGGCTGCGCCTGCGCGGTGATCTCGTTGGATCGCTTGGCGAGCGCAGCAAGTTCGGGTTGTGCCTGCTGCAGCGGGGCGGTGTTGATGGTGTCGCCGGTGCGCAGTTGAGACGGGCTGAGGACGGAGGCGAGCTCGGCCGACGGCACCAGGACGTCGCTCGCGTAGTCCGACACCGCGTCGCTCATCTGCTGCACCGACTCCAGGGGATCACCCAACCACGGGATCGCAGCGGCCATCGACCACACGATTCCGTGGGTGCGGTCCGCGGCGCTCGACGCTTCGTCGGCGGCGGATTGTGCTGCTTTTTGCGCTCCACTCTCATCACCCTTGAGGATCAGGGTCTTCGCTTGTTGGGCATCGGTTTTCGCAGCCTCCAGCTCACCCTTCGCCTTGAATGCAGAGAAGGCCAGCCAGAGGATGGCCAGGATGAGCAAGGCGAGAACAATTGCGAGGGTGATCCAGAGTTTGCGCTTTGACTTGCGGTGGTCTCGAGACGGCTCCTCGCTGCGCTCGTTGCCTCCTCGACCGGCGGGTGGTGGTGGCGTCCCGTTGTCGCCGTGCAGCGAGGTGGCCTCGACACGCCCCTCGTTCCTCCGGCCCACTCGACCAGCGGACGGGGCTTCTCGACCAGTAGGGGCGGGGTCGATCGCGTCCGAACCAGCCGGTGCGGCGTCAGATATCTCGATGCGGTCGGCGGGCACCCCCAACCACTCCGCAACCTCCCCCACCTTTGGCTCGATCTCGGAGAACACCCGCTCGAACGCCTCGATCGGCTGACCCATCGGGTCGACGATGTCCAGAGATGCCGAGTTCGTGTCCACCCGCCCACGCGAGTCGATGAATTCCTGCAGAGGTGCGTCGTCGCCGAGAACCTTGCGTAGCTCCACGAATTCGGTGAGCGTGAACATCCGCTTCCACCGCGCGGGCAGCATCCGCTGGCAGGCGGCGCGATGCTTGCGGGTCATCGTCAGCACCAGGTCGGCCGTCTCGAGAATCTGCGGACGCAGGTACCGCGACTCGAACCCGTCTGCGTCGTAGCCGCGTTCACCAAGCACCTGCGCCGACAGCGGGTGCATCGGCTGCGCGTTCTGGGCCCCCACGCCGGCGCTGGTCACCGTGACGTCGACGTCGCCGCGTGCGGCCATCGCCCGCAGAATCCGCTCCCCCATCGGCGATCGGCAGATGTTGCCCGTGCAGATGAACAGCACCGTCGACGGACGGTCGAGAGAATCGCTCACATCTCCTCCTCGAGAATGTGGGCGATCCGTCGCATCACGCCGGGATCGCCAAACTCACGGTGCGCGACCGGCAGTGGCACCACCCGCACCTCACCATCGAGGTAGCGGTCCCATCCGGCAGGACCGGGCGTATCGGACGCGGAAATGTAGAGCACCTTACCGGCCGTCACCGATCCCGCACGATGGGAGCGCACCGCCGCCACCAACTCCGGCGCCAGATCGGCGACCTCGTCGGCGGGAGCCGAGGTCATCTCGTCCGGGCTGCGCGGATCCAGCAGTACCACGTCATCAACCACACCACCGGCGTCGCTGATCTGCCGTGCGATCTCGTGTGCGATGTTGCCGCCCACCGACCACCCGGCCACCCGGTACGGCCCGGTCGGCTGCACCGAGCGGATGGCCGCGACATGTCGCCGCGCGATCTCACTCATCGACGATGGCAGCGCAGCACCGTCGAGGAGTTCGGGAAGTTGCAGTCCGACCACCCGGTACGCCGCAAGCGCGGCCGCAAGCTCGCGGTAGGGGGTGACCAGGCCGGTGGCCAGATGCACGACCCAGAGGATCGGACGGTCATCGGGGCCCGGCGCCGACAGTTCCACCGCACGCCGCTCATCGCCGCCCCCGGGCGCGTTCAGCAGCGCCGCCACCGCCGCGGGTGTCGGTGCGGCGAACAGTGCGGCCATCGTCGGTCGCCAGCCGGTGCGCTGGGTGATCTCGTCACGCACCGCGACCAACCCCAGCGAGTTGCCGCCGGCGGAGAAGAAGTCGTCGTCCATGCCGATCGGCGCTCCGAGGACGGCACTGAACGCGTCGAGCACCGAACCTTCGAGCGGGGTCGTCGCTGCCCGGCCGCCGGTCGGCCAGTGTGGTTGTGGGAGAGCGGATTCGTCGATCTTTCCGCTCGTCGTCCGTGGGATCTCGTCGACGACGATGAGGCGCGCAGGCACCATGTGGCGTGGCAGTTCCCGACGGCACACCTGGATCAGGGCATCGACGTCGAGGTCGTCGCCGGCCGCGTACGCGACCAGCGCCGGCCCACCAGGGCTCTCGCGCAGGACGGTCGCAGCCTGCGATGCGCCGGCGCGGCGCAGCACCGCATCCACCTCGGCGGGCTCGACGCGCTGTCCACGGATCTTGAGCTGTCTGTCGGCGCGGGCCACATAAGCGAGTTCCCAGCGGTCATCACCACTCTGTTCCCAGCGCACCAGGTCACCGGTGCGATACATTCGGCGACCATCCGGCGCAGCGACGAACCGCGCTGCCGTCAAGCCCGGATCACCGAGATAGCCTCGGGCGAGCGAACTTCCGACGAGATACAGTTCGCCGGTCACGTCAAGGGGGACGGGCCGCAACGCGCGGTCGAGAACCAACGCGCCGACACCGTCGACGGGGGTGCCGATGCTGACCGGTTCCTGGGGTCGATGCCGGCCGGCCGTCGCGGCGACGGTCGCCTCGGTCGGCCCGTACACGTTGACCAGCGTGCAGTGCGCCGCCCACCGATCGGCCAGATCTGCCGGGAGCGCTTCCCCACCGACGAACACCTGTCGCAGCAGGCGCAGCGGTTCCGGGTCCAGTGTCGCCAGCACCGACGGTGTGGCGATGAAAACCGTGACACCTGTCTTCGCCAGCCATGCCGTGAGATCGTGTCCGGCAACGAGTTCCGGTGGTACGACGACGAGTGTGGCGCCGACGCTCAGCGGGAGGATCATCTCCATGATCGACGGGTCGAAGCCGGGACTGACCATCGCGGCCACCCGGTCGAAGGCATCGATGGGCGCGACCGTCGAGAGTCTGTGCAGGCCACGGTGAGTCACGCCGACCGCGTTGGGCCGGCCGGTGGTGCCCGAGGTGGTGATGACGTAGGCGAGGTCGTCGACGGACACCTGTGCGTCGGGAACCGGAGGTACGTCGCCGATGGGTCGCGCGGGAATGTCGCAGATGGTGATGGCGGTGGCGCCGGTGACCTCGAGGATGCCGTCGATCCGGTCCGAGGGATACGACACCTCGATGGGCACATAGACCGCGCCGATACGGGCGATGGCGCGGACCGCGACCATCGACTCGATGGACCGCGGAATCCGCACCGCCACCGCATCCCCCGCACGTAAACCTGCGTGGGTCAGTGCTGTCGCCGTCGCCGACACCCACGCGTCGAGTTGAGCGTAGGTCAGCGCGCGTCGGCCGTCGTCGATGGCCATCCACGAGGCATAGCGGCCGGCCGGTGCGGCGAACATCTCGGCGAGGGTTGGCGGATGCGCGGGTTCGGGGGCCTCGAGGGCGCGGCCGATCACGCGGGTGTCGTGACGACTCAACAACTCTGCGGAGTTCAGTGCGCGGCCGGCGTCGGCGGTGAGGAGCCGCAGTGCAGCCGTCATGCGGTCGGCGAGGCTCTCCATGACGGCGGCATCGAGGATGTCGGTGGCGTAGACGAACGCGATCTGGTGGGTTCCGTCGTGTTCGCTGACGGTGACGCGGATGTCGAATTCGCTGTGGGGTGACTCGAATTCGTCGGATTCGGGGAGATATCCGGTACCGCCGACGGTGAGCGCCACCTGGGTGAGGGGGTGGCGGCCCGGTTCGCGGCGGGCGCCGACGTGTGCGACGACGTCGTCGAAGGCGACGAGCGCGTGATCGAGGGCGGCGAGGGCAGCGTCGCGGACCCCGCCGAGGTAGGAGCCGACGGTGGCGTCGGGTCGGATCGTGTTGCGTAGCAGCACTGTCGAGACGAGCATGCCGACGGCACTGCGCCAGTCGGCCGGACGCCGCAGCGAGGTGGTGGTCGCAATCGCCACATCGTCGGTGCCGGCCTGCACGGCCAACGCCCACGCCAGTGCGGCGTGCATCAGCTGGAATCCGGTGACGCGGTGCCGTCGTGCGGTGTCAGCGAGGTTCGCGTGGAGGTCGGCGTCGAGTGTCCGGTGCACGATGGCGGTGGAGTAGTCACGGACGGCCGGTCGGGTGGCGACGAGGCCGAGGTCGTCGGTATAGCCGTCGAGGGTGTCGGTCCAGAAGTCGAGTTGGGCGGCTCGATCGCGCTGTTCCGCGTCCACCAGGGCCGCCGTCACGTCGGTGAATTGGGTTGGGTTGGTGTGCAGTTCGCCGGAGGTGAGGAGTGCGGTCAGCTCATCGGCGAGAATCGCGGCGGACTCACCGTCGATGGCGATGTGGTGGCCGATGACGGCGACCACAACGGGGACGTCGATGCCGTGCTCGTCGGATCCGATCACGGCGTACACGCGCACCGGTGGTGCGGTGGTGAGATCGAAGGGGGCGCGCATCAACTCGGTGATCGTGTCCGGGGTGACCGCGTCGACGGTGATCCACTCCAGATCGGGACGCCAGTCATCGAGCACATGTTGCCGGGGACCGTCTGGGGTCGACGGGTAGGTGGTGCGTAACGCGGTGTGCCGTGCGATGAGTGCGTCCACCGCCGCGGCAACGCGCGACATCGTCGTGCCCTCGGGGACGGGGATGACGACCGGCACCACGTACATCGGGATGTCACCGAGTGTGTGGGCCGCCACCCACATGCGGCGTTGGGTGGGGGCGAGGGGGAGGTCGCGCCCACTGGTCGAGTGGTCCGCCCAGCCGGCAGTGGTACTGACATCGTCGGTCGAGCCCACCGGAGCGCCCTGCCCCACCTCACCGGGTCTCGACACGGCTCGTCGCTTGCGCTCCTCACCGGCTCGACCGGCGGGGGTCGGCGCCTCTTCCCCGCTGGCGGCCGCGCCTACTTCGTCGGTCGAGCCCACCGGAGCGCTAGCGGAGGCGGTGTCGAGACCTCCGCCAGCTGACAGCGCAGCCCGATCACCACCCTGCCCCACCTCACCAGGTCTCGACACGGCTCGTCGCTTGCGCTCCTCACCGGCTCGACCGGCGGCGGTCGGCGCCTCTTCCCCGCTGGCGGCCGCGCCTAATTCGTCGGTCGAGCCCGCCGGAGCGCTAGCGGAGGCGGTGTCGAGACCTCCGCCGGCTGACAGCGCAGCCCGATCACCACCCTGCCCCACCTCACCAGGTCTCGACACGGCTCGTCGCTTGCGCTCCTCACCGGCTCGACCGGCGGCGGTCGGCGCCTCTTCCCCGCTGGCGGCCGCGCCTAATTCGTCGGTCGAGCCCGCCGGAGCGCCAGCGGAGGCGGTGTCGAGACCTCCGCCAACTGACAACGCAGCCCGATCACCACCCTGCCCCACCTCACCGAGTCTCGACACGGCTCGACCGGCGAGGGTCGGCGCCTCTTCCCCGCTGGCGGCCGCGCCTATTTCGTCGGTCGAGCCCACCGGAGCGCCAGCGGAGGCGGTGTCGAGACCTCCGCCAGCTGACAGCGCACCCCGATCACCACCCTGCCCCACCACACCGGGTCTCGACACGGCTCGACCGGCGGGGGTCGGCGCCTCTTCCCCGCTGGCGGCCGCGCCTATTTCGTCGGTCGAGCCCGCCGGAGCGCTAGCGGAGGCGGTGTCGAGACCTCCGCCAGCCGACAGCGCAGCCCGATCACCACCCTGCCCCACCTCACCGGGTCTCGACACGGCTCGTCGCTTGCGCTCCTCACCGGCTCGACCGGCGGGGGTCGGCGCCTCCTCCCCGCCGGCGGCCGCGCCTACTTCGTCGGTCGAGCCCGCCGGAGCGCTAGCGGAGGCGGCGTCGAGACCTCGCCCCACAGCCCCCGCCAATCCACCCACCGTCGGGTGATCGAAGATCATCTTCGTCGGCACACGAACCCCGAACCGAGTCTCGATCGTCGACGCCAAATGCGTTGCCGACAGCGATGTCCCACCCAACTCGAAGAAGTCCGAGTTCTCATCGATGCCGGTCGCGTCGACGCCCAGCGTCTCTGCCATGGCAGCGGCAACCCCGTCGAGGACGCCCGGAGCCCACTCAACGGAATCCGGCGCCCACTCAACGTGATCGGGCGCCCACTCGACGGGGTTCGGCGCCCTCTCGACGGGAGCGACGACACCCGGGAACGGGCGATCCAGCCCCTCTCCGACCGCCGACAGCGCCGCAACCACACCACCGAGCAACGCCTCGGCCAACTCCCGCGACACCCGCGACGAGTACACGACGGTCAACTCCAGCCGCCCGTCGACGGTCGAGACCACCAGTTCCGCATCGAGTTTCGCGGCGACCTCATCTCCGTCGAGGTCGACCGGCTGCACCGTCAGCTGTTGGCCGTCCTGGTTCAGCACGATCGGTTCGGTCACCGCAGGGACCACGTCCTGACCGACCAACAGCACCGAGGTCAGCGGATCACGACCATCCCGTGCGTCGGGCCGCACCGCACGCGCCACCACCTCATACGGCACGTCGGCATGCGCAGAGGCCTCCACCGCCGCATCCCGCGACGCAGCGATCGCGTCCCGGATCGTGGCGTCACCGGCCACGCGAGTGCGCACCGCGACGGTGTTGACGAACATGCCGATCACCGATTCCCACTCCGGCGCGCTGCGCCCGTGCACGGGAACACCGATCACCACGTCGTCGCTGCCGGTCCAGCCGGCCAGCACCGACGCCAACGCCGCGTGCACAGCCTGGAACACCGTGGCCGACACCTGTTGGGCGGCAGCAGAAATCGACGCACTCACCCCACCATCGAGGCGCCATGCCACCCGACCTCCGGGGCTCACATCGGCCGGACTCACCCCGGGTAGCCGCAACGGAGCCCGAACGCCTGCCAGCTCATCGGTCCAATGCGCGAGTTGCCGCGCAAACAGGCTCGACGGCTCCGCTGGGTCGCCGAGGAACTCCATCTGCCACTGCGTGAAGTCGGCGTAGGTGAGACCCGGATCAGCCACGTCCTCACTCTGATACGCCTGCGCCACCTCGCCGAGCAGCAGTCGCACCGACCATCCGTCCACGGCGATGTGGTGCAAGGTCAGCACCAGATACACGTCGTCACCGTCGGTGGTCATCAGTGTCGCGTGGACGGGCGCATCGTTCTCGAGATCAAACGGGCGGGTGATCTCCGCTCGGATCGCGGCTCGCGGGTCGTCGACGTGGACGGTCCACACATCGTCGGGGTCGATGAGTTCCTGTACCGGCCCGGCGTCACTGTCCGGGAAGCGGGAGCGCAGGCTGTCGTGACGCGACAGCACCTCGATGAGAGCTGCTTGCAGCCGTTCGACGTCAATGTCGCCGGTCAGTCGCGCCACCACCGGAACGTGGTAGGCGGTCGATGTGGGGTCGAAGCGATGCTGAATCCAGATGCGGCGCTGCGGGTATGCCAGGGGCAGGGATTCCGGACGCGTCCGGTGCGAGGGCCTGGTCAAGGCCGGTCCCGTCGCGGTGTTGGCAACCGAGGCCGCCAGTGCACCGACCGTGCGCGCGGTGAATAGTTCGGCCACCTTGACGTCGTGGCTGAGGCGGTCGGTGAGCCGTGAGGTCACCTGGGTGGCGCTGAGCGAGGTGCCGCCGAGCGCGAAGAAGTCGGCGTCGGCGTCGAGGGCGGCGCGATCGACGGCCAGCACCTCGGCGAAGACCGCGGCGACGGTGTCCTCGAACTCGGTAGGAGGTGCCGCGGCGGTGATCTCGGGCCGCGTCGTATCCAATGCCGAAGCGACCTGCACCGCCGTATCCGGCGCGACAGCATCCAACACCTCAGGCACCCTCAGCGCCCGACGGTCCACCTTGCCGGTCGGGCCGATCGGCAGGGCGTCGACGACGACCACAGTGGCGGGAACAAGGCTGCGGGGCAATACGGTTCGGGCGTCGTCCCGGATCTGACGGCCGTCCGACGTGACGTCGGCGGCGGTGCTCACCCAGGCGAGCAGGACGGGTTCCCCGGAACGGTTGGTGCGCACCCCGACGGCCGCGGACGCCACTGCGGGCAAGGAGGTCAACGCGGCCTCGACCTCGGCGGGTTCGATGCGGATGCCGCGCAGTTTCAGCTGTTCGTCGCGGCGGCCGTGGATGACGAGTTCGCCGTCGGCGCGGCGGTGTACCAGGTCACCGGTTCGGTACATTCGGGTCCCGTCCGGGCCGGCCACGAAGGCGGCGGCGGTGGCACCCGGATCGTTCAGATAGCCTTGCGCCAGTGGGGTTCCGGCGACGTACAGCTCGCCGATGGTGTACTCGGGCACCGGCCGCAGCTGCTCGTCGAGGATGAATGTGCTCACCCCGGGTATCGGTGCGCCGATGGTGACCGTCGGTTCACCGCCACCGGGTCGGTCGCTGTCAGCGGAATACCGCGCGCTGGTGACCGCGACGGTGGTCTCGGTGGGCCCGTACTCGTTGCTCAGTGTCATCCGCGCCGACCAGCCGCGGACCAGACTCGGCGGCAGCGCCTCACCGCCGACGGCGAGGTGCCGCAACCCCGGCATTGCGTGCGGGCCCGTGGTGGCCAGCACCGACGGTGTGCTGAGCAGCACGCTCACCCCGGCCTGCTCGACGCGGCGGGCCAGTTCGTCACCGCCGACGACCTCGGCCGGGCACACCACCACGCAGGCCCCGGCGGCGAGTACCGGAACCAGACCCATGAGCTGGGCGTCGAATCCGACCGCATAGGTGTGCAGCACGCGGTCGGTGCCGGCCAGGTGCAGGCGCCGCACCGTCTCGCGGGCCCATCCGCCAAGACCACGGTGGGTGACCACCACGCCCTTGGGCACCCCGGTGGTCCCGGAGGTGAAGGTGAGGTAGGCCGGGTCGTCGATGCGCAGTGGACGCGTCCGGTCGGCGTCGGTGAACCGTGGTGGTGCAGCCAGATACAGTCCGGGATCGTCGACGACGATCACCTCGGTACCGGCGGCCGTCACGTCGGCGGGCACCTGGCCGGCGGCGAGGGTGAGCACCACCGCGGCCCCGACCCGCTCGATCAGGCCGGCGCGGCGCCGTTCGGGGTCGGTGGGGTCGACGTTGACCACGGCCGCACCCGTCCGCGCAATGGCGAGGGTCGCAAGCACTCCGTACACCGACCGCGGTAGATGACTCACCACCGCGCTCCCGGGCCCAGCGCCGCACTCCACCAGCCGCCAGGCCAGCGCGTCGGCGGCCCGGTCCAGCTGGTCGGCACGCAACGACGGCCCACATCCGGGCAGTGCCCGCTCCGCGTCGTCGACGACGATCGCGTCGGGTCCGGCGGACCGGAATCCGTTCAGCAGATCCGACAGCGTTTCCGGCTGTGGCGCAGCACTGTTCACAGGTGAGGCTCCGGAGACCAACTCACCTGCCAGGAGGTCGGGCCGGGCGATCGCCCGCTCGAGGGTCTCGGTCAGCAGGGCGGTGAGCGCGTCGAGCCGGGTCTGCTCGGCCACCCGGGCACCGCAGGTGAGCGTCAGGTGAATCCGGTCATCGGCCCGGTGGGTCATCACGTCGATGCCGAACAGCGGCGCGGACTCGCGCAGCGCATGCTGCTGCGCGGCAATGTCGTCGGGTACCGCGCCGAGGACGACGTCGAACAGCGGCCGGCCGGCACGTTCGCGGGTGGGGTCGGCGAGGGCGGTGATCTCCGAGAGTGGGAGGTCGGCGTGGGCGATGGCGCCGACGTCGGTGGCGGTGACCTCGGCGAGCAGGGCGGTGAACGGGGCGGCGAGGTCGATGCGGGTGTGCAGCGGGACGGCCCGGGCGAAGACGCCGGGCACGTCGGCCAGCCGGGGATCGACCCGCCCAGAGACGGCGGTGCCGACGGTGACGCTGCGGTTGCCGGACTGCCTCGCCAGGACCAGCGCAAGAGCGGTGTGCAGCACGATGAACGGGGTGCTGTGTGCCGTGGTGGCCAACTCGTCGAGGCGTGCCGTGGTGGCCGGGGACAGCGACGCCTGGCTGCGCCGCGCCGGGCCGAGCGCGGTGACATCGGACGCGGTGACATCGTGCGCGGTGGCATCGGAAGCGGAGGCATCGGAAGCGGTGGCATCGAGGTCGATCTCCGGAAGCCGCAGCGGCTCCAGTGGTTCGGTGAACACCGTGCGCCAGAACGCGGTGAGCTCGGTGCGGCGGGCGGCCAACGACTCGTGCCGCCACAACGTGTACTGCCGGTAGCCGACGGCGGGCGCCTGCGTCACCCCAGGCCGCGCACCCATCGCCGACCGCAGAATCTCCAGCGTTTCGCCGTCGGCGACGATGTGGTGGGCGACGACGAGCAGCCAGTCACGGCCGTCGCATTCGACGAGCCTGATCCGCCAGGGCAGTTCGGCACCGAGGTCGATCGGGGTGGCGAGCGTGGTGAGCGTGGTGAGCGCCTCGTCGATGTCGTCGACGTGGGCCGGGGTTGCCGGCCCCAGGTGGTCGAGAGCGGCCTGTTCGGGCCACAGCCGCTGATACGGACCGTCGTCTGTCTCGGGAAAGCTGGTTCGCAACGCGTCGTAGCGGGGTATCACCGCCCGCATCGACGCCCACAGTTCGGTGGTGCCACCGAGGCACAGCACGTCCACCGGCACCGCCGCAGACATCAGATACCCGGCCACGTCGGGCTGGGCGCGCCAGCGCAGCCACAGGTCCTCTTGTTCCGGGGTCAGCGGTAGCCGGTCGGGTTCGGCGCGGTGGGTGGCGAGGTCGGGCAGCGCAGGTTCATCGGCGGTGGTGGCGTCGAGTCGGTCGAGGGTCGCGGCCAGCTCGGCGACGGTCGGCGCGGCGAAGACCTCGGCCACCGGCACGTGGCGCCCGCCCGCCGACAGGAGCGCGGCGAGTCGCGCCGCCGACAGCGAGTTTCCGCCCACGGCAAAGAAGTTGGTGTCGGCACCGAATTCGACGGGGTGGTCGAGGCTTTCGCGGGCGATGGTGGCGGCCATGGCCTGGGCCACCGAACGCTCCCGGCCGGTGGGTTCCCGTCCGATGCCGCCGACTCGGCCGGGTGCCGGGAGAGACCGCAGCAGCGCATCCGTGTCGAGTTTGCCGTTGGTGGTCATCGGCCACTCGTCGACCCCACTGATCCGCGCGGGAATCTCGTGGGCGGGAAGGAGTTCGGCGCACCGCGCCCGCAGGCGCTGTTCGTCGGGCATCGGGGATGATCCGGTGACGAACCCGACGAGCTGCTCGTCCCCCGGCCGTGCGCCGGGAGAGACGAGGACCCGGGCATCGGTGACACCGTCCACCGACCGCAGGGCCGCGGCGATCTCGGCGGGTTCGATACGGAAACCCCGGATCTGCACCTGATCGTCGGTGCGGCCGAGGTAGGCCAGATGCCCGTCGGGCATGCGGCGCACCACATCTCCGGTCCGATAGCACCGCCGGCCGTTCACCGACGCCACGAACCGGGCCGCGGTCTGCGTCGGCGACCCGACATATCCGCGGGCGAGTTGTGCACCGGTCACGTACAGTTCGCCCCAGCCGGCCAGCGGTACCGGCCGTCCACGACCGTCGAGCACGGCCACCCCGACCCCGGCCAGCGGGCGGCCGATGATCGGCCGGTGGTCGTCGACGTCGATCTCGGCGCAGGTCACCTGCACGGTGGTTTCGGTGGGTCCGTACATCGTGAGTAGCCGCACCCCGGGATGTGTGGCCGCCCACTGCCGTAGCGTCGTCGGATCGGCGGACTCGCCACCGAGGATCAGGCTCCGCAGCGCCGGCAGCCGAGTTGCTGCGGCCACCGCCGGATCGGTGAGCCGCGCGAAGGCTGTCGGGGTCTGGGCGAGGATGCTCACCCGGTGACGGTCCAGGATGCCGGCGAATCGGTGCGGGTCGAGCAGGTCGTCGCGATCCACCATCACCACCGAACCGCCCGAGGTGAGGGCACCGAAGATCTCCCACACCGATGCGTCGAAGGTGGGTGCGTGCGCGCACGCCCACACATCGGAGCGCCGAGGTGCGATCACCTCACGGGAGGCGGCCAGCATGGCGGCCATCCCCGCGCGGGTGCCGATGACGCCCTTGGGTGTGCCGGTGGAGCCGGAGGTGTGGATGATGTACGCATCGCCCGGGCATGGCGGTGGTGTTGCCGCCCCGGCGGTGACCGGGGTGAGGCGAGTGCCGTCCTCGACGATCAGCGAGACCCCGGCCCGGGCCACCAGCAGTTCGGTGCGCTGCCGGGGATGGTCGGGATCGAGCGGCACGTAGACGGCGTCGGCGATCAGGGTGCCGACCATCGCCACCACCGCGTCGATTCCCGGCGGCAGGCACACCCCGACCCGATCACCGGGCCGCACCCCGAGCAGTGACGCGAATTCCGTGGCGCGAGAGATCAATTCGGCGTAGGTCAGGGTTGCGTCGGTGCCGATGAGTGCGGTGGCGTCAGGGTCAAGGTCGGCTGCGGCGCGGATCAGGTCGATGACGTCACCGGGTTCCGCGACGGCCTCGGGTACGGGGATGGGTTCGGCCGGCGGGAGGCAGTCGATCAGGTCCGTCTCGTCGGGGCTGTGGGCCAGGGAGTCGATAACCGCGAGGAACCGTTGCAGCAGTAGCGGTGTCGCCGCGGCGTCCACGTGGTGGCGGGCCGCCGCAAGCGTCACGGTCATATCGTCGGCGGTGTCGCGGACGGTGACCTCCACGGTGGTGCGTGCCCGCCCGGTGGGCAGCGGTTGCACCTCGGCGATTCCGGCGATCCCGGCGAGCTCGGCGATCCCGGTCGGCGCGAGGTCGGTGTCGTGGTCGAGCAGCACCGCGGGCAGCGTCGTCGGCGCGGTGCTTGCGTGGACGATGGCCGAGGCGAATGCGGTGTGGACCTGCCGGAGAGCTTCGGTGACCGACAGTGCGCGCAGGCCGGCGGCGCGCACCGGCACCGTCCGCGCGAACATGCCGACCAGTCCGTGGGTGGCGGGATCGTCGCGGCCGGAGACGGGGATGGCGATGACGAGGTCGTCGGTGTCGGTGATCTCGGCGAGGGTGGCGGCCAGCGCCACCCACAGTGCGGCCGAGACGGTGGTGCCGGCTGCGGCGGCTCGCGCGGTGAGGGCGGCGACGGTCGACGCCCCGACCGTGCCGTCGACGGTGACGGCCGGTCCGGCGGTCAGTCCGGTGGGCTGCGGGTCGGCCGGTTCGGGCAGCGGCAGTCGGGTGGGTGCACCGTCCAGATAGGTCTGCCAGTGATGCGGATCGGTGTCGGGGACGTGCCGGGCAGAACCGTCGGCGGTGGGTGCCGTGCCGACGAAAGCTGGTTCCTGCCCCTGGACGCGGGCCCGCACTGCGTCGCGGAAGTCGTTGAGCAGTATGGGGATCGACGCGCCGTCGACGATCATGTGGTGGGCCACCAGGGTCAGCGAGTCGACCCTATCGCCGGTGCCGGATGCGGTGGCCCGCCAGCCGGGGCCGGCACTCAGATCGAAGGGCTCGCTCACCGCGCGGTGCTCGTCGGCGTCGAGGAGCGGCCCCATCTGCGCGGTGCCGATCACCTGGTGTCCGGGTTCGCCGTCGATGTCAGGGTAGATGGTGCGTAGCACCTCGTGTCGTTCGGCGACGTCGCGTAGCGCGGCCTCGAGCACGGCGCGTTCGGTGGGCGCGGTCAGCCGCAGGCGGACGGCGAGGTGGTAGGCGTCGGACGGTTCGGCCCGGTTGAGATGCCACAGCGCGCGTTGCGCCTCATTGATCGGCGATGCCGCCGCGACGGTGAGGTGCCCGGTGTCGGTGTCGCCGGTATGACGTGCCAGTGCCGCCACCGTCGACCGGGCGAAGACGTCACCGACCGACACCGTCCGGTCCGGAGTGCTCAGCCGCGCGGCGAGCCGTGCCGCCGACAGCGAATTACCGCCCGCGGCAAAGAAGTTGGTGCCCGGCCCCAGGGTCGCCGCGTCGACGCCGATGATTTCGGCGATCACTGCGGCAACCCGACGCTCGTCGGCGGTCGGTTCCGCTCCGGTCGCGGTGTCGGCGGGTAGCGCCGCCGGCAGCAGCGCCGCCCGGTCGAGTTTGCCGCTGCCGGTCAGCGGCCAGGTCTCGACGACGCCGATGCGTGCCGGGATCGCATAGGCCGGCAGACGTGCGGCGCAGGCGGCGAGGAGCACAGCTTCGTCCACGGAATGGTCACGGCTGGTGACGAATCCGAGGAGTCGTTCGTCTCCGGGGCGCTGCGCTGCCCCACTTCCGGCACCGGCGCCGTCGATGAGCACCCTGGCGTCGGTGACGCCGGGAACACCGCGCAGCACCGCGACGATTTCGCCGGGTTCGATGCGGTGCCCGCGCAATTGGATCTGCTCGTCGCTGCGGCCGAGGTGGGCCAGACGCCCGTCGGGCAGGATGCGGACGAGGTCGCCGGTGCGGTACATGCGTGCGCCGGGCCGCTCGGGGTCGGCGACAAAGCGGGCGGCGGTCAGTGCGGGGGCGTGCAGGTATCCGCGCGACACCTGTTGGCCGCAGACATACAGTTCGCCGCGCCCGCCGGGCGGCACCCGCCGCAGACGTGCATCCCGCACCGACCAGCGCACCCCGTTTAGGGCTGCGCCGATGATGCTGCGTTCGTCGGTGACGTCCACGTCGGCGGCGGTGAGGTGCACCGTGGTCTCGGTGATGCCGTACATGTTGACCAGCCGCGTTCCGGGATGTGTTGCGGCCCAGGCCTGCAGGGTGGTCGGGTGTAGGGCCTCACCGCCGAAGACGACGCAGCGCAGCGCCGGCAGCGTGGTGTGCAGGGTGGCGGCGATGTCCTCGTCGGTGAGTCGGGCGAAGGCGGTGGGCGTCTGGGAGAGCATGGTGACGCCGTGGGTGGCCAGCGCGTCGGTCAGTAGCCGCGGGTCGCGTGCGGTGGCACGGTCGAGCACCACGATCCGGCCGCCGGAGGCCAGTGCCCCGAAGATCTCCCAGACCGAGAAGTCGAAGGTGTAGGAGTGCGTCCAGCTCCACACGTCGGCGGGTCCGGCGCCCACGGAGTCGAGAGCGGCACCCAGCATGGCGGCCAGGTTCTCGCGAGTGACGCTGACCCCCTTGGGAACTCCGGTGGATCCCGAGGTGTGGATGACGTACGCGTCACCGGGAGTGCGGTCCGCACCGGGACTCAGACGCTCCACGCGAAGGCCGTCGCGGATGATCGCGGCCGGCGCCACCGCGGCGAGGAGCTCGTCGATGCGGGCCTGCGGATGGTCGGGGTCGACGGGGACGTAGGCGGCGCCGGCCATCAGCACGCCGACCATGGCGACCACTGTGTCGGCGGTTCGGCCCATCAGCAGGGCGACGCGGTCACCGTCGCGGACTCCGGCGCGCAGCAGGTCGGTGGCGCTCGCGCGGGCGCGGGCGGCGAGTTGGGCGTAGGTGATCGCGCCGTCGACGTCGATGACGGCGATGGCATCGGGGTTCGACGCGGTGTGCGGGATGAGGGCCCGGATCGGATCGCGGATGGGAGTGCTGCGCGGCAGCAATGTGGGCAGCGGGGGCGGCGGCAGGCAGTCGACGATCGTCGTGCCCGCGGTGGCGGCGGCCAGGCGGGTGACGGTGTCGACGAGTGCGTCGAGCATGAGGGTGGCTGCGGCGGGGTCGACACGACGTTCGGCGACGGTCATCCGGATGTCGAGGTGATCGGCGGTGTCGGTGACCGCAAACTCGAGGGCGGTGCGCGCGGCACCGATGTCGACGCGGTGGGCAGTACGGAGGACGTCCGCACCGATGTCACCGCCGACGGCCGAGATGTCGGGCAGGGCGGCGTTGGCGGTGATGAGAACGTCGGCGAGCCCGGGTGGTGCGGCCGCGGCGTGGCCGACGGCGGCGGTGAGCGCGGCATCGGCGTCGGCGAGGGCCTGCCCGACGGGCCGGTCGAGGACGCCGGCGGTGCGGATCGGGAGCGTGCGGACGTACATGCCGACGCGGTGGAGGTCGTTGGTGGTGGTGCGCCCGGAGGTGGGGACGGAGACGACGGAGTCGTCGGTGCCGGTGTATCGGGCGAGGACGGCGGCCAGCGCCACGCGCAGCAGGGTGAATGGGGTGGCGCCTGCTGCTGCGGCGGCCCGCGTGATGGCGGTGCGCAGGTCACCGTCGATGCGGCGGTGCTGGTGGCTGACGGGCCCGGTGATCGCCGGGCCGGTGTCGGCGAGCGGTGGTTCGGGCAGTGCCGGTGCCTCGGGTGCACCGTTGAGCACCGAAGCCCAATAGTGGTGTGATTCAGCATCGTCCGCGACTTCGGGTGCGGCACTCGACACCGGCGCGTCTGCCCATACCGGCGGATGTCCGTCACGTCGGGCGGTGATCGCGGTCAGGAAGTCGCGGACGAGGATCGGGATGGAGGCGCCGTCCACGGCGATGTGGTGGGCCACCAGCACCATCGACGTCGCGGCCGCTGCGGGGGTGTCACCGGAGACACTGGCCGCGGTGTCGAGCACGGCCCGCCAGGCTGGTGCGGCGGTCAGGTCGAAGGGTGCCGTCGCGGCGGCGCGAATGCCGGCGTCGTCGAGGGTGCCCGTGGTGACGGGAAGGTGGGCGCGCACGGCGTCGGCGTCGAGGACCCGGGCGACGGCGGTGCCGTCCTCACCGGCGTCGAACAGGGTGCGTAGAGCGTCGTGGCGGGCGGCCACGTCGGCGAGCGCGGCAGTGACCACCTCGGCGCCGATTCCGGGCGCGAACTCGAGATGCACCGGCAGGTGGTAGGCGGTGTTGGTCGGGTCGATGCGGTGGGCCAGCCAGAGTTCCTGCTGAGGCCGGCTCACCCGTGGCGCATGCGGGCCGGGTTCCACGACCGGTGGTGCCTCGTCGACCTGCCGGGCGACGTCGCGCAGTGTGGTCGCGGCGGTGACGTCGGCGATGGTGAGCACTCGTCCGGCGGCCGACCCGAGCCGCCCGACGATCTCCATCACCGACAGCGAGGTGCCGCCGAGGTCGATGATCGAGGCGAGCATCGACGGCTCGTCGACGTCCAGCACGTCGGACACCACTGCGGCGACGAGATGTTCGTGCTCGGTGGTGGGTGCCGCGTAGGCGATCGGCGCCACCGGGAGATCGGCGAGCCGGGCGGCCACGGCCCGGCGGTCGAGTTTGCCGGTGGTACCGAGCGGGAGTTGATCGATGACGACGACGCGTCGCGGCCACATCATCGACGGCAGCGTCGCAAACAGGTGGTGGCGCACGGTCGCCGAGAGTGCTTCAGCAGCGATGCCTGCCGTCGAGGTGATCGCGACGTCGATGGTCGTTCCCTGCGCGCCGGTCACGGCGACGGCGACCGCCGCGTCTACGCCGTCGACGTCGGCGGCGGTGCGTTCGATTTCGGCGGGTTCGATGCGCACGCCGTGCACCGAGATCTGGTCGTCGTTGCGGCCGTGGAACTCCAGCAGCCCGGTGGCGGGGGCGAGACGGGCGAGGTCGCCGGTGCGGTACATGCGTGCGCTCGGCGCCCACGGGCAGGCGACGAATCGTGCTGCGGTGAGCGGCATCTGGCCGAGATAGCCGAGCGCCAGTTGGCTTCCGGCGAGGTAGATCTCCCCCAGCGCGCCGGGCGGCGCGGGACGCAGCCGGTGGTCGAGTAGGTAGACGCTCATGCCGTCGACGGCCGCACCGATGGACGTGGGCCGGTCGGTGGGCACCGGCGCGTCGAGGTGTGCGACGGTGGCGTACAGCGTGGCCTCGGCGGGTCCGTAGGTGTTGCGCAGCAGGCGATGTGCCGATACCTGGTTGGCCGTGGCGGGCGGCAGTGTCTCGCCGATGGTGCCGACCACTCGCGGGAGTTGTTCGGTCGGGATGCGTGCGATCAGCGACGGTGTGGCGTAGAGGTGGGTGACGCCGTGCTCGACGAGACTCGCACCGAGGGTGGCGTCGATCTCGGGCATCGGCACCAGCGTGTAGCCGAGCCCGGCGCAGGCCAGCATCTCGAAGTGGGCGATGTCGAATGCCGGTGACGCGACGCCCGCCAGCCGCCCGGGTCCGCTCCCCGCCTCGTGTGCGGCGCCGTCGAGTGTCCCACCGTCCAGCATCTCTGCCGCGTCACGGATCAGGTTCGCCAGTCCGCGATGCGGAACCGCGATTCCCTTGGGTTCGCCGGTGGTGCCGGAGGTGAACACCACGTAGGCGACGTCGTCGAGACCCGGACTGTCGACATCCGTGGATTGCCAGTCGATTTCGGCGTTACGAAGGCTGTCGAGATCCCCGTCGCCGAGTACGACGACGGGTCGGGCAACCCGCAGGATTGTGTCCACCCGGGTGCGCATGAGGCCGGGATCGATAAGCAGGATCGCAGCCCCGGTGCGTGCGACCGCCCACCACGCGATCACCTGCTCGACGCCGCGGGGCAGCGCGATGGCCACTGTCTGTCCCGGCCGCGCCCCGCGCTCGCGCAGAGCTGCGGCGATGTCGGTTGCCCGCGAATCGAGTTCGGCGAAGGTGAGTGCCGGCTCGCCGGCGCGGACGCCGTCGACAGCAGGCAGATCGCCGAACTTAGCGACGGCCGCGTCGAGGATCTCGCCGAGCACCTGCGGAGCCGCGGGCTGTGACGGCGGCTCGGGCGTCGAAACCTGCAGCGGCAGATCATCGATCAGGGTGTCGGGGTGTTCGGTGAGAGCGTGGGCGAAGGCGTCGACCGCGGCGAGGAGTTGGCGGTGGTGTTCGGTGACCTCGGCGGCGTCGTAGCGGTGGGGGTTCGCCTCGAGTTCGACGATGAGTGTCCCGGCGGTGAGCGGGTCGGTGGTGGTGGCGTCGGGGTAGATGTTGACCGACAGGTCGTCGACGGGGCCGGTGGTGAGCGAGTGGAGGGTGGCGGTGACATCGCCGAAGCGAATCTGCCTGTCGAACAACATGATGTTGAGGACGGGGCCACCGATCTGGCCGCCGTGGTCGGCGACGATGTCGTCGCGGCGGTAGCGCTGGTGCCGTAGGGCTCCCATGAGTGCGCCCTGGGTGGTGCGCAGTGCCGTCTCGACGGTGCCCTGTGCGCCGACGCCGGTGCGCACCGGCACAAAGTTCAGCGTGGGCAGCGGTGTGGTGCGCAGCGCCGCGACGGTGCGGGCGGCGACGGCGAGGTCGAGGGTGACGTCGTCGCCGTCGGTCAGCCGGGCCAGGTAGCCGGCGAGTCCGGCGGCGATGAGTGCGGGCAGGGTGGTGCGGTGCGTGTCGGCGGCCCTTCGCAGCACTGTCATGGTGGACTCGGAGAGTGCGTCGGACGCGGAGCGATTGAGAATCGACGGCGGCCCGACCCGCAACGAGAGCGACGGCGTACCGCCACCCACTCCGTCGAGGGTGTCGCGCCAGTACGCCCGGTCGGTCTGGAATCGCTTGACGGCACGATAATCGGCGTCCGCGCGGGCGGGTGTGCGAAGGTCGGGAACGGGGCGCGGCGGGAGGGGGTCACCCTGAAGCCGCGCGGCAATGCGGCGCAATCCGATGACCATGTTGTCGAGGGCCGCAACGCCGTCGGTGAGCAGATGATGGGTGCGCTGATAGAGGACGGAGGTTGTCTCGGAAAGCTGGATCAGCATGCCGCGTGCGAGCCGATCGCGCATCGGGTCGACCGATTGTGCCGCGTCGGCGCGCATCGTTTCGAGTGCGCGCGCCATCGGATCGTCATCGCCCCGGACGTCGAGGTAGTCGATGAAGTCATGCAGGGAGGAATCGAAGATTCCCACCACACCGTCGTGGCGTGCTTCGAATCGGATCTGCATGGCCCGAGTCGCGCGGATCTCGTGGCGGCTGGCCTCGCGGAAGGCCTCGACGTCCAGTGGGCCTTCGAGGATGGCGTACTGCGCCACGTTGAGCGGGACGTCCGGCATGGCCGACTGACGCTGCAGCAACGATTTCTGCGCGTCGTTGAGTGGGAACTCGTAGGTGGCCTCGGTGGCGGGGTCGGTCATCATCCGCCCCCACGGGTCCGCAGCCGGAAAAGCAGCATGGACAAGGGTATGGACAAGAGCAGGATCACCGCACAGCAAAGAAGCGTGTAGACCTGCGGATGCAGTGCCGCCCACGTGCGTGGTTCGGTGATGAGGGTGTGTGCGCTGATGGGGTTGCCGAAGCCCTCGCGCAGCGAGCGGGCCAGTGACGTCACCGGATTCCAGTTGGCAACGGCTCTCAGTGGCGCCGGGAGTGATCGCGAGGGAATGAATGCCGAGGAGATGAAGCACATCGGGAACACGACGATGGTGACGAGGCTTTGGGTGGCTTGGAAAGAGGAGGTGACCATCCCGAGCAGGGAACCGACCCAGCTCATCGAGAATCCGAAGGCCAGCGCCAGCAGGTAGCCGACTATGGCCTCGCCGAACGTGGTGTGGATGCGCCAGCCGACGACCAGTCCGGCGAGGCTCATCACCGTGAGACCGACCGCGTTGATGACGATGTCGGAGGTGCATCGGGCGGCGACCACCGACAGCCGCGACATCGGGAGCGCCCGAAATCGGTCCATCACACCGTTCTCGAGGTCGGTGGCGAGTCCGAGTGCGCTGAAGGCGCAGTTAAAGGTCACCGTTTGCGCCATGACTCCCCCGATGAGGAATTGGCGGTAGAAGTCGCCGCCGAGTGCATCGCCGAAGACGTACGAGAAGACGAGCACAAACATCAACGGCTGCAGCACGATCGCGAGGATCATCGCCGGTGTGCGCGCGGTGATGGTCAGATTGCGCCGGATGAGGACGTCGCAGTCGATGAGGAACGGGCGCAGTCCCTGAGGGCGCACCGCAAACTGGGCCGTGTCAGCACTCATGTCGCGCTCTGCCTGGTGAGCCGGACAAATACCTCGTCGAGGGTCGGGGTCGACGAGGATGCAGACGCTACTGGGATGCCAGCGACGGCGAGTTCACCGACGATCGCTGCCACCGCCCGGCGGCCGTCCTCAGCCGATACACGGAGCCCGCGGTCTCCTTCGGTCACCGGCGATTGGCCGGCGACCTCAAGCACTCCGGCAGCGCGCGCCGCCTCGGACGGTTCAGAGAAGGTGAGATGGACGGAGTCGGACGCGTAATCCCGCTTGAGATCGGACGCTGTGCCGCGAGCAACGATCTTTCCTCCGACGAGTACCGCCACCGAGTCGGAGAATTGATCGGCCTCTTCGAGGTACTGGGTGGTGAGGAGCGCGGTGGTACCTTCGGCGACGAGTTCTCGGATGATGCGCCATAGTTCGGTGCGGCCGACCGGATCAAGCCCGGTGGTGGGTTCGTCGAGTATCAGTACCCGAGGTCGGCCGATCAATGCGCAGGCCAGATCGAGTCGGCGACGCATTCCTCCGGAGTAGGTGGCCACTCGTCGGTTTGCGTGAGCGAGATCGAACCGCTCGAGAAGCTCGTCTGCTCGTCGACTCGCTTCGCGTCGCGAACATCCGGATAGCCGTGCCACCATTCGCAGATTCTCGCGGCCCGTGAGAACACTGTCGAGTGCGGTGAACTGGCCCGACACTCCGAGCCGGCTGCGGACGTCGTGTGGGTGGGTGATGGCGTCGATGCCGTCGACCGTGACGGTGCCGGAGTCTGGGCGCTGCAGGGTGGTGAGGATGCCGACGGCCGTGGTCTTCCCGGCGCCATTAGGGCCGAGGAGCGCGAGAATCGAAGCAGGTCGGACTGTCAGATCGATGCCGCCGAGTGCTACGACGTCGCGATACGTCTTCCGCAACCGATGCACGGCAATCGCTGCATTCGCGTCGGCCTGGGCGCCCTTGGTCTTCTCGACATCGGTCATGAATCACTCACCGGACTACACCTTGAGATGTCCATCGCCGACGTGTGGCCGAAGCCGCGGTGCGTGTGGTTGCCGATCCGGTTCCCGGCGAGTTTACGAACGACGACGCTATCCGCCGAGGGAACAACAACGGACGCCGGCAGGGGCGGCGCGGCCCAGTGAGGTTCGTGGCCATCACGGCGCTCGCGTAGCGCGGTAAGGAAATCGGCAACGAGAACCGGCACCGAGGTGGCGTCGACGGCGACGTGGTGGGCGGTGAGCACAGCGCGAGGTGATCGCCGTTGTCGTCGATGGTGGCACGCCACGCGACGTCGAAGGTGAGGTCCAACGGCGCGGTCGCCGATGCGCGGACCGCGTCATCGTCGAGCGCGGCGGTGGTGACGGGCAGTTGGGCGAGGACGTCGCCGAGGGCTGCGGTCAGGTCGGCGACGGTGACGTCGTCGTCGAAGGTGAGGTGCACCGGCAGGTGGTAGGCGGCGATGGCCGGGCCGAGGCAGTGCAGTAGCCAGAGTTCCTGCTGGGTGCGGGTGAGGTGTCGTTCCACATCCGTGCCCGCCGCCGTTGCTGCGGGTGGTGTGGCGTCGAGGAGCGCGGCAATGTCGCCGGGGGTGGTGGCGACGGTGATGTCGACGATGCGTACCCGGCGCCCGGTGGCGGTGCTGAGTGCGCCGACGATCTCCATCAGGGCGAGGGAGGTACCGCCGAGATCGATGACCGACGCCAACATCGTTGGGTCATCCACCTCGAGCACAGTGGAGACGGTCTGCGCCACAGTCTGTTCCATCGGCGTTCCGGGTGCGCGATACCCGTCAGGTGCGATGGGGACGGCGGCGAATTGTTCGGCCAGAGCACGCCGGTCGAGTTTCCCGGTGGAGCCCAAGGGCAGCGAGTCGAAGACCAGGACACGCCGGGGCCACATCACCGACGGCAGTGTGGCAAACAGGTGGTGGCGCACGCCGGCGGCGAGTGCCGCTGCCTCGACGTCATCGCGAGCGGTGACAGCCACCTCGATGCTGGTGCCGTGCGGTGCATGTACGGGAACAGCGACAGCGGCATCGACGCCGTCCACCGCGGCGGCGAGCCGTTCGATCTCGGCTGGTTCGATGCGCACGCCGTGGACGGACATCTGATCGTCATTGCGCCCGTGGAACTCGAGCAGGCCGGAGGTGGGATCGACGCGGACGATGTCACCCGTCCGGTACATCCGCTTCCCCGGATCCCTACTGCCTCGCACGTCCAAGTACTCGACGGTGTCAAGCAGTCCGGGATCGAATACACCGGTGGCACTATCCAAGCTCAGGTCAACTCTCAATTGCATCGCCAGCGCTCCTTGAATCTCGGAGCGCACAAGATCAAGAAATCTATCGACGCGCGGGGAAGCCATCGAACCGGGCGAAACTCGCAACATTAAGCTCAAGGTCGATATCGACAACCGACGCGACCGAAACTCACACTGCGCATTGCTCAGTGAGAACCGGTAACCGGTTCCGCTGTTGTTACTCAATGAACACACCCACTCAGGCGAACCGTTTGACGCGTAGTGCTCCATATCAAGGCCAATCGCGAACCAGACTGGCGGATCGATATCAACCCGCAGTCCCCTCATGCTAAGCGGGACTGAACCGGCTTGTCATAAAAACACCCGCGAAATCGATAACTACTTACTTCGTAACTCTACACTTTCTATTGCCGCACAACGCGAGCGAAGCAAGAACGACGCGGGTGCCCATGACCACGTAAATACCGATCACGCGTCGAACCGCGTCGCCTACCAAGCGACCGGTTGCTGGTTCACCTCCGCCAGTACATTGCTCGAAACGTATCTACAGCGGCGTACATTCACGCACATTGTCGCCGACAGTGCATCTCGGAACCGCAGGAAACAACTCGCAGTCCATCCATAGACCGACTACATAACAACAAATGCGAGATTTCCCCTTATGCAAAAACACCCCGATACCCTCAAAGAAGACTCACACTTTCTCCGAACGACCCTACGATTTCGGCTCCGTTCCACTACCCGTAGTCGTATAGTACTCGTAGCCGCCAGGCACCCGACCGATATCCAGATCATTGAGGATGCATCCGAACACAGCGACATTGCCAGCCTCCAATAGACCCAGCGACTTACGAATATCCGGACGTCTTGTGTGACCTGAGCGCGTCACGAGCACCACCCCGTCAACGAACTGAGCCGCTACCAGGGCATCCGCGACAGGCAAAAGCGGGGGAGTATCGACAACTATGTATTCATATTTTTCGCGGAGTGACGCCATTACGCCGCACGCCTTATCCGATCCCAACACCTCCGCTGGATTGGGTACTGAAATTCCACTTGCTAAACAATCGAGACCATCGATACCGCTACGCTGAGCAATCTCCGACGCCGAGCCCTGCCCCAGAACAAGATTGGTAAACCCAACCTTATCGTTGACGGCGAGCGCTGTACTGGCTCCTCCCCGCCTCAAGTCCGCATCGACCAGGAGAACTCGGGAACCCGCTTCTGCCAGCGCGATCGCGAGATTCACCGACACAGTAGTCTTACCTTCATTCGGCAACGAACTCGTGACTATAAAGCACCGCACCGGGTCGTCGACATTTGCGAATGAGAGATTCGTGCGGACTTGCCGAAATGCTTCGGCTACTGGAGTGGACCCTGATCCGAAGTTCACAAGGCGGCCACGGGAAATCTCGTCCGATGCCGGAATCAAGCCAATAATCTGATTTCCGACCACTTCACTAACATCCATCTCGGTACGAACTGTTGTGTCAAACCTAGCGCGCAGTAGCACCGACAGCGCACCGATAATGATGCCACAAACAAAACCAAGCGTCACATTTCTGAGAGTCTTAGGAGACACGGGGTCAGACAAAGCCTGCGCCGGGGACACAACTGTCAGCTTCGCAAGAGAGTTCCCACCCCCAGACGGACGTTCCAACCCGACCACATAATCCACTATTGAATCTGACACTGCCCTTACCAGCGCTACGGAGCGCTCAGGCGACGAAGTCACCCCACTTATCGTCAGAAGAACGGTATCGGGCGTAGCATCGGCTACAATGGCCGCGCTCGCTTCACTGACCGTCAAGTCAATACTTGGGTCCCTTTTCAACGCCTCAGCCAGGATTGCTTCCGATGTCGCCAACTGCGCGTACGACGAAACACGTTGCTCAGAGGCCAGCGAACCTTGGTAAGCCGACAGAGCATCCGCGTCAACACCCGAAGTCACATACAAGGTCGAATCCGCTTGATACATCGGCGTCGCACTCAGGCAGAATCCAAGCGCGACGACGGCTCCCATTAGCCCGCCGACAACCAACAAGTACCAACCACGAAACAACGCACCAAGCAGTCTAATCGTCGAAAATGCACTAGAATCGATAGTATCGACGTATTCCATAGTTTGCATCACCTCGAGTAATTTAGTTCACCCTACGGACCAACTCCAAACCCCGACAAGCCACTCACAAGCCGGCGAGCGCAACACGATTAGGTAATCGTCCCACACCGAGACCGATACCCCACATAGGCGTAATCAGTTCAGAACCAACTTGAGCAGAGCTGACGAACAGCTTATCAAGCGCGTCACCAAAAAAGGCCCCCGAAGTCGGCCTATCGCAGCCAGCGATGACAAGCGACGGAGACTCATCGCCCCAATCATCAAACTTAACTATCTGCCCGCCATCCCACATCGCCAACCAGATTCCGTCCATTGAATCTATCCACAACCCATCAGGCACTCCTGACCAGTTGCTAAGATCCATCACTTCGCGACTGTCCGATTTAACCTCACCGCGATCGCAGTCGAACGAGTATCGATATACCGAGCGAGCGCGGGAGTCCACAAAGTACATCCACTTCCCGTCCGAGGACCAATCTAAGCCATTTGCGATTGACACACCGTCAATGAACCGCACAAACCCAGATTCGGGTGTCCATCGATATAGTGCACCTTTGAAATCGCAGTGGTGACACAGAGAACCGATCCAGTAACGCCCGAACGCGTCAACATTACTGTCATTAAATCTACATCTTGGGGCAACTGCTGAAAGCTCTGCAACAGTTCGAACAGACCCTCCCGCACTTACAAGCACAAGGCTGTTCGACAGACTGACCAGAATCTCATCAGCGTCCGTCATCGCGACAGACGTCACTGCCTCGCTACACTCGAACACCACCTCGGTTTTCACGAGGTCGCCGGAAGTCCTTAACAAACGGCCACGCTCAATATCGACCCAATAGATACTTCCACTTACAGAATCCCAGACTGGTCCTTCACCCAACCCGACCCGTAGGCCAATTTCTACCTTAGTCAGACTACCAAGAACAGCCATCTACTAGTCCTCTCCAACAGAGCCAGCTTCAGACGAGAGCACACACAAAACGCCGCCATCGGACACAAAATCGCTACCAGTCACGAATGAAGAATCACTCGATAAGAGGAACTCCACCAACGAGAGGACGTCATCCGGAGTACCTAACCGTCCTATCGGTGTCCGCGACCTGAGTATATCCAACGCAGACCGATCGAAACTTCTGGAACCAAGCCTTGATGCACTTCGCTCTGCAAGTCCAGCTCGAAGCATTGGAGTGTCAACTGCCCCTGGCGACACCAAATTTACTCTTAAACCCGAACCGGCTAGCTCGACAGCTGCAGATTTTACCCATCCACGTAAAGCGTGTTTAGAAACTGCGTACGGTAGTGCACCCAGCGAAGTGGCAGACGTATGGACGCTGCCAATACACACGACCGACCCACAGGTCTGCGCCTCCTGCATACAGTCTCGCAACCCAGACACAATTGCATCGATCGACCTAACATTCACCGTCATCGCAGCCAGCCAATCATCTGTAGACAATGACCCCACCGAGCCACTCGGCTGAACTGCAGCACAGTGCACTACCCCCTCGATGGAGGGCGTAGTCTCCCTGAGTCGGGAAACAGCTGAGCGAACCTCCGTTAGGTCCGATAGATCAACTATTTCAGTCACATTGCGTCCGTGGTCAATATCCCACCCAATTACAGACCAACCCCGATTCTGCAGTCCCTCCGCAACCCGTTGGCCAATTCCTCCGGCCGCGCCAGTTACCAGCACATACCTAGTGGACATAAGACAATCAACAACGTCGGATTCACTGTTCACATCAATGCACCGTACCCCGCGCTATAAAGCACGCTTGCAAGCTGAAAATCTTCTTCCGTATCTATATCCACCGATTCAATCCCAGACACACTGAAAAAGGAGACCGGCGAAATACAACGAACGCCCGTCTTGACCATCTCGTCGCGCCGGAACACAAAGAAGCAAGAATTCTCCTTAAACACCGGACGCATATCCTGCGTACGCTCCATCACGCAGGGATCGTGATTCACAGGCTTCGAATCCTCTGTCCATAGACGTCCCAGTATCAGATCAGCAGAAATGAGCGTACCGAAACGCTCCTCGCTAATATACAGTTCCAAAGCCCGATCGATAGTTTCTGAGCGAAGTAGCGGGTTTGTTACGTGAAGCTGGATCACAAACTCGCTGTCTACGCAAGGTACCGCTTCTCTCAATACCTCGTCCATTGATGCGGAAGACGAGCCCAGTTCTGGGCGCCGCATGCGAACAGATACGTTCGGATGCTCTCGGCTTAGCGATTCTGAAAGATCCCGACTATCCGTATCTACCAGTATCGATGTTACGAGGGCGCACTGTTCAAGCGTCGTGAGTATGTGACGGTATAGCGGGACGCCGCCGAGATCACGAAAGTTCTTGCCGGGCACTCGCTCACTGCGCTCCTTAATCGGAACAATCGCAGTTACGCTCATCCCAGTGCTTCTTCCGATGCACTGAAGCCGTCATACGAGAGAGCTCTACCATTCATAGAATCCGCCTCCACACCCGTCCTGCGCGGATAGTACAACCTCGAGATTAGCTCCGCATCCGGCATCCCACTCGCATACCCTTTCCAAGTCCCATAGAACTGATTCATCCGAAACTGGACAACTTCAAGCGGACTCACCGCTGTCCGGGATTTTAGAGAAGCGAGAAGATCTAGTATCACGCTAGAGCACGCAAGCCTCATGGCTTGGACCGCCGCCATCTCGGCACCAGGGAACATCTTCTTATACGCCATCGCCTCGCGCCTGTACCGGTTTCGTATCGTCGACCAGTTCTCCTCATGGACATGAAAGACGGGTGCAGTAGCACAGTACGCTAATTCAAAGCCAATGCCTTGCACGTATCTCGCCCACTCAATATCCTCCAACCCGGTCAGATACTCGTCGAAACCCCTTTCGCACCACACTGAACGTCGTAGCATTGCATTAGCGTTATTCGCAAACGGATGGGATTGCGCAGCGGTTGACACGGGAGGAAACCAAGATTTCATCACCCTCAGTTCCGAGAATTTGGTGCGGTGGTCGCCAATCTGCCTACCGTATACGTAAGCAATTCTGCCATTATCGAACATCCTCGCCATTTGCTCTACCCAATCGTCATGGGACGGATACACATGAGCACTACATATCAGCACTAAATCGCCAGACGCCTGCGAGATACCCCGGTTCAGCGAACGACCAAATGAGAATTCTGATCTATCAATGTGAACCACTATATCACCGAGATCTTCAATCAATTCTAGCGTACCATCAGTCGATCCCGAGTCGACGAAGATCAGTTCATCAATGGGCAAACTCTGAGCTCTCAATCCAAATACCAAGCGCTCAATATGTTCGATCTCATTAAGACAACGAACAACCGCTGAGATTCTCATCTATGCTCTCCTGACACAGTTCGGATCCTTACCTTCGCGGCAACGAAAGAGAGCTGCACGAAACTATGTACACCCCTAAGATACCTGGGAAACAGTCGGCGAGGATCTTGAGCAAGTCTAAAAAGCCACTCCACACCGAATTTCTGCGCATACATGGGCGCCCGCTTCTCCTGACCCGTCAAGAAGCCAAACCAGCCACCGCACGTCATTACTAAGCATTCAGGTAGATCTGCGATATATTGTGCGCAGAACATCGCCTCAAGCGGCATTCCCATGCCGATAAACAAGACGTCGGGCTGAGACCGGCGCAATTGCTCGAAATCCTCATCTGCGAAGTTCTTGTATCCGTTCCTATGAAAGCACACATGCGCATCGAATAACGCTTCCAGCGAGGTTGACGTTTGCTTCACAAGCTCGTTAGTGCCTCCGACTACCGCGACGCGAACGGGTCGCCCAAGGGCTATCGGGCCCTGACGCAGCAAGTCAGCTCCCAGATCAGTAGTTGGAGATCGATCGATACAGGGTATCCCTGAGATACGCGCCAGAGCGACCACCGAGATCCCGTCGGCATAAGAATAGTCGGCCGAGTTAAAGGCTTGTACGAAACTCGCGTTGTCGCGATGGTTCAGCCCGCCGACGTGTAGCGCAAAACTGGTACGTCGCTTCGATGTTGTGAGCCACTTCAAGTGGACATCGAGGACGCTCGAGTACTCGCGTCCATCCAACACGAATCCGCAAACCTCACTCCTCACCGTTTCCCCCTAGTATTCGGTCAAGTCGATGCGACCAGGTCGGAATCGATGCCCTCTTAGGTATTCTAAGCCCATTCATATTTATGCCGCTAGGAACAGAGCAACGCCACGCATTCATATCATCAGGAACTGCAATGTTGGACCAATAGACGGGCTTCTCAGTAGCCAGTGCATTCCATAGTTTGGCTGGCACCAAAGTCTGCGATCGCGCAGTCTGGCGATAGGGAAGGACAATCGCTGACCACTGATCTACAAGCTTCACAACCTCTGACAATCTCGCAGCGCTATAGATCGAAATATCAGCGGCATTCTCTAATAGTTCTCGAGCACTCTGATCAATCGGACCTATCAAATCAACCTTGAAACCCATACTAGCAAGGCGAAAGATCTGATCAAGGTCGATTTCGGACTGCCGTATGCTACCGAAGTATCCCGATCTCAACTCTTCACCAGCGCCCCAGTTGTACCGCAGGAACTCTTCGTCAGCAGCTGGAAGGACGACTGTGCACGCACTCGCCGTCAACTCCAATCTTTGAGCGCTCTCCGCATTATCCGTTGTCAACCTATATCGACCCGACTTGTTCAACCTGCAAATCAGATACTCTGAGAACCTGCTGAGCCTGGGCGGATACCAGTCTGCTGGCGCCGACCTCCAGTCGACAACACAATCATAGGTTCTTCTCGACGAAAGGAGGAGCGACATCGTCAAATTCGAAAATGTCGGAATATATACTATGGCGTGATCATATTTGGGGAGGCGACGAAAATGTGCACATCTACCGAGGAGAATAAATACCAACTTATGGTACGGAACAACGGTCACGCCCTTGGGCACTGCATTGATCTGATCTACGGTATCAGTCCTTCGTAATCTCGACCTCACGTACCGCGCACATTGAGCGAGCGACCGGGGAGCTGGCTCGACATACGTCACCCTGAACCCTCTAGAAGCCGCTTCGGCGGCCAAAGAGTGGTGTCGCTGCCAGGTGAAATTCCATCGAACTCCGCTCAGCATTAGAATAGATCTCACTGCGCACCTCCGGCATTCGTCAAAGCCCTCTTTCTCAGCAGTAGGACTAAAGCCATTCCCGTATAGCCAACTACGTTTGCGATTGCGCCGCTGTACAAGCCGACGAACCACACGAGAGCTACGTTGACGGCGATGTTCAGCAAAGCGCCTATACCACTGGCGACACTCATTGTTACACCCGCACCGTGAGTAACACTCAGTTCGTTGGCTAGAGGAAGATAGATAACGAGCGGAACGAAACTCAGGTAAAGGGTCATTCCTAGTGTCACGGCGCCTGAGTACCCCGCGTTTTGCAGAACATAAAGCGCAATCATCTCCGGTGCAAGACCGAGTACCCATATTAGAAGTAGACTACGTTGATCGCGTGTTATTGCCAGTGCTGAATTGATCCCCGCTTTGCCCTCAGCATACCGATGAAGTCCAGTCTTATTTATCTCCGACGCAGCAGCGTTGTAAATTCCTGAAAATTGATACACTGCGCCGTATGTTCCCAATGCAGCTGACCCCAGGACCGCTCCGATCACAAATCGATCCGAGCTTCCTAGCAACCATTGAAAGCAGCCATGCAGCGTCATCGGCCCACCGAATGCCACTGTCTTTCTGTATCCTAATTTGTAGACAGGTGATTTGTCTCTCAGAGAAGCCAACCATCGTAAGAGCAGGGGGAGGGACACGAGTACTATCGCAACGTCGCCGAGAATCCAGGATGTCAACGGATCAATCCCAACGACCAACATCAGCACTAGCCTAGTGGCCGTTCCCGCAATTGTTACAGATACGAGAACTGCGATATAGCGGCGGACGTCCGTGACGGCTCGGTAGTATCCCGCCACTATCAGCACAGAATATGCTTCAAGAGCGGCGCACAATCCGGCAACGGAGAACAGGGCACAGCTGTAAGAGAAGAAACTCGCGATGAAAGCGAACGCAAACGCAATCGGCAACGCCAACAGAGCTGGCATTGCGCACACTTTCAAGGCCGACATCAGCTCGAGATTCAGTGGGTGCTTTTGCGCCGCTACCGTGCGAAAAAGAGCCTGATCGCTGCCGAACGAGGCCACCATGGACCCGAAAGGATTGAGTATTAGCAGCAGCGCCACTGGCGCGAAGGCTGTTGGACCAGCGTGCACTGCGACTACAAAGGAAGCTCCGACTGTACCAAGCCGGTAGACTACTGCTGCTCCTAGCGCGCCCACACGCCAACGATCCAACTTCGTCGACTCCCTCAAAGCCAAAGCGCTCATACAGTTACGTCCAGGATGGCTTCCGCACAACGCTCCGCGGCGCTTCGAGCAGGATCGACTGACAAGAATACTTCTGCTAGCAGTTCGTGGCTAAGAGCTAGGGACTCCGCGGCCGGTATTTCTTTCGCGAACTTTACTGCTGCCGCGAGCCCTTCTCTTCTTTTCACAACCGTTACAGCATCGGTCGGCCAGTCGACATCCCTCCAGACGCGCTCCTCGTGTGGATTGAAATAGACAACGGGCCGGCCTATCGCCAGCATCTGCATGAGAGCGGTGCTACACCTCGTTATGAGAAGTCGCGAAGTCTCAAGATCCAGCCCCAGCGGCCACGGACTGAAGGTTCGACCTTCGAGAGCCACGGCAGGGTGTTTTGAGATCGAGTACTGCGCTCCAACTTGTGTGCAGGCGATCTCCGTCGAGATCAGCCATTCCTTGGCCGCCCACGCATACGTCCCATATGCGAAGTTGTAGTTCACGAGGACATCGCGAACCGGTGCCTCAATTTGGTTAGCGCGAGCCATCGCAACTAGCTGTTCAAGCCTAGTCGAGCCAACAACCATTGTCCGGTCGCTCTGAACGTGCAAGAGATCGTACGGCCCCTGGAGCAAAACGCGGTCCGCCATGCTGTACGGGAGCTTCCATCGGAGTGTGTCCACGTTGGAGAAGTCCTGCGCGCCCTCAACTTTTGCAACAATCTTCACGCCACGCGCTCGCAGATCCTCAAGCAAGCCGCGGTCTGGGCCCCAATCATTCATCACGACAACGGCTACTGGGATGGTATCCCAAACGGAGGAGATATCGAGCTGGGATAGTCCCCAGTGTGCACACTCCGCTCTAATTCCCTCAGTGGTTCTAGTATCGACAACCACGGCACAGCGAGCGTCCATAGTCTCCAATGAACGAATGATCGGACCAAATTCTTGTACGTGATATCGCGCCGAAGGGAGGAACCAAACATCCACCGGTGTATCGCTTGCGGTCTGGCGAGTTTCTCTTATTGGTAGAGCATCGATACATCCATCCGTGTTGTAGGCAGCAAACTCGCAGTTCTCGGGCAGCCGAACAGCTCCTCCTTGCGCGGCCGCCCAAGATGGATTGCGATAGCGGAGATCGATCGGTTCGTTCAGGCCTCTTTCCGCAGCCGTCTCGCGTCTCTCGGCCCGCGTCATAGCCTTAACTGATCGCCAATAGCTGAGGAGTGCTGTCGATACTACGGAGACCGTTGCTAGCAATAGGGTGAGTATCCAGTAGAAGCGTCTGCGACCCAATACGTAGTGCGAGATGGTACGAACACCAGTGGCTGCAATCAACGCACATATTATGGCGAGTGCTTCTTCTCTCTTCGTGGCGAAACCACTCAGGACTCGAAGGTAGTTCTTGACCCTATGCGCCAGCATTTCCGGACCTAATCGCTGCGCTCCTTTGCGATACCACAATCGATCCTTCGCGGACGTCGAAGTCCACGTACGCGAGCGGACCAATTTTTGCCCCCTTTCCAATGGTGATCGGGCCTACGACAACCGCGCCGGCGCCAATTTCAACGTCATCTGCAATGACTGGGCAATCGTCGGATTCGCGTTTGTTTCCGATTGTGACACCTTGCCGGACGAGGACATTGCTGCCAATTTGTGAATATGGATTTACCACCAAACCGACCCCGTGTCGAAGACGTAGACCTGGTCCAATCGGCGTCGTTGCCGGCAGCTCGACACCTAGTACCCATTCGGTCGCGAGTTTGTAACAAGCGGCGATGAACACTCGCAGCAGTTTGGCCGGAGGCCCCGTGCACTTGATTTTCGAATATGCGCTTATCCTGAATGCGACTACAACTAGTTGACTCTTTGGATAGCCCCGATTCGCTGCCACATCCTGGGTGACGTAGGACCACGCTGATTTCATTCTTTTACCTCATTGGGTTCTCGGATTCTTGCTGGCCGCTCCAACGTGCGCCGACCTATCTCCGCAAGCACCAGCATAAAACCGACTATTGATAGGACATCATCATCGAATTGTATTGTAATACTGGAGATCACACCGATTATTGTCACCGCGCCCAAGCGCGCGGTGCTCGCGTTGTTCGCGAACACCGCCCAGAGTGCTAGACGCATAGCCACCAATAGGAGGAAGACCAGCGCCATCAGACCGATAATTCCAATCCGCACAGCGATGCTGAGGGGCAAACTATGCGAGCCAATCTGTATTGGCCCATCGTGCGGTAGCCCCCCAATCCCGGTAAATGGGTTGTCTGCGAATATCTGCAAACCTCGCGTATAACTTAGCTCACGAAGATCGGCGCTGCCGCCCACCCGCGCTGCGGTCAATTCGTCGAGTCGAGACTGCGTCTTGCTCCACAGACCAGGAACGAGGATAGCGCAAATGGATATTGTGGCCAGGACCACTCCGATCCTGATTAGCACCCCATACTTGTTGCCAATCGATCCTCTCGGTCGGATAGTTGCCACAGCCCCTACCACAACTATATATGTCAACAGAATTGATCTACTCGTCGAAAGAATGAGCCCCACTAACATTACCGAAAGAATGATTCGTGAGGTAACTCGCTTCATTTCAGGAAAGTTGGCAATGAACAGGCCCGTCGAAAATAACCCAAGGAGGGCTAGCTCGTTTGCATAGAGGGCAAATCCAATTGGTCGCATGATCTCAAAATTAAAGATCAGGCTTGGCGTGTAAACTTGCTTTGACGAAGACAATCCTGACCTTATTTTCAATGCAAGTAGCGTGTCGACGATAGAAGGTGCCAGCACCCAGAGCGAGTATATCGCCAAGGAGCCAGCCCATATAGCGGCAACCACGCTGGCGATGATTTTTCGGTCGGCCTCCGAGACATTCAGGTATACCAGAACGGCGAGTAGTGCAGTAGACCAGACTACTGTGGTTCGTAATGAATTTCCTAAGAAATCGCTCCATATAGTTGAACTCAACGCAAGGAGGACAATACACATCGGCGGAAATATGAGAGCTGCAGGAGCGACAAACCGGTGAGAGACAAACCGGTGAGATAGGTCGCGACTTTTCAACATCAGAACACAGAGGAATACTGGAAAGAATAGAGTCTGGTCTAGAGATACAAACCAGAGGACCAAGAATAGCGCAAGCCAGTACGCGGTTTGGCGAGATATCTTAGTCGACTCTGCACTCTTGTGTGTCAGCTTTCGCTCAGATCGCGGGATTGTCACCATTCGACGAAAGCCCCGGTACGGTCGCGCCATATCGGATTCTTCCAATTATGCCCGATCTTTGACAATTCTCTAACTGATTCCTCAATAATCTGAATACCGAGTCCTGGTTCTTGGGGCGGTTGGAAACAGCCCTCAGAGAGATCAAAGACCTCGGGGTTCGCTACCGTGCTCAGCAGGTCGTGACCTGTATTGTAATGTATGCCAAGGCTCGTCTCTTGAAACTGAGCGTTGTGGCAGCAGAAGTCGAGTTGCAGCGACGCAGCTAGTGCAATCGGGCCGAGTGGGCTATGAGGTGCCAGTCCGACGCCGTGCGATTCTGCTAGGTTCGCGATTCTCCTGGTCTCTGATATTCCGCCAGCGTGTGACACGTCTGGCTGAATTAGTGCGACACCGCTGGATACGATCTCTCGAAAGTCATGCCGGCTGTATAGGCGTTCTCCGGTCGCGATCGGTATTCTTGTTGATTGACAGAGCTCCCCTAATCGATGCCCTAGTTCTGGCCTCAACGGTTCTTCTACGAAGAGCGGATTCAAGTCTTCCAACAAACTGAGTATCTTCTTTGCTCCCGGATACTCTACGCGCCCGTGGAAATCCAGTGCCACCAAGCCGGGAGCCGTCACTCGATTGACTTCCGTAACCCGGTCGAGGATGTCCTGAATCTCCGAGTTGCTTGGTATGTAGCTCACGGCGCCTGCAATATTCATCTTGAAGTACTTGAAACCCTCGTCGATACGCGCGCTCGCATGCTCACCCACTTCAGTTGGCTCATCGCCGCCTATCCACGAGTAGGCGGGTATGCGTTCTCTGACGAGTCCACCAAGTAGTTCGTATATCGGGACACCTAGTGACTTGCCTTTTATGTCCCACAATGCCTGGTCTACCCCTGCGACAGCGCTGCTAAGGATCGGGCCGCCTCGATAGAATCCGCCACGCACGCTAGTCTGCCAGAAGTCCTCGATGCGTCGAGAATCCCAGCCAAGAATGATTGGCCGCAACGACTCCACTGCAGTCTTGACGACTTCAGCTCGACCTTCGACAATTGGCTCGCCCCATCCGACGATACCGGACTCAGTCTCGAGGCGCAGGAACAGCCAGCGGGGAGGTATTGTGAAGAGCTCCATCCTGGCTATCCGCATGTCCGTCATTCGGTAGTGTCCTTTGCTGCCTTCGCCTTCAGAGGCAACCAAGTTACCTCAACGATATCTCTTCTGCCGAAATCTACAATCTTTGTTCTTGCCAGGTGGTCTTAATTTCCGATGATGCGTGAGGTTAGTAGGCGCCCGTTTTCAGAATGACGGCGTGCGCAGTTCGCCAGAGGATGATTAGGTCTTGCATTATGGACCAGTTCTCTACGTAGGACAGATCTAACCTCACCGATTCCTCCCAGCTCAGATCTGAGCGTCCCGACACCTGCCACAGACCGGTGATACCTGGCTTCACGAGCATGCGGCGCGCCACTCGCCCGTCGTACTGTTCAACTTCCTCGAGTAACGGCGGCCGAGGACCAACGAGACTCATGCTTCCTGCGACCACGTTGAACAGTTGGGGTAGCTCGTCAAGGCTGTACCGGCGGATGTACCTGCCCACCCTTGTCACGCGTGGGTCCTCCCGCATTTTGAAGAGAACTCCCGCGCCCTCGTCGAAATCGGCAAGCTTGTGGCGGATCTGGTCAGCGTCCTGCACCATAGAGCGGAACTTCCACATCTGGAACGGTGAGTTGTTCATGCCAATCCGTCTGGCCCGGTAGAAGACCGGGCCACGCGAGTCCAGCTTCACCGCGATCGCGACGGCAAGCATCACCGGCGACATCACTAGCAACGACAACGCTGCGCCGACACGGTCCACCGCCGCCTTACGGAACCTGTTGGCACCGTCGTAGCGCGGCTTGTCGATGTGCAGCAGTGGCAGGCCGGCGACCGGGCGCACTAGCATTCGCGGTCCAGCCACATCGGTGACGCCTGGTGAGACCAGCATCTCCACATTCATGCCCTCGAGATCCCACGACAAGTCCTGCATCGCCTGATGTCCGAGAGCATCTGTGCTCGTCACCGCGACCGTGGTGGCGCCAGTGTGAATGACCGCATCGCGGACATCGTCAAAGTCGCCGAACACGGGAATCATCTGGTCGCCCACACGGAGTTCCTCCGGTGTACCGCGCCGGCTCGGGGGCAGGCACACACCGGCGACGTCGTAACCCAGAGATGGGTCGGCAATGAATCGCTCGACCAAGGGCTTCGACGCGCCAACACCTCCAACGACAAGCAGCTTGCTCAGGTGACGCGCACGCTGGCGTTGCCGGCTCAATCTGCGACGCCAGCCCCAGCGTTCGAGCAGGAGTCCCGCTGTCCCGAGCGGAAGGGCGATCAGGAGGAATCCACGCGCGATGTTGAGCCGGAACAGGAGGTCGAGCATCGCGAGCACACCGAACACCGAGAGGCATGCGGTGACCACTCGGCTGTACTCCTCGGGCCCGGACCCGATCACCCGTCGGTCCAGCGTCTGGAATGCGCGTAGCGCCAGCAGCCATGCGGCGATTAGCACCGCCGTTACGATCAGCGCCGGCGCGCCGAACTTGCCGTTGGGTTGGAGTGGATCGTCAGAACCGAACCGGACCAGCTGTGCGGTGGCCACGGCGGAGGTGACGATCAGAGCGTCGCTCACCGCGAGGGTCGTCAGGTAGGAGTGCACCCAGCTACGACTGGGTTGGGCGACGTCGTCCACTGAGCGTAGCGGCTGGGCGCCACGCAATTCGTCACGATCTGCGGTCACAACTTCCCCCGAAGAGTTACACCGATGAGACCTGCAGCGTACACGGACACCAACCTCTCCTCCGACCGTGCTGGTGGCGCGTGAATCTCACACACTCGCACTCGTCAAACCCCGTGGACACCACAAACTGCGATTGATCACCATCCGAGTTCTGCTTACTCGGACGTGTACGAAAAGAACTGTAAACCGGCGGGCGCGATCACACAATTTGTGACCACCGTCCCCAGTACCAGGGACAGATGCGTCTGTCGCGCACCAGGTGAATCGCGTATTCCGCTGTACACCAATAGATCTCACTGCCCAAGCAGCAACGTGCGACAGCGACCGTCCGCGAGAACTCGCCCGTATCTTTCCCGCAAATCAACATGCCGGAAACATTCAGAGGTCGACCACGTCACAGAATTCACCTGAACGGACTACAAACCCTCCAGGGGCTTTGTGAATACTGCAGAATTAGACCCCTTTTGTTGACGATCGCCGGTGTCGGAGATCACACGGCCGCCGCGATCCGTCCAGGCATGAGGCGTCCGTAGTTCACGGTGACTCACCCACCATCCTCAAGTGGCGATCTTCGCGCCGATCGGTAAAGCTGATCGGCGTGTCAGTACAGCCACCACCGCGGCGCACCCAGATTGTGGATGCGGCGATCAGTATCCTGGAACGTGGCGGTGTCGAGGCGCTCAACATGCGTGCCCTCGCGGCCGAACTGAACATGGGGCCGATGTCGCTCTACTACTACGTTCCGAACAAGCCGGCGTTGCTGGCCCTGGTGGTGGACGAGACCGGGCAGCGCATCGCGTGGCCCGAGTATTCAGGTCCCGTTCGCGATCGACTGATTACCCAAGTCCTCGACATTCACCAAAGATTCTCGGCGATCTCCTGGATGGGCGCATTGCTGCGCTCCAACGGAACCTGTGGGGCTCCACCGGCAGTGCTCACCGATTCGTTCATCGCGATCGCCACGGAGTCCGGTGTGTCGGCCACGGAGGCCTACGGCATCTGGCGTGCATGTTGGGCGGTGGTGTCGTCGGAGTTGCGTTGGCGGGACATCGATCCGTCAGCACTCGACACCACGAACCTGCCGAGTGACGCCAGCTCGGGCGCGACCGCGGTGGTGGCGCCCGTCCCGTTGTGGGCGCAGTTCGGGCCCACATTCGCGTTGAAGACACACGTCGCAGCACTGGTCGACAGTGCGTTCAGCACAGATTTGACACAAGGTGGCGGAATCGATCTGGCGAACGAGCAGTCAGCGCCGTAGAGCTGCGACGTTGTTTCGGTACCAGTCGATGGTGTGGGCGATGCCGTCTTCCAGAGTGATCGCCGGTTCCCACCCTGCATCGCGGAGCGTCGACACATCGAGCAGTTTGCGTGGGGTCCCATCGGGTTTGCTCGTGTCCCACTGCGTCTCGCCGTTGTAACCGACAGTGTCGGCGACAATCGCTGCGATCTCGGCCAGCGTGTGGTCGATTCCGGTACCGACATTGACCTGCTGAGGACCGTCGAAATGATTGAGGAGGTGCAGGCACGCCGAGGCCATGTCGTCCACGTGGAGGAATTCACGGCGAGGAGTGCCGGTCCCCCAGTTCGTCACACTGTCTGCGCCCGATTGCCGCGCCTGGTCGTAGCGCTGGATCAGTGCGGGAAGGACATGCGATCCGGTGGGCGAGAAGTTGTCACCGGGACCGTACAGGTTGGTCGGCATCGCCGAGATCCAGGGCAGGCCGTACTGTCGGCGCACGGCCTGGACATTGAGGATGCCCGCGATCTTCGCGATGGCGTAGGCATCGTTCGTGGGCTCCAGTTTTCCTGTCAGCAGCGAATCTTCGCGGATCGGCTGTTCGGCAAACTTGGGGTAAATGCACGATGAACCCAAGAACAACAGACGAGGGACCTCGTATTTGACCGCGGCATCGAGCACGTTGGTCTGGATCTGGAGGTTCACCGACAAGAAGTCGACCGGGTAGGTGCTGTTGGCAAGGATGCCACCGACCTTGGCTGCGGCGAGAACCACGGTTCGTGGGCGGGTCTCGTCGAAGAAGTCGAATACCGCCGTGCGATCGGTGAGGTCAAGTTCGGCACTCGAGCGGCCCACCAGATTGGTGAAACCCTCGTTCTCCAAGAGCCGCCAGATGGCCGAGCCGACCAGTCCCCGGTGGCCTGCGATGTAGGTGGTGTCCGAACGACCAAGTGGCGTTGCCACTTCAGTTGAATCCATGCTTCACGGCATCCTCTCGCGCCAGACTGACCACCTCCGGGACCAATGCAAACCTGCGGCCCCACTGGACGTGCCCTCTATCGGTCCCAGGATAGAGGGCACGTACGGTGGCCGCTGCTCAGATCCGGCTCGATCTCTAGTGCGGCGTATCACGCACTTACCCGCACGAATCCGCAAGCCCCTGCACCGTCGCGAACGCGGGCTTCGTGCTCCAATCGCTGCTGAGCAGACCAAAATTTTGCTCGACGTCAGCTGTGTTGGTTCCCGAATCGCGCAGTGAATACACGAATAGCGGGCCCAGATAGTCGGTGGATCGTTGATTGTCGATGGCCTGGCGCAGCGCCTCCTGCTGCGCCGCCTCGCTCACACCGGCCGTTCCCGAGGTCGGTGCCCCGAACTCGGTCATCCAGATCTTCTTGCCGCCGTCACCGTTGGCGCGCATGGTGTCGTGCATGATGCTCATCCGTTGGTAGGCATTCCACGATGCCGAGAGCGGGTCGTCGGGCATGTACGGGTACGTGTAGGGATGCATCCCCACCGCGGTCCACATGGATCTGTTGCCGACGTCGTAGAGGCGGTCGATGAATGTGGTCGGTGCGATATTCGTGCCGTCATCCCCGGCCGGCGCCAAACCTGCGGTCACGATCGTCGCCCCACGCACCTCCGCGCGGATGGCCCGCGACGCCGCGGTCAGCATGGCTGAGTACCGCGACACCGATGGCGCAGGCTGGGAGAAGGCGATGATGTTGGGTTCGTTCCAGATCTCCCATGCGGAGACCTTCGAGCCATACCTGTCGGCGACGGCACCCGCGTAGCGTCCGTAATCGTTGGGGTTCGCGGGGAGGGCGTGAAAAGACCCGCTGGCATTGCGGTCTCGTGCCCACGCAGGCGTCGTGTGGATCACCGCGAGGACCTTGAACCCGGCGGCCGTCGCACCGTTGATCAATTGGTCATAGTGGGTCCAGTCGTAGGTTCCGCGGGTCGATTCGACGTTGGTCCAGTCAACACCGATGCGCACCCACCGCACGCCCAGAGTCTGGGCCGCACCGAGCAGGCGCTGCACGTCGGCCGTCGCCATGTTGTTCAATTCGCCGCCGGAGGCAACTCCAAGGTCCTGTGCTGGATTGCCCGGCACACACACCGAGGCCTGGGAGTGCGGTGACGACGCCGTGGAGGTGACGCATGACGCCGCGACCACCACCGCTACGGCTGTGGCCCAACCCCATCGCGTCACTCGATTCATTGGCGTTGCATCTCGGGTGGTCGGTGTGCGGCATCCACCGATGACGGCCCGGTGACTCCCGTACCACGGCGTATCAGCGGAATCGACCCGCATGCGCCGAGCAGGAGCCAGAAGTAGACATCCATCGGGAAGATCTCGAAATAGGTGGCCGCGAAACTGGCGGTCATCGCTGCGGCCACCGCCGCGGCCGTGCCGAACGCGAAGCTCGACTCGGCACGCGAAGGCGTATTTCGTCCGAGATGAATGGTGGTCGCCAAAGCACTCACGAGAATCATGATAAACAGCCACAGCCCGATCGGGCCGAGTTCAATCAAGATCTTGATGTAGTAATTGTCCGGCTGATAAGGAATGCCCACGGCAAAGGCGAGGGCACCGTCAATTCTTACGGCCACATTCGGAGGAATCTGCAAGGTACTGAACGCGAGCTTCGCCGCGGCCGAACCCGATGCGCCCAGACCTGATCCGAAGGGATGAGCCACGATGGTGTTGGCCGCGTACTCCCACCCGTCCGCGCGGGTCTCGAGGCTGTCCGAGGAGGAGAACGTCGTAAGGGTGGACGGCGGGACGAGCACCAGCACTGCAGGCACCGCGATCACCGCCGCCGCCAGCAGCGCCTTCAGCATCCAGCGATACCGCACCACTCCGAGAACGAGAACGCCGACGACCAGACCGACGAATGCGGCACGCACGACGGCCACCGCCATGCCCGCAATGAGGATCGGCACCAGGCAGGCAAACACCTTGGACCTGAGCCGGTGCGGCTGAGCCAAGGCAACCGCGCCGACGAGCAGGAGCGTCATCATCAGGAAAAAGGCGTACGGAAAAGGCTGATTGAACGTCCCGAAACTCCGCAGTAAACCCCCACCCGCCGTGCGCACCTCCTGGTTGTAGCGGTACCCCATTTCCACCAGTCGGTCGGCACCCAAACCTTGCTGCGCCAGTCCGTACACGGCGTTGACGGCCCCCACTCCCAGAACGATGCTCACCAGGCGATCCCGATCACCCGCCTCGAACGGCATCCGCCACAAGATCACCAGCAGCAGGGTGTAGAAGAAACTGACCTTGATGGCGATCACGCCGATCACGCCGTAGGCGATCAGGCCGGCGATGGAACCGAAGACGATCAGGATCACCAACGCCGGCCACCACGGAACGCGGATGCCGCGTCGCGCAGGCCGATGCGGCGAGATGAACGTGGCCGCCAGCGTGTACAGGACCAGTGCTTCTTTCCAGCCCGCGATGAAAGGAATCTTCGGCAGGAAGATGATCATTCCCTGGAACGGTGTAAGCAATGCGAGCAAGAGCAGGCCACGTTGTGGTCGGAGATAGATCGCGTGCGCCGCATATGCTGCCGCGGGCACGAGGAGTATCAGCGCGAACAATCCAATCATCCGCCGCCCCCGCAAGACGTCTGTTCCGGTTCGAGGAGATCCAGCACCGCCTTGTGCACCTCGGCACTCACCCGACTGTGGGATTCAGCGAGATAAAGGCTGTGGTCGCCGTCCCCGATTGCGGTGACAGATACTGTCGGCGCGCTCTGACGCGCCCAATCCACCTCGCTGCGCCCGTGAAACCAACGGTCGTCCTCGTCGACCAGGAGAATGGACGCACGGACGGCACGTTTGGTCAGCGTGGCCAACATGGGATCAGGTGACTGCCACAGGCCGACCCTCGCCAGCAAACTCCGGATTCTGCGCGGAATAAGTTGCGCCACAGTGGCTTTGTATTTGCCGGTGGCAGTACCGAAGTGAGTTGGGGACAGCGCCCAGGCGCCGATGGGAGCAACGATGCGGGTGGGCCAGAAGGTGAGGTTGACCATCACCACACCGTCGGCCACGCCGCGGCGAGCGGCGTAGTACGAATGCCACGCGCCTGAGCATGATCCGGCGGCAACGACGGAACCACCGGAGGATCTCGCGAACGATCCCATGTCCACGATGTCCCGTTTGGACTGCCTGCTGTACAGCAACGAGCGACCCGGTCCGGCCGGTCGACTCAGCCCCACACCACATCTGTCGAACCGAAGTACTGCGGTTCCTTCGGCGGCGAGCATCCGGGCGACTCGCACCCACATCCCGCCGACCCCGGAATGCGGCTCGGTTCCGGCGGCGGCGAGCACCACAGTTGATGTCGGACAACGCTGCTCACGGGGAGCGTCGGGGGCACGTTCGGTCAGGATCGCAAACAGGTTCCTCGATCCCACCGAGAGCACACGCTCGTGTAGCCGGACTCCATCGTCCACGAAGGTGATTCGGTCGCTACCATCCGGCGTCCGGGCGTCATACGCCTGCGCCGGAAACCGCGATCGCACCTCGGCGACGATGGTGTCGAATGCAGTCAGCGGTTCGGTCACGTGAAAGCTCTCCGGAGTCACGAAGTCCTCCTGGCCGTCGACGAGAACAACCTGATCGCTGATGTCGCGCCATCGACTCATCGTCGTACCCACCGGTGCCCGTTCACTGCGCCCGAAAACAATTGTTGGACCGAGACATTGGGACAGCGACTGCGCCGCGAGATCACTCGTGGCGGCTGGCGACAGCGGTTGTCCGACGACCCCTCGACCACTCCCGCCGAGGAGCCGTCGCCGCATCAGTTGTTCGCGCAGAAAGGTTCGCCCCGACTCGACGGGGTCCCACAAAGCGAGGAAGCCGATATCGTCCCGTTGGGGGACAGCTGCGGCGGCCACCAGCGCACCCACGCGCAATCCGATCAATCCGATATTGCGATGTCCCGCCGCACTGAGCGAATCGACGGCGGCGCATACGGTCTGCGTCCAGAGCGTGATCGCGTCATCGGCGAGACGATCGCCGACCGAATCGCCGGTTCCGATGTAGTCGATGATCATCGCCGTCACGCCCGACGCAGCGAGTTGCCGTCCGAGCCGCCGCAGTCCCCGATAGGTATTCATGTATTCCACACCAATCGGCGGGCATACGACGACGGCACCCACCTCCCTCTTCGCCGGAATGAACGTCGCGAAATACGCGGCCGAATCTGTGCCGAACCACATCGACACCTCGGCCGCGTCAGGGTTGTCTGCCATTCTTCGCGAGTCCATCCGCGATTCACGCTGCGCCCCGAAACGCGAGCGATGTGACCAAGAAGTCGTCAGTGTCAACCTCTCACTGTGGGGGAGCTTCGGAAGCACCGGGAAGAATGCGATTGGATAGGCAGAATGATAAATGCTTGATCGCAACGTCGCGACTGGAAGCAGTCCCTTGTCCCCTGGAGTGGCCGGTCGCTCTGCGGGTGGATAAGCTTCGACCGGCGACGTTTCCCCGCGTCCTGGGCGCCCGCTATTTCCACGCCGAATTTCAGGCGCGCGCAGCCTGATCCAAGGAGGTGGTGAGTGGGCAAACATTCGGTGACCGGAAGTCGGTCCGCCATTGCCTCGGCGACCGACCCCGCAGAACCGACCGTCGGCCCCGATTCCACCCGCGCCGCACGCAACACGGCATCCCTGTTGATCAGCCGTGTCGCGATCGCCGCCATGGGTTGGGCGGGTTCACTTCTCATCGCACGCACGCTCTCCCCCGACGACTTCGGCGCATTCTCTCTGGTGTTCGGAATCCTCGGCCTGATGGCCATCGTCACCGACCTCGGGGTCGGACGCGTCGTCCTCGGGGATCTCGTCAAGACCGATCAGGACGCGTCCAGTGACCTCGCCGGGTCTTTCGTCCTGCTGCGGCTGGCACTGGGCCTCGTCGGCTATGTGGTCGCCGTGGTGTTCGTCGTCGTCGCCGACTACTCCGCCGAGATCGTGCGGGCCACCCTGATCGGCGGACTGGTCGTCGTCATCGCCACCCCGAGCCACGCGTTGTCGGTGATCTATCAGTCCCGCCTGCGGATGACCTACGTCTCGGCGATCGAAAGTGCCTCGCAATTCGTACAACTCGCCCTCACCGTGGCCGCGGTACTGTGGGCCCCCTATCTTCTGATCCTCGTCCTGCCCGCGGTGGCCAACGAAGTCGTCGCGATCGTTTTGAAGATCAGGGGGATCCGCCGCGGCGTCACCGGCGCCGCTCCCCGGTTTCATCACGTCCTGCGGTTCTGGAAGCCCATGCTCGTCGAGGCCATTCCGCTCAGCATCGGGTTCGCCCTGATCCAGGCGACCGCCAAGATCGACGTGCTCATGCTGAGCAAACTGGACAACCTCAACTCGGTCGGCCTGTATACCGTCGGATACAAGTTCTCCGACTTCGTCACCATCGCCGGTGTGGCGGTCTCGACGCCGTTCATGACGGTGATGGTCGCGTCGTGGCCGGGCAACGCCCGCGCCTTCACCAATGCCTCGCGTCGGGCCATCGGGATCGTGGCAGGTCTCGGAGGTTTGGGAATCACCATCTTCTGGCCGTGCGCCACCGAGTTGATCGGCGGTCTCTACGGCGCGCGTTTCGCCGAGGCCGCCCTGGCCACCAAGCTCTTGGTGATCGGGGCGGTGCTGGCCGGTGTCTCGCAGATCGCACTTCTCGCGCTGGTATCCGCCGGGAAGCATCGTCAGTATCCGTGGCTTGCCCTCTTCGCACTTGCTCTCAACGTGTGCCTGAACCTCTACTTCATTCCTCGGTTCTCCTACACCGGCGCCGCATGGGTCACGCTCATCACCGAGGTCGTCGCCGTCGTCGCGGTCACCTGCTTGGTCGCAGCGGTGATCCCGTTCCGCGGCGTCATCCCGATCACGCGCTCGCTGTCTTGCGCCGCGCTGGCCGCAGCTCTGATCGCCGGGGGCTCCGCCGCACAACACTACTGGGACGTCTCTTGGATTGCGTGCACGATCGGTGGTGGCGTTCTCTATGTTGTTGTGGCATACATTCTTCGGATCACCGATGATCTCGGCGTGCCACGATGGAGAGGATCGTTGCGCCGATGACGGATCGTCGAATGGTCTGGATCTCTCACGCTCCACGGGTGTCCGGGGCGGAGAAAGTGATGCTGGGTCTGATCGATGAGGCCCTCGCCGACGGCTGGTCGGTCACCATCATCTCGCCGCCGGGACCGCTGGTCGCGAGCCTTCCCGATGTGGTGACCCACGTCCCGATCCCCGATCTCGCGCTCAGTGGCGAAACCGGTCCGGCACGGGTGCGAGCGCTGGCTGCTCTGGCAGTCAACACCATTCGTGCGGGGGTGGCGATCCGCAAGTACGGCCGAGGTGCCCGCGTGATCGTGAACTCGCTGTACGCGTTGCCCGCAGCACGCCTGGGCGTGTGGCCGGACACCTTCACCTGGCTGGTGCACGACACGCTGAGTTACGGCAAACAACGAGTCGCCGTACACGCCGGCAGAGGCTCTCTGCGCCGAGCCGTCGCCGTGTCGGAGCAGACGGCGAAACCGTTGACCGACATGGGAATCACCACCGCCGTCTGCTACAACGGAGTCGATCCCGACCAGTCCACAGACCACCCGGACGACCCCTCGGGACCGCCCGTCGTCGGGGTCCTTGCCGCCATCACCGAGTGGAAGGGCCAGCGCGTGGCCATCGCTGCACTCTGCCATCTTCCGGATGTTCGGCTCGAACTCGCCGGCGGATGTTTCGACGGAGACGAGCCGTATCTCGAGAGTCTCCGCGCCCTCGTCGCCGAGTTCGGCCTCACAGACCGGGTGAGATTCCTCGGTCACACCGAACCGATTGCCTGCCTGCGCCGTTGGGACATCTCCTTGTCCACCAGCATCGCACCGGAGGCCGGTCCGATCGGTGTGCTCGAGGCCATGAGCGTGGGTACTCCGGTCATCGGCTCGGATCATGGTGGCGCCGCGGAGTATCTCGCGGATGGACGCGGGGTGCTCGTGCCGCCTGCCGATCCGGTGGCGTTGGCGGCCGCGATCCGCCGCGTTCTCGACGACGATGACCTGCGTGCCGATCTGATCGACCGCAGCAGGCACCGCGTCCGGGACCGTCATGACATCGCCGAGGTACGACCCGCGATGCTCGCCGCCCTGGTCTCCGACTGACCCTCAGGTCAGGTGTATCCCGGTGCGGTCGAATCCGTAAATGGCGAGCATCGCCAACACGATTCGTTCCAACCCGAAGGCGACGCACCCGGTGTTCGCGACTCCCTCAGGTGTGCCAATGGAGAACAGCTCACCGAAGTGCTCACCGGGTCGGTTGACCGACGCGATCGCCCGCGGGCTGTCGTCGGCGTAAAGCGCACACACCAACTCCACCTTCTGGTCGAGTTCACGTTGCTGCGCCGCGAGGAGTTTGCCGGTACGGCCGAAGAACGGGTCGTTGGCCGGCTCCACTTCAACCGGTAGACCCAACGTGTCGAATATGTCCGGCATCGCGCTACGCCACAGATCTGCGTGCGTCGCAACGGATTCCGACGTGCCCACAACCACGTACTCACGCATCCGAAACGCCTGTAGCCGCATCGGATCTGGTGACGGCTCGTGACGGAAGCATCGCCCTGTGACCTCCAGGCGACGTGAACCGCCCAGTGTGGAGTCGGCGAGCATGGCATAGATCGGGTGACACGCTGCCGGGAGCAGGGCGAGATCGGCGTATCCGAAGTGATCGGCGGCGATCTCGGCGCTGCCGGTATCGCTGACCAGTGCGCGGGTCACCGACTTCTCATCGGAATCCATGGCGCTGATCAGTCCCGCCAGCTGCGGAAAGGACGACAGATAGTCTGATCGACGGTACTCGATGTCGGGCAGGACCGGGGGAAAGGTCAGGCGCTCGTATTTCACGCTGTGGTTGCGGGCCGCATGATCCAGTTGCTCGGTGATGGCGGACAAGACCGACTCGAAGATTTCACCGAAGCCGTAGACGCCGGGTTGGGTCGTCGGAATGAGAATGCTCGCGTCGATCAGCGCGGCGCGGAACTCGGCCGGATTCCGCGGACGCCTATCCAGCGCCACAGGTCTCCAGTGCGCGGTCGATACTGTCGATCGAGACGAATGTTTCCGGGATGATCATGTCGTCGGGAAATTCCATGTCGAACTCCACCTCCAGCGCCGTCATGAGCGACACACTTCCTTTGGAAGTCATGCCCGCATCAAAGAGACTGTGATCATCGGCAACTGTGTCCACCGGCACCGCAATCCCCGCGAAATCGGTGATCATCCGCCGGATGCGCTCACGTCTGCTGTTGTCGTTCATCAATCTTCCCCCCGCGTCCCATCTTCCTGGTTCTCGGCCGGACACTCACCGCGTCATCATCTCGCCTCATTGATCGGTAACGATCGTTCAGCACCTTGCGAGATGTTGACTTTCTTCGGTCGCCGACCATTCCCGGCCACCCTATGATCGTACTGTGACTCACCATGATGCGCTCCCGGTGATTCCGGCTCAGCAAGCATTCTTCGAATTCCAGAAACGTCATCCGAACAACCCGGCTTTCCTGGTGACCGCGATCGCCTGGATTCACGGTCCCGGCCATCCAGACGCGCTACGCAAGGCCGTCCTGCTCACCCTTTCGGAATCGCCGATATTCGAAAGCTCACTGCGTCGCGATGAGTCCGGCGAGATCATGCACCTCCTCGACACCATCAACCCGGTCGACGAACTGGCCACCCTGGACTTCTCGGCCGGGGACGACCCGGCTGCCGACCTCGCGGAGTGGCTGGACTCCACAGCCGCAGCAGGCCTCCCACTGTTCGACGGGCCCGTGGGCCGGCATCGCATCCTGATCATGTCGCCGAACCTTGTCGGCTACTACACAGCAGTTCAGCACATGGTGGTGGACGGCTACGCGACATCGCTGTTGTTCACCCGAATCCTGAATCTGTACCGCGAGATTCGGGACACGGGTGCCCCGGAGTCCGATACACCCTTTGGCGATCACCGTGCGTTGATCGCCGCGGTTCGACCGCCGACCGATGCCGACATCGAGTTTTGGACGACCTACACCGCCGACCTACCCCCCGAGATGTCTCTGACGACGATGACGGCGGCACCCTCACCTCGGCCGAGACGGATGATCCGCGACATCACCGGGCTTCGGAAGGTGGATCGCGGGAACTGGATTCATCGGTGTACTGCCGCGATCGCGGCGTACATGACCCGTTATCTGGATGCCGACGAGGCAGTGTTGGGGTCACCTCGCGCCAACCGCGCTAATCGACTCGAGCGGTCCGTGCCGGTCACGATGATGTCGAATCTACCCATCCGAGTACCGGTCCGTCCGGAGGACACAGTGTTCGATACGTGCACCACGGTCCGCGACCAGCTCCGAATCACCAACGCACATACCACTATCCGTACCGACCAGATCATGTCCGCGGCAGCCGGTTCCTGGCGCGCCAGCCGATTCTATGGGCCGACAGTCAATGTCATCCCGTTCCCTTTGGCGTCCCCGCTCGGCGAGATCGACTGCGCCATCGAAGTCTTGTCGTGGGGACCCGTCGACGACATCACGGCGGTGATCACGCCGACGGCTGGATCGACGGACGGACGGATAGAACTGAACTTCAACTCCGACCTGTACACCGCGGCCGAGGCGGAACTGCACAGTGTACGCCTGGCTGCATGGATTCAGCGATTTGTGGCCGCCCCACACGACACCCCGATCTCCCAGCTGCCGTTCTTTCTCGACGAGGACATGCCTTATGTGACGATGTTCACCGATATGACGGTGACACCCGTCGCATCCGAGAACGTGCCATTCTTTGGAGAAATACTCACTGCTGCTACGGCACTTGGGATGTCCGGGGCGGCCGCCGGATCGACGTTGACGATAGTCGACGGCCACGGTCGCACGGTTGCGCCCGGACGGTGTGGCCGCGTACACGTCGTCTCACCTGGCGGGGAGGCGACCACCACCGACTTGCTCGTCGTCGGAGACGAGAGCGGCTGGCGGTTCAACGGTCGCGTGGCAGATCAGGTTCTGGTCAAGGGCAGTCCGGTCAATCTGCATGAGCAGGTATCGATCGTAGGCCGCGATCCCCACGTTCTCTCGGCCACCAGCGCACCCGAGTCCACCGGCATCCGGATCACCATCCGCGACGACGCCGACCCGGCGGCCGTGGTCAAAGCCCTGCGATTTCAGGTGGCCCGGGGTGTGGGCATCGACGTCGCCCCCACCTCATGAGCTCGTGGCAACTCCGGGGTCACCGGCGAGGGCATCGCCGGCAGTGATGTCATCGACCCAGCCCCGGATCTCGTCGAGAAACCGCGGACGGCCGAATTGTTCTGCGCGACGGCAACTGTCCTCGCGGGCCAGCCCGGTGACAGCATCGACCGCCGAGCGCATCTCCGCCGGATCATCAAATCCGATGTGTGCACCCGTCACTCCTGCGACCACGCTCTCCGCCGCCCCGCCGATCCGATTGGTGATCACCGGAGCACCCGTCGCCATCGCCTCCACCGGCATCAGCCCGAAGTCCTCGATCGGCGGGAAGACGTAGCACAGCGTTCTCCGGTACAGCGCATACAGCATCGGGTCGGAGACCGATCCGAGGAAGGTCACCGGCACCCCGGACTGTGCGGCAACAGTTTCGAGGCGTTCGCGATCGGGGCCGTCACCGGCGATCACCACCGGCACACCGGACGCCGCCCCCACCGTGATGACGTCGTCGAGCGCCTTGTAGCGAACGAGCCGGGAAGCTCCGAGAACGAAATCCGCGGGCAGTAGTGAAAGTTCACGTAACTCATCGTTGGTGAGCGACGCGTCGTCGACATACCGGGATGCCTTGTGCACGTCGACCGGAGGGTAGATCACCCGTGCCTCACGCTCCCACGCATCGGCGATCCGGGCAGCGACAAATCGCGAATTACACGCCATATCAGACGATTCCGCGGCCCGGCATTTGTCGATACGCCGCAGGGGCGGAATGATCGGCGCAACCACCTTGGCGCGCGGATCAAGGTCCGGAACCCAGATATAGCGAGCCGGACTGTGGACATAGGTGAGCTTCGGGGTGTCCGGAGTGGGTGTCTTGACATGGTGGGCAAACATATGTGAGGAAACCAGCACCCAGTCGACGTCGGGTAGTTCGGCCCGCCGCCACACCCATGGCAGAAGCGGTCCACTCAGCCCCTTTCGTCCGCGCAGCAACCGATTCCGCGCCAGGGGCCCTTCGGTCACGGTGGTCGTCGGCGGGAACCGTTCCGGCGCGTTGTTCCACGTGCAGTACACGTCGGTGCCCGGGAACGCCTCCAGGAACGCGTCGACGACGTTCTCCGAGCCGCCGATCTTTTCCACCCACTCGGCGACGATCACACCGCTCACAGGCGGTTCTCCGCTGTCAACGCGGGCGCCCCTGGCCACTCCTCGGGGACGTCCTCTGACTGTGTTGCGTCGGCAACGGAGTTCCGCAGCCCAGAGCCCTTGGGCTGCAAGATCATGAAAGTGGTGGACCCGATGGTCGACACTGCGTGCGCGATATCGGCGATCTGCGGTCTGCCGGTTTCGCCCTCGGCGACAACGAACAACACCACCGCTGCGGGACTCAGCTGATACTCCCACTCCGCGTCACGGGTCGAGATCTGCGTGATCGGACGATTCATCGGCACCGGGTCCGTTGCGGGCGACAGTACCGCGACCACCGAGCGGCCGTCGTTGATCGCGGCACCCACTGCGGATGCTGCTGCGATCGGCAGATCTGGCCACACATTGCGGCATCGCTCGAGGGTCATGCGCTCGCGCTGCGATATCCGTTCCGCCCATGCCTGGTTCACCGTCCGGCCCCATCGGCTACGACCCCACACGAGTGCCTCAACCGCGAGGATCCACACGATCACAGCCACGAACAAGGCGATCACCCAGATGCTCGCCCCGGCCCTCGGAATCTCCGATGCGGCCGGCGTCGACAGTACGGACAGGCCGTTGATACCACCGGCACGGATCTGATTCACCTGGTTGGTGGCTGCGGTCAGTTGGTCTTGCACGATCTCGCGCTCAGGTGAGGCGTTCGGCAGGGAGTTGAGTTGGCTGGTCAGACGTTTCACCTCGGCTTGCGGTGCCGCCAGGGTCAACGCGATCTCCTTGACACGTTGTACCCGCGCCTTGGTGTCGAGTTCGGACACCATCGCGGTGGCTGCGTTCAGTGCGGTCTCGGGCGAATCTGCGGTTGCCGAAACCGTGAGGAGTAGAGGCGATTTTGCCAGTTCCACCGTCACATGTGACGGCACGTCCGCTGGGGTCCAGCCATTTCCGACGCGATCGGCGACCCCCTGTTGCACGGCGTCGGATGCGGTGAGGGCCATGTAGGGTGCGGTCATCTGATAGATGTACGCCTCGGAGGCCACGGCCGGTGTCTGCGCATCGATCTGGGCGGTGAGAGTTGCCTTGTACTCGGCGGGCGCCGACGCCAGGACCCACGCCGTGATACCGAACGCAATGGCCGCAATCACCGCAGCAGGTATCGCCATCCGCGCAACCTTGCGCAGGTGGCGGCCCAGGTCGAGCGCCGGCGGGATACCCGTCACCTCAGAGTCGGCCATCAGTTGATCCCTTCGACGAGCTCTTGATAGATCTGGAGGTAGTCATCGGCCATCCGCCCCACCGTGAATCGTCCGATGTTGGCCGCGGAACGTCTCGCCAGGTCGGCCCGGTGGGAGTCGGAGCGGAGAATGGCGCATATCTCGCTCGCCAGCAGGTCGCAGTCTCCTACGGGTACGAGGATTCCGGCGGCTCCACCGTCCAAGCCCTCCGGGATACCGTCCACGTGTGAGGCGACGATCGGCGCTCCCACCTCGCGCGCTTCGAGCATGACCAGAGGAAAGGGGTCATGGCGAGAAGGTAGGGTCACAACTGCCGCAGCCTTGAGATAGGCCGATGGTTCGCGCTGCAGTCCGACGAAGTGAATGTGGGGGGCCAGCGGCCCGGTCTGCGCGTCCGTCACCACCTCGGTCCAATCGGCATTGCCGACGAAATACAGGTGTGCATCCGGGAATTCGGCGTGGACTTTGTCGAATGCGTCGATCAGCACGTCGGCGCCCTTGCGGTGGCTGACATGGGCGACGGAGACGATCGACAGGGCGGGTATGTCGGCGGCCGGTACGTCGGTGGGCCGACGACGCCTCGCCGTACCGATGACTCCGTTCTCGACGACACGGCGGCGTCGTGCCGGCACGTGTCGGCGGCGGAAGGCATCGTCGACGGCGTTGCTGACGCTGACGGTGCGGTCGGCCAACGCCATAAGGATTGCCCCACGCTGGTATTCGTTGTGGACGGTGGTCACCAGTCCGGGACGAGGCGTGCGGCCGCGTCGGGTCATCACATACGCCAGCGCGGCCGGTGCCAGCATGTGGGAGTGGATGATGTCGACGGGGTGCTCCGCGAGTTCGGTGCGAAGTGCGGCGTGTGCGGCGGTGAGGGTGCGCGGTCGTTTGGCGAAGTCGATGTCGATGTGGCGGACGCCGTGAGCTTCGACCAATGGGACGTACTCGCCTCCCGTCGAGGCGATGGCGACCTGGTGGCCGGCGCGTGCCTGTTCGACGGCGAGGTCGACGCCGACGTTGACGATTCCGTTGCCGATGTCGCGAAGTTCGTTCAGCAGGTGAAGGATTCGCATATCAGGCGGCCTCCGCGTCCGGCGTCGGGAGGTATCGTCCGGCCGCCAGGGCACAGATCTCCGCCAATGCCCGGGCGGTGTCTGCCCACGAGTACTGCGACGCTTGTTGCCGATGGGCGACGGCGAGGGCATCACGGTCCTGTGCCAGAAGCCAGTCGAGGCTCTCACACCAGGCGTCGATGTCCAGCGTCGCGACCTGCTTGTCGGCGACGGCGAGTTGTTCAGCGATGCCCACCGCACTGCTGACGAACGGTGTTGCGTGGGCCGCGGCTTCCAGGATGGGGAGGCCGAACCCTTCGGCGCGACTTGGTTGCACCACGGCGGACGCGTTGGCGTACAACGCGGCCAGTGCGTCGTCATCGGGGTCGCAGATCACCTCGACCACATCAGCGGCCTCCGATACCCAGTCCGGAAGCGCACCGGTCAAGATGGGTGAGCCGACGCGCATTGTCACCACCAGCGTGACTCCATTGCGCCGCAGCCACGGCACCAGGCCCTCCAGGAACGTCAGGTTCTTCCGCGCATCATGAGCACCGACGAACAGGAGATACGGCGATCTGTTCGCGACTGGCGCTGCGCCCCAACGCAGTTCGGCGATACGCTCGTCGGTCGGCAACGTCACGCCCGCCGGTACGACGTCCACCGGACGGTCCAGCCACGATTCCAGGGCAGTACACGATCGTTCCGAGACGGTGACAACGTGCGTGCGGCTTCGGCGGAGAGCGGCGAGGTACCCGCGGCGCAACAGGCGATACTGGGTCGAGTAGTACTCGGGGTACTGCTGTTCGAGCACGTCGTGGATGACTACCACGGACGAGGACGTGTGCAGGATCGGGGACCAGTTGCACATCGACAGTGTCGCGTCGCAGCCGGCGGCCGATGCCCGACGAGACAGTGAGATCAGTTCGTCGGCGCGGGCGGCCATTCCGTTCTCCGGAAGCGACAGCGCACACACGGTCACCCCAGGCGTGGCAGACAGTTCTGCCTCGACCGCCGAGGCAAAGCGTTGCACGCCCGTCAGTAGCTGCGTCGTGTATCGGGTGTTGATACCGATCATCAGAGATGTGTCGTCCGCGTGGCCCACTCAGTAGGCCCCTTCCTTGGCCAACACCGCGCGGACCGTACGCCACACGATGAAGATGTCACCGGTGAGCGACCAGTTGTCGACGTAGAGGTGATCAAACCGAATTCGGTCGTCGTCGTCGAGATCCGAACGCCCGGAGACCTGCCACAGTCCGGTTATTCCAGGCTTCATCAAACCGCGCCGTTCGAGGAAGTGTTCCACGGAGCCGCCCTCGCCGGGAACCAGCGGGCGGGGTCCGACGATGCTCATCGTGCCGCCCAACACGTTGAAGAACTGCGGGAGCTCGTCCAGAGACGTTCTGCGCAGCACGCGTCCAATCCGTGTGATCCGGGCATCGGCGGCAGACTTGTAGAAGACCTGATCATTCTGTCCGGCCGCTGTTCTGGCTGATTCCAGGTGTTTGTCAGCGCCATGGGTCATGGTGCGGAACTTCGCGATTCGGAACTCGGTGCCGCCGCGCCCGACACGAACCTGCCGGAACAGGACCGGCCCTCGACTGTCGAGCTTGATCGCCACCGCAACGCACACCATGACGGGGGCGAGCAGCACGAGGGCGACAGCACAGAAGGTCAGATCGAAGACTCGCTTGGCGAAGCGGGTACGCGGGCTCCGGATGGGCCGGCCGACATGGACCAGGGGTAGGTGATCGACCGGTTCGATCCGCAGCAGTGGCACCGCAATATCGGTCACTGCCGGCACGACGATCATGTCGACATCAAGTTTCTCCAGCGACCAGGCCAGCCTCTTGACGCCTCGGTGACCGAGCACCTCCATGGCAGAGACGGCCACCGTATCGGCGCCCGAGAGACTTACCGCCGCCTCAACTGTGTTCTCATCCCCCAGAACCGGGATGCGACCCAGTTCGGTGGTCACGGAATCAGAGGTTCGGTGAATCGCCGGTAAACAAACGCCGATCACCCGGTAACCACTGGATGGATCACGAGAGAGGCTGGCGCACAGACTCTTCGCCGAGACCTCGTCGCCGATGACGACCACGTCCCGACAGTGCGCGCCTCGGCGACGCCTGGCCGCCAGCCACCGCCGCAGAGCGAGTCGACCGACCAGTAGGAGCGAAAACCCCAGCGGCAATGCGATTCCCAGATACCCTCGGGCGATCTGCTGTTGCGCCAGAAGGCCGAAGACAGCCACCGTCGCAAATGTCACGAATGACGCGTTCGTGATGCGCCGAAACTCGCCGGGTCCCTTGCCGCACAGATCAGGTCGCCACGCCCCGTGCAGGGCCAGTATCAGCAACCAGATGACGATGAGGCCCACCGAGAAAACGCTTGCAAAATACAGCACCGGCGTCGGATCTGCGACGTGGAAAATCTGGAACCTGATGAACTGTGCCGCAAAGACTCCCACCGAAACCGCCAACACGTCAGACAGAACCAGCAGACGTCGATACTTTCGTTCGGCCCGGCGCCTCGCGTGCTTGTTGACACTCGAAGCCACCAAGAGATGGCTGGTGCTGCGCGACATGTCGATGACGGTTTCAGGTGAATCATTGTTAGTCATGCTCAAGGCATCGGCCATGACGTACCTCTGATAAGTAAGTTATTTCCCCGACCGCTTACTCCACGACTCTGTGAAGTGATTCCTAATCGAACCACGGAACTGGAGATGCCTCTACTCGAAAGTCTTGTTGCACGATCAAGCATCTGCCGGATTCGGGCGATTTCCGGGACGTTCACCGACTGTCCCAGACACCCCGGTGGTGCGGCAGACAGGGGTGAACGATGTCCGCACCCCGCCGACCCGGGCTTCAGGGAGCCGGGACCTCACCCGCGAGGGCACTCGCCTACAGGCTCGCACTCGCAGCAAAGCACTCAGAAAGTATCACCGAACAGATCGAATAGTGCTGTGCAGCAATCAGTTTAATGACTCCTTAGGGCTCCCGACGCTGGGTGGTTCTGCTAAGGTGCTGACGCTCCGCGTATCGATCGATACACGGAGAGGCGCCGAACTCCTCGAAGATGCTTGAGATGCAGGTGACATACCGTGGGCCTCGCCCGGAGCAACACTGAGGCCTCAGGCAATGGCGAAGGTCACTGAGTCCATCCGGCTGAATTCATCCGGTCGGAGGAACGCCCCGACGGGTGGGCTCCCTGATACCTGCCGCGCCAGCTGTGGGTTCAGATTCGACCGAATCAGACGACGAACATCCCGACATGGCCACGAGCGCAACCAATGCGAGGGCACCGATGGTTGAAGAGCGGACGCAGCTTCTTGGCTTGACTTTCAGGATCTCGAGATCCTCACAGGGTACGCGCCATGCCGGATTCACCCGCACTTTCGCGGGAACAGTACAGTACGCCGCATCGCGTCCCGCGCACTATCCCCCGACCGGGTGACCGCGGCATCAGAACACCAACGCTCAACCACATTGGCGCGGTCCCAAATGGGCGACACCTTCCTGTCGCCCGAACAGACCAAAATGGCCGCTGTCCGTGCCCGCAAACGCGCACACCGTTATGTTTCTCTGGTCTCAATCCGACACTTCTCGCCACATCGAAGAGAGCACGGGGACAACGACTATGAACACTTCTCCATCTGGAATGAACATGCCTCCCGTCGTGCCGCCGGTTACGGCACGACATCGGTCCCCTCGCCTGAGTCTTATCGAGCCGCGAACTCTCCTGGGCGCCGGCGTGCTTTCGCTGGGTATTGGTACAGCAGTACTACTTGGTGCTGGATCCGCCCACGCCGAGGAGGTGGTCGACAAGGAGCCGTCCAGTCCTGCTGTAGCGCAGGAGAATTTGCCGCCATCACAGTCGGATTCGCAAGACCCAGCCGATCAAGCCGAAATCCCCGCGCAGGGACCTACAACAACGGCCCCCTCGACAGCGGACTCATCGGACCCTGACACAGAACCCAGCGGCACCTCAGCAACCACTCCCGACGAAGCCATCATTCCAACATTTACGGGCGGCGCCGAGCCCGAAGCAGTCGGCGGGACGACGCCACCCCTCGGCGCGGATCAGCCGCACATCGATCAATCCTCAGTTGTGTCGTCCACATCTGACCGGGCGTCGACTCCCACGGGCGAGGAGGCATCCGATGCGTCACCGGTCTCCACTGAACTGCCTGTCGCGCTTCCTATTCCGGCACGCTTCGGCAGCCCGCTCCCTGCGGGCGATCCGTCGACACCCGAAGGCAGTCCGGACTCTGTTCCGGACTCCGCTGCCAGCACGATCACAGAGCTCGCACCCGAGTCCTACGTGTCAACGATCTCGTCCACCGATGGGATTGATAGCACACCAAGCATTCTCGGTGCCTTGGCAATTCCACTCCTGACTACGGCTTCCAAGACACTGACGGCACCGGCACTGCCAATCAGCCCAAGCCCCTCAAGCGTGACCGTGTCGGCAGCGGCAGCGACCGGAACGAGTCGGTCACGGCATTCGTCGTCGGGGGGCAACGTCTTTCTTGGTGGGGACTATATCGAGTTGGGAGTGAGCCCTCTCGGCTCCTTTGTATCCGGCGTCACCGGACCGTCAGGTTTCCATGGCTCGCAGATCGGCTTCATCAGTGACCTCGACGGCTTTGACACCGGTATCGACGCCCCCATCGACTTCTATACCCCGGATACGCCGGAGGAACGTTGGACGGTGGGTTTCAACGGCGACCACATTGGTTCATTCAGCAGCAGCAACGGGAACAGTGGCAACTCCGCAGTACTGAACGACGCGTCGCTGACCGACACGTCCACCGACACCACACTGTCCGGGACCTATACCGCGACCGTCGACGGCCAGCTCCAGGTCACACAAGTCACGTCCTTCGAGCCGGATGACACGGGTTACCTGACAACGATCACACTCACCAACGTCAGCGATACAACCCTGACCGACGTCAAGTACATGCGGTCGTTCGACCCCGACAACACCCGGTATGAAGGTGGTAGCAATACCACGGTGAATACGATTCTCGGGCAATACGCACAAGACGGTTACTCCCTCGTCACGGCGTCGAGCCTTCCCGGCGACGCATACGATGCCCTGACCGGTTCTCCCGCTGTTATCTACTACTACACAAGCGATCCCCGCGCGGAGGTCTACGTCGGAGGATTCCGGAACACCGATCCTTATTCGTACGCCGAGGTCGACCAGATCACTGGATACACGAAGACCGGCGACGATGCGATCGGGATTGTCTTCAACGTCGGGGATCTCGAGCCTGGCGAATCAGTCACCTTTGCCTACTACACCGGCTCAGGAACGACAGCTGCATCCGAGGACATCCTGGCGGAGATCGGTCCCGACCCCACCGTGATTGTGACGTCGCCGGTGAAGGACTACTTGTCCGAGGTCGCCATCATCAAGTACTTCAATGACGCGTTCCGGTCGCAGTCGTACGCGACTGCGATCAACTTGATGAGTAACTTCGCCTCACTCTTCGGTGTGAAGACCCTGAGCAACGCCACGAGTGCGGTCGCCGCTTTTTTGGCGATCTACAACGGGAATCCAACTGCGGCCGCCGCCATAGGCGTGCAGAACCTGGGGTCGGCAATATCGTCATATGCAGCCGAGAGCGCCGCAAAGTACGCCAAGGTTCCGGGAAGTGGCTACGCTGCCGGTGTCGTCTTCCTAGCAGGAACTGTGGTCACCACGTTGGGCTACGTCGGGGAGCAGGCGTCATACATCGATCCCGACTCCTCCGGCGAAACGATGGACTACATCAAGGCGCACCCGGGCGAGGCATTCAGCGAGCTCGGATCGGCGACGGTGAAGGTCACCACCGACCTGGGCAGCGCCTTTATCGGATCACTGGGCGGGCTTTTCAAGCTATGAGCCGCATTCCTCGACGGCGGCTACGGCCCAGTCGGTTTGAATGCACTCTGAGCACCGTGCGGGCATACTGCCTGCGCGGTGTTCGGCCAGCGCCTCAGTAACTTGTTCGCGCTCTTGAATCCAGCTCGGCCCGAGCAAGACTCGAATCGTCGGCAACGCGCGTGTACAGGGTCGGGCCGATCGGATCGCTTAGCAAATCCGATCCGACTTCGACGGCGGCGCGCTGGACCGATCCCGCTGCCCTCGCACGCATTGCACACGAACTCACGCGCTTGGAGAAGTGAGTTCAGGAGGCGACGCGGCGCGTGCACAGCCAACTCAACGGCAGGCAATGGAATGACCCCGTGCGAAAGAACTTCGAGGAACTCCTCAACAACCTCGAACGCAACGCGCGCGCAGCATGACCCAGATGTCCAACGAAGGCGCCCCTATGCTCAAGAACAAGGAGCGGCAGATTCGCGCGGACATGGGTCGGTGAGCGGTCGCACCGGTAACCGGCGTCGCCGTCCCTCGTTCAGCCACCCACCCGGTACCGCTGAAACGATCCGGGCGTGAGCGTGAATCCGTCCCCCTCGCGGTTTTCGCATGCCAGGCCCGCCGATCGTGAGTAGCAGGTGATGGTCAGCCCGGTGGCCGGCTGCATGCTCACCGCGGTGCCGTCGTCGAGAGTGGTTCCGCCGTCGCGGTATACACCCTGGACCAGTGACGAGCACGGGGGATTCTGGAAGTTGGACCACCCGAAGATGTGCGCGTTTGTGGTTTCGTACTCGGAATAGACACCGCACCCCATTCCGTCGGCCACCGAGACGCTGAACTCGGTCTCACACAGCAGCGACGTCGAACCGACGAAGCACGCAACCTGCTTTGACGGCAGGGCAAAGCTGTACTGCCACGGCTTGCCGGCCACGGCGTAGGTCGACGCGGGAACCAACCGATACGTGCCCGAATCCCCTTGTGGACCTGCGATTGTCGAACCTTCGGATGTCGGCGTCGTCGACGACGCCGCGGCAGCGGGTGCGGTCAGATCCAAGGACAGACGGGAGCCTCCCACTGTGCCGATGTCGGGGCTCGATGTCACGGCGGTTCCGTCGAGAGTGAACTCGACACGAACCGGCGCCGGCGGATCGATGCCGCGTTCACGTGTGTCGACTGTGGCGATGATGGTATCGGCGGATGCGGAGTCGATACTCACACCACGAAACTCATACGGCCGCACCGCAGATACCGCGCCGTCGACAAAGATGACCAGCGCAGTGAACAGGGATGCCCCGGTGCCGGCCTCGGAATCGCGATCACCATTGGCGCCGTCGACCACCGCGTACGCCAGCCCCTCCCCGCACTCCTGGTAATTCGTCGACACATCTCCGGCGTCAACATGCGCATAGGTCCCGTATGTACTCGGCTGGGTCGGAAACACCCCACCGGAGAGCACGGCCGGCCGAGGCGGGCACGGGGCTGTCGCCGATTCTGATGCTGTCGTCGTTGTCGTCGTCGTCTCCGTCGCCGGGGACGACTGTTCGGCGTCGTTGTCGGAACCGCATCCGGCCACCGCGATGCCCACCAGGGCCACCACCGCAACCCACCATCGTCGTGTCATATCTCGAACCTCCCGACTCGTCGTTTCTGACGCGCACACTAACGACGAGCACCGACACATTTGGTCCGCGGCCGGGTCGGCTCCGTATCGATAGGCGCATCCTTCTCGATTTCATCCGATCGGACGACCCGCCCGCAGTGGCGAATTCCTTCGCTGCGGAGAACGCTCCGGGAAGCCCATATCCGGCGTACTCAGTATCGAGAGGATCAATGCCACCACTTCCCAATCACCTTGTCGAGCACTGGCGCCCCAGCCACGAGGCGGCATCGTGGGCGAAGAGGAACCGTTTCGGCTCCCCGATCCCGATGACCGACGGCCGGCTACGTGCACTTGCTCGAGACCACGAATCGGCTCCGACTGGCCTGTACCTCTGGGAGGGCGTCCGTCACGAGATCTACGTCGGAATCTCCGAGCGTTCTGTCGTCACTCGGTTGCGCGCGCATGTGAAGAACTACTCCGACGCCAACATCCAAACGTTTTGGTATCGCCCGCATCCGGCCGACCGAACCGAACTCCGCGACATCGAACGCGAGCTGATCCACGACGCGATCCGCGACGGATTCGTCGTGTACAACTGCGAGCACTCCTCGAGTATCTACGGCGACTCTCCGTTTGATGATCTGGTCCCAGTCGATGACCAGGTGGCGTGGTGTGCCGACCCGACGAAGGTCAATCTGGCATCTGCCCATACGCTCCAGCCGATCTCACCGTCGGAGAACGTCCGCTCGGCACCGCGGTTCACGCGGTTGCTCGCCCGAGATGACGCCGACGAGATCATCGATGCCGTGGCGCTGTACCTGCGGGCGTGCACTCCCCTGCCCTTTCTCACCCCGCGCGAGTACTGGGGTGTGTCGTGTCTGCCGAACACCCGACTCGACAATGGGTACGCACGCGTGGTCACCCTGAACATGGGCATGCTGGAGATGCTGTGGATCAACGACGGCCCCGAGGGTATGTCCGTCTCGGTGGGCACCGACTATCAGTTCCTCCCAGCACGATTCACCGCTCACAAGCTGAAGAAGGTCGGCGCCCGCATGCGCGGCATTGTGCACCGCTCCGGCGGCGCCAACGAGGAAGTCCTCACCTTCGGCTCGGTGCGTGCCTTCATCGACGCCATCGACAGATCCCCCGACATCGTTAGCGCTGCGGGACGATTCGCCCTCGACCGTATGCGCAAGGGCCGATTGTCGGGCCGCTACCGTGACGCCCACAAAGCGTTGCTTGCCGAGGCCGCGCTCACGCGGATCGGTGGCCGAAGTGTGGACCGTGCTGCACAGGATGCGCGCTGACCGATTCGACGGAGTCGAGCAACCGACGTCAATCGCGCCGCTCGCCCACCTGCTCGTCGATATCGAGTTGCCAAATGCCCTGTAGCAATTCCACAGCCAGCTCTCTAGGGAGTTCGACGTCGCCATCGACAGCATCAGCCACAGCTGACTGCAATTGTGTGCCAAGGGCGCCGCCGAGCCGTGTGATCAAGCGGGTGGCCGACCGACCTTGTTGCCGTCGCTTGTGCCTGACGAGCTGATACGCGCCGTCGTCGCGTCCAGGTATCGGCGCAACCGAACCGAAGACCACGACCGGCTCGTAGATCCACTTTGTCGTGGGGTCATAGCGCAGCAGCACTGTTGCTTGGTCGTAGCCGTCCTGATCGTCACCCAGTTGGTAACCAAAGAGCGGGAACTGCGGGGTCTGCTCGACGTCGGCGGTCATCGCCTCGCGCTCGTCGTCGGTGAGGTCGTCATCCTCGACTGGACACAACAGCACCGGTACCGGCCAACGGAGTAGCAAACCGGCCTCGGCGGACCGGCCCGTCACCCCAGGGACGGGAGCGCGGCGATTTTCCTCCCACACCCGTCGGAGTTCGGTGAGAAGGTCGTCGTCGATCGGATTCGCGTCCGCGGCGATACCGGCGACGAAATCTCGAGCTCTCACGATGGCAGCCTTGTCATCCGTCACGATCACCGCTTCCAGGGATTCGGTGGAATTCCGGGATGCATTGGCCGATCCGACGATGGCGATGCCCTCTCCGACGAGCACTTTGGCGTGCAGCGTGGGCGATGACTTCACCTCAATACCCTTCGCGATCAATTCCGCGAGCGCATCGGGAGAGGTCGCGTGCGAGGCGACGGCTTCCTTGCTGGCATTGACCACCAGGACGTCGCCATGCCTGAAGTGCCGGAGGAGATCGGGACCATCACGCCCGACGAACGCAATCGCACCGAGGCGCGGACGCCGACCGTAGAGCTTCCTACTAATCGTCTCCCAGGGAAAGGGACCAATGAATTCGGTGACCATGTGCCCACACTGCCAGGGTCGCGCCGATCGTGGCTCGCGCACGAATATCAGTTCATTGATCGCGAAAGGCCCGGACCGGTCCTCCGTTCGGCAGATGCCGCAGACGTCGCGATATCCATCGGGCGAAAGCCCACAGCAGCGGCCATTTCGGAGGCACATCGGTGTGATCGGCACCTGTTGATCCGCAATAGCTTTCCGGGCATTTCTACGCCCGGCACGGGGGTCGCGGACAACGATTCGGTGTCGACCGAAGCCTTCCCGGCGGCCGACCAATACCATGTCCTCCGTCCGATCCCGACGCTCGGAAGCCGACCCAATGCACCTCACGCGACATCCCCGCCGACAAACCGTCACGGCCATCGTGACGTTCCTGGCGGCCGGGCTGGTCGCGCTCACGCATCCGGGAGTCGCGTCGGCCACCTCACCGCCGGCCCCGTCGGTCGGCGCCGGACTGGTCATCGCCGTCAGCCCCCAACCAGGTCAGTGGGGACACTGCGTCCTCACCGCCGCCGGACACGACAGCACCGGAACCCGCTTGGCACTGACCGCCGGCCACTGCGCCCGACTCGGATCCAACGTGAAGACCGCCGACCGTTCCACCGACCTGGGCACCGTGATCGCCCGCGGAACCTTCCCCGGCGAGGGTGTCTTCGTCACCAACGTCCTCGACTACGCCCTGATCCGCCTGCGCCCCGGCGTCCGCATCGGACCCGTGCCGGGCTCACCGATCGTCGCCACCCGCATCGGGATTCCACGCACCGGCGAGATCGCCTGCAAATACGGCCAGGGCGTCCTCTTCCCCGGCGAACGCTGCGGCGTCATCGGACGTATCACTCCCGTCGAGTTCGACGCCTTCGCCTGGTCGATCTTCGGCGACTCCGGCGGGCCCGTCTACACCACCCCGCACACCGTCATCGGGATCGTGTCACGCCCCGCGGCGGTACCCTTCGCCTCGAGCAGCATCATGACCCGCGTCGACGCCGCGGTCGCCGATGCCCGCAAACGCGGAGTGCTCCGCGGAGCGTTCACACCGCAGGCGTAGCTGACCTCGAGGCCGCTCTCCACACCGAAAGTTGTTGTCGGTGAACGCGAGTTGCGCGGATTCTCCCTCCGACGAGGGTCATTCCGCTTCCGGTTCCGCATCCCGACGCCGCTGCCGTTGACGACGCAGCCGTGGACTGTCACAGATTCGCTGCTGCCGCGCACATCCGTGAGCATGCCTCGGCACCATTCGCGGTTGCCGAGTACCCGACACTCCGCGGCACATCAGAGGTAGCTCCGTCGCGACGCGCAGATCGCGCGCGAAGAGAAGTCACCCGAGGGTGTACTCACCATCGAGACGGCGGCGATGATGCCGAGGATCACGAGAATGTCGACAAAGGTGTCCATGGGAGCGCCTTGGGGAACCGTGGGTGGGTGTCACCGTCTGACCGGTGACTTCTGACCCCATCACCATCGCGCCCCTGCCGCGGGATTGTTAGGCGGTCGCACTACGCGAGTTTCTCGTGGACGACTACCTACCGCGCGGTAGGACTACCCGCGTCGACGGGGTGGACGCGCTCGTCGCAATGGCGGAGATCCGGCGCCCCCTGACGGCGCTCAGATGACCGTCGGCCGCGGCGCCGGGTCCGGTGCCGGCGGCGCAGGCTGCGGGTCCGGCTGCGGCGCCGGTGTCGGGATCGGCGGCTCCGACGGCGGCTCGGGAATGGGCTCGGGCGCCGGTTGCGGCGTCGGCGGAGGTGGTGGGACGGGAACGGGCTGACTCATCGGGACTCCTCTGTGGACGTTTCCGATCGGAGGATGTTCGGTCACCGGGGCCGGCCAGGCAGGTCGGACCGCGGTGGGCGCCGGGCTGGACCTGTCCCGACGCTACGCCTGCGCGTGTGGGACGGCCAGTGCATGCGGTGCGCACTGCGTAGAGGCATCGGAGAGTGGTGGCCATCGCTCGTGGGGAGAGGCCAGAGATAGCGCAAGTCCCTGCGACAGTCGGGGGTCGTCGCAGGGACTTGCGGAACCCATACTAGCGGGAGATCGCCGGTTGTATGCAAGTTGGACAGAATTGCGTCACTTGTCAGGGGTTGTCTCGATACGACCACGCGCTCGTTTCGACGGAGCTCACCGCAGCGGCTTCGCTCGCACGCGTCACTCGACCAGCGGAGGCGGGTAGAAGTCACGGGGATACACCTGCGACGCGGTAGATCCGCAACTGAGGTCGCCCGTCGGGGCCGACGACCGTCATCGCCGCCGTCGCGATCTGCGCACCGTCGTCCCACATGCCGGGGTAGCGGACGTTGATCGCGTCGAGGGCACCGAGACCGGTGGGTCGTTGCGACAGGATGTACTGCACACCGCGGGTGGCCGGGTTGTTGAGTTTGGGGAAGAAGTCGAAGTCGCTGCGGATGACGAACTGTTGGGGACGGTCGGAGTACAGCCAGATCCGCGCCAACCCGAAGGTGTCCACCAGCACCGAACCGTCGGGCAGGTGCTGATCGTCGAGCCACCGCGCGACGTTGCGGGAGACGTCACCGAACCAATAGAACCAGTACGTGTCCGGCGGATACCGCTGCGGCCAGAACGCCGATCGGAGGCCATACTCCTCCTTCGCAATCCCCGGCGACAGCATCGTCTGCGCGGTCACCGGGATGCTGGTCACCAGCACCAGGACCATCAGGACCGCCGAGACGCGCGGCCAGCCCGTCGCCGAGTGGTGACGGCCCACCCCACCGGCCACCAGCACCGCGATCACCACCAGCGGGATCACGGTCAGGTAGAACCGGAACCACCCGAACGTCGACCCGACGAGCACCGCGGCGATCTGGAACACGAGCACCGACCCGAAGACCGCGAGCACGACGGCCGCGTCGACGGTGCGGGTGCGGATCGCCGTCCAGGTGACGACGACGGCCACCACCAACAGCAGGGGTTGCATGCCGAGCAGCCCGGCGGCCACGGACCTGGCGAGCGGGGTGGTGCCCACCTCGTCCGCCGACGCGATACCCGCGACCGCCACCTGCGCAGCGTTGCCGTACTGAGAGGAGAACTGCGAGAATGCATTTCCGTCGAGAATCCACCCCACGCCCGCCCACAATGCGAAGGCGAACGCCGTCGGCAGGCCGACGATCACCGCGTCGTGCACACCGAACGCGGCCCCGGCGCAGTAGCTCTGCCACCGGTGCGTCGCGCTCGAGCGGTGATGCAGCGTCGACACCCAGAACACCCCGACGGTGACCGCGACGGCCGCCACGATCGCCTCATACCGGGTGAGATACCCGAATCCCAGTGCGGCACCGGCACACACGAGGTCACCGACCCCACGACGACGCACCCAGCACAGCATGCGACGGCACGCCCACAGCAGGAAGAACAGGAACGGGGCCTCACTCATCCCCATGCCGCCGTAGAGCAGGATCATCGGGTTGACGGCGAACGCGAGGACCGCCGCCCACCGCAGCGCCCGTCCGGCCCGATAGTCCAGGGCGATCCGGCGGACCTGCCACACCCCGCCCGCCATGAACAGCGCACTCATGATGGCGCCCTCGAATCCGACGTGCCGCAACTGCGGCCACCGAGTCGCCGGCCAATGTTCGAAGGCCTCCACGAGGGGGATCTCGACGAGGCTGGGCAACGGATTCCACACGAAGCCGATCGCCCCGAGGTGCGGGTCGCGACTCAGGATGGTGAAGGCGGCGTTGCCGACGCGGCTGCTGGCGTCGGGGTTGATGTAGCCGGCCACCAGGTACAGGTACACGCCCACACCGAGGTAGCCGATCGCCGCTGCTGCGAACAGGGCCATCCCCCACCACCGTTCGCGGTCGGCCCGCGCGCGGGGTGCGGTGGTGGGGCGATCGACGATGTCCGGTGCCGGCCCGGCCACCGGGACGACTGTGGCGGTCACGGCGCGGTCGGTGAATCCGGTTCGGCCGCAGACTCCTCGGCGGGTGGCACCCCGGAAGCCGGGGGTACTTGGCGGCCGCGTCGTCGTCGGAGGACGGTCAGGACGACGGCACCGGCACCGATCACGGCGAGCAGGATCGCGGAGATGGCGACCCACAGCACCCACGCGGTGCCGACGTCGGACACGAGGGTGACCGGGCCGTCGGCGCGGACGGTGAGCAGTTGCGCCTGACGGTCGCGGCCGGCGACGAGGACATCACCGCGCAGGTCGCCGAGTTCACCGTCGGAGGCGTCGAGGTAGCCCATCAGCGGGTCCACCAACGCCCACGCCCCGGAGGTGCTCACCAGCAGCACGGTCCGCGAGTTCTGGCCGAACGCCTGGATGGTGCCCAGCCCATCGGGGATCTGCAGCCGAACCTCTTGCGGCAGCCCGACGGTCGTGGTGGTGTCGGTGACGTCGATCGGCGGGTCGAGGGGGTGCGCGGCGGCCGCGTCGGCGACGATGAGCGCTCCGCTGCCACTGGTGATCGCCTGATCGAGGGGCACCACGATCGGGGTGATCGGCGTCGCGGAGGTGCGTTGCACGGAGGCGAGAAGTGCTGCGGCGATACCCAATTGGGACGTGTTTCCCTCGTCGAAGGCGACCTGCACGCTGGGTTGCCAGCCCAGCGACACCGAGGAGAAGCCACCCATCTCGACGGGGGTGGCCTCGGCCTGCGCCGTCGATGACGGGTCGATCTGGAAGGTCAACGGCACGGTGCGTGGGGTGCAGGCGGCCGGGGCCGGCTCGTAGGACAGCCGCAGTTCCAGCGGTGCGTTGGCGGCGACCTGTGGGGCGGGGATGACGAATTCGGTGTCGAGGGAACCACTTTGATCGAGGGTGGCGGTGTGCAGGACCTGGCCACCGCTGACGGCGAGCATGGTGGCGCGTTCGGCGTCGCGGACCGGGGTGTAGGTGGCGCGCAGGTGAATCCGCACCTGGCCGGGTCGGCCGAGGGCCAGTTGGGTCGGATCGAATCCGGGGACGAGGGTGGTGGTGCCGAGGACCTCGGCGGAGAGGCGGTCGGAGAACTGGCCGAAGGTGATGATGTCGGAACCCTGGATCTCCCGCCGGCCGAGGCCGGTGACGGCGACGGAGTCGGTCTGGGCGAGATCGGTCAGATCGTCACGGAACAGCGCGGTTTGGATGGGTAGCGTCTGGGCGTCACCACTGATCTGCAGATAGGCGCTCGCCTGCCCGGCGTTGCGCAGACCGATGCTGCCCGCGGTGTCGGTGTCGTCGATCACCACGGCCCGGTCCAGGGGGCCGCGGGCGGGTGGGTCACCCGAGGTGGGGCGGTCGGCGACGGTGACCGCGACGCGTTGCGGTCGGTAGTGGTCGGTGAGGGCGGCCACCAGGCTGACCACGGTCTGCGCGACCACCGGACTCGGGTTCGCCGGCACGTAGAGGGTGATGGTGTTCAGCACCGGCGCGAAGAACTGCTCGATGGTGGCCGACGCGATCTCGGTGCCGGTGTAGGCGACGGCCAGGTTGGCCAGGTTCACGTCGGGTTCGGGTCCACAGAGGGCGTCGATACCCGGATTACGCAGTGTCACACGCAGTTCGGTGTGCCCATTGACGACCGGGACGCCGGTGATCGGCACCGAGAACCCGATGCTGCGTTGCTCGGGTCCGAACGCGGGAACCGCGACGGTCCCGAGGATGGTGCCGTCGAAGCGGGTGACCTGCAGGAAGGCGTCGGTGACGTTGACCGCCGAGGCCACCACACCGGTGAGGGTGGTGGGTCGGGTGCCGTCGGGTACCGGGATGCCGATGGTCTGCGGGGCGTTGGCGGCGGTGATCTCCACGGAGGTGCCGAGACCGAGTTGCCGCCACCCCAGGGTCGTTTGCACCGGGTCACCGGGTGCGGCGGTGGCCGGTGCGGCGCTGATCGCCAGCACCAGCGCGGCCAGCAGGACGGTGAGCAGCGACCGGCGGGGCGGTCGGTGGTGGTCAGTCATCGTCGGATTCGGTTGGGGGCGGCGATTTCTGCGGTGACAACCCATGGACGGTCTTCTCCCAGTACGAGGGTTTGTAGATGAGTTGGGCGACGCTCTTGAGTGCGGCCATCGACTGCAGGAACCAGTAGCCGGGAACCAGCAGTGCGGCGACGAGGAGGTACGGCTTGTGGCGGGTGCGGGCGGAGACCACGCCGAGCATGATCGAGGCGAGGTTGCCGACGGTGAACATCACCAGACACAGGTAGTAGATGGGTCCGGGGAACAGGCCCTGCAGAAAGTCCGGGCGCCCGGAGTACCAGACGATGAGCGAGAGCCAGAAGGCGAGGTTGATGGTGTTGGCGAACGGCATTCCGGCGGTGAGGTTCGCGACGCGCAGGGTGGGCACGATACCCAATTGCCGGACCAGGCTGACCGGTTGGCGGGCGTGCACCAGGAAGGTCTGCAGGTAGCCCTTGTACCAGCGGGAGCGTTGACGCACCCAGTTGACGACGTCGGCGTTGGCCTCCTCCTCGGTGAGGGAATCCAGAACGACGGTGCGGTAGCCGTGCCGGGCCAGCCGCAACCCGAGGTCGGCGTCCTCGGTGACGTTGAACGCGTCCCAGCCGCCGACCTCGCGGAGTGCTTGGGTACGAAAGTGATTCGACGTCCCGCCTAGCGGGATCACGCATTTCGACGCGCTCAGGGCGGGCAGCATGTAGGAGAACCACTGGTCGTATTCGAGGGAGAACCATCGGGTCAGCAGGTTGTCACGTTCGTTGTAGTAGCCCAATCGTGCCTGCACCGACACCACCTCGGGGCCGCTGGCCGCGAAGACCGCTGCCGCTTTGCGCAACTGAAGGGGGTCGGGGATGTCCTCGGCGTCGTAGATGGTGACGATGTCGCTGCGTTCGATCGGCAGGTTCATCGCGTGATTGCAGGCCTTGGGTTTGGTGCGTGGTTCACCGGCCGGCACCAGCACCGGGATGACACCGTCGATGTCGACGGCGAAGACCGCGTCGATGGTCTCGCGGTCATCAGCCTCGAGGACCAGCAGGATGTCGAGTTTGTCTGCCGGATAATCGATCTGTCCGACACCGGCGACAAGGTTGGTGACGATCTCGGGTTCGCCGTAGACCGGCAGGAGCACGGTGTAGACGGGGAGGTCGGCGTCGGGGATGGCGCGGGCCTCGTCGTCGGAGATGCGGATGATGCCGCGGCCGGTCATGCCCCGGGACACCAGCACCATCTTGTCGAGGCTGGAGGCGAAGAAGTACACCGCGCAGGTGGCGGCCAGGATGGTCAGGGTCAGATGCCAGGACAGGACGAACCCGACGATGAGGATCGCGGCGAGAACCAGCGACAGGACGCGTTGGATGCGGCTCAGGGGTGTACGCGCGGTGAGGTGATCGGCCAGCGGCGCCAGGTTGGTGGGCGCCGCGTTGGTGGGCGCCGGGGAGTCGGTGCTCATTGCTGCACCTCCCCGGTGCGCACCAGATGCCAGGCGAGGGCGGTGAGGGATTCTTCGACGGGGTCGGCGGTGGCGAGGTCGGTGTCGTCGGGGGTCGATCGGTCGGTGATGAGCCAGGTGATCGGGTCCAGCACGGCACTGCGGTAGCTCGGCGGTTGGGGTGCGGTCACCGCGTCGGGTCGGCGGGTGTCCAAGGAGGCCAGCAGGTAGATCACCTGGAAGCGGATACCGGTGTCGGACGGTATCTTCCAGGCCCACTGGCGTGCGGTCCAGAGGGAGTCGTCGGGGGTGCGGACCGTCTCGGTGGAGGCGCGCATCTCGCCGAGGATGGTGATGTGGGCGTCGGCGGTGGCCTGGTAGGCGGTCCAGACGGCCGGCGGTGCCACGGCGTACCACACGCCGCGACGGAAGTCGGTGAACCGGCCCAGATCTCGGCTGGTGAAGACGTCGAGGAAGGCCACTTGAGGTTCGGATGCACTGTCGTGCACGGTGATTCGGTAGCGTTGCACGGATCCGTCGTCGCCCATGACGCGGGGCCCCCAGGCGTAGGTGCTCGGCGTGGACACCGTGGTCGCGGGCTGTTCGGCAATGTCGGCGATCCAGGTGGTGTGCGCCACGGGGAGATCCGCCGGGGAGATGATCGGCAAGGGGCGGGGTGCGAAGGTGAGCACGAGCAGTGCGGCAACCCAACCGACGGCGATGGTTGCGATCGATTGCCGGGGCAGCGACACCGTCGCCTGATCGGGACCCACCCGGAGCCGAACGGCGATCACGATGCTGGTCAGGACGGCAGCGGGGACGGTGTAGGCCAGCGCGGAATGCTCACGCAGGACCACCACCAGGGCGAGACCGGCCACCGCGTAGGCGATCGCAGCCGGGACGGCCACCCGGGAATGCCGGAACGCCAGGCCGGTGGCGATCGCGCCGAGTACGACCGTGACCGTGCCGACCACGACGGTCGTGCCGCCGAGCACCTGCGCCACGAGCAGGATGTTGGGTGGGAAGCACGCCAGCAGGTAGAACCAGGCCACGTAGTCGCGTGCCACTCGTCGGATACCGAAGATGACGATGGAGGCGGCGAACACCCAGATGAGCAGGGGGATCACTTCGGCGTGCCAGTAGGCGGCCGCGGCAGGCAGTCGGGGTACTGCGAGGGTCGCCGCGATGATCAGGCTGGCTCCGATGACCACGGCGAGGATGCGGTCGAATTCCGAGTCGTTGATCTCGCGGCCGCGGGAGCGCGGGTCGAGACCGAAGACGATGAGCAGTCCCCAGAAGGGGACGAACAGCAGGTACGTTGCCGGGGAACCGAGTGCGGCTTCTTCGATGTAGGTGATGAGAATCGGGGTGAATGCCAGCACCGAGGCACCCACGGTGGTGAGGTAGCGCACCGCCATCCGCATGTCGCGCGGTCGGGTCAGCTGGCGGGCCACCGAGCGCCACCCCGGTGATGGCGGTCGTGTCGGAGCGCCGACCCGCTCGGTGATGTCGTACGGGGGCGGCGCCGACGGCGTTTGAGCGCGCGCAGGTCGAGTGGTCATGCGGTCGGGCGTCTTTCCGGGAGCAGTGAGCGAGGCGCGCGGCTCCTCGCATTGCTACCCCGACGGCTTTGCTGAACCACAGACGCGATTAATGTTAGCGGTGGTTGTCGGTGAATGCTGTGTTTCTGGTCGGGAAGAAAGGGTGGGGATTCGGTTCTTTGCGGAAGGTCTCCGTGATGTTGCTATCGCCGCGGAATGGGTATTTCGAAATGTGTTTTGCGAATCGTCAATCAATGACTGTCAACGGGGTTGAACTTACTTGAGGGACAGTTGACGGGTGATTGTCGGTGGCGCTTCTTGCCGCGTCAGCGAGAGTGGGAGAATTATCGACCGGCCATCGGCGAGGGGCCCGGCTCGACGGTCCCCTGAACGGACGAATGCGGTATCTACGCAGCGTGCGAGGTATTCACGACCGATTCGACGGAATCTTGCTCAGCATCGCGGCACCGTTGGTAGCCGTCTGCCACCAGGCGACAATGAAGGCTGTGGCGAAAAAACAGACCGCGAACGAAATGATCGCTGCCTGCTGGAGTCGCTCGGCCATCGAAACGATCGAAGCGTCGTCATCTGCCACTGCCCACCGACTCGCGTCTCCGATTGCTGCCATGATCTTGCCTCCGTTGGCCAGCAACAGGGCGAACGCCCCGCCCACCAGCCAATCGGAGAACACGCTGATGCGATGCCGCTGCGCGCTGGCCGCGGTGTCGGCGACTGACGCCGCCAGGTACTTCATGGATGCCTCAACCGGATTGCTTTGAAGTTGCCCGGCTGTTGGGAGGTCTTTCGCCGGCGCTTGGCCCGGAAGTCCGATCAGAAAGCCGATCAATGCGCCGACGGATCCTGCGGCCAGTTCGATGGCCACCCAACTTCCGAAGGTCACCCAGTCCCGTCCCGTCGCAATGAAGGTGGCAATGACACCGGCCACGATCAGTGTGATGACTCCTGTTCTGGCACCTTTCATATCGCTTCACGTCCTCTCTTGACCAGCTTCACAATTCGACGTTTCGCCAGGAAACGCGCGACTTTCAGCGCGGCCCGTGCCTTGAGGTCTGGATTGAGTTCCGTACGCGCTATCGCGACAATCTGGTCGAGCACGGCATCGGCGGTGCGCTCCCCGTCTTCGTTGTCCCACATCCGGGCCAGCAGCTTCTCGTGATTCATGGTGAGGACCTCCGCAACACCATCGCTCACCTGGGAGGCCCCGGGAATGATGTCGTTGTGGTCTGCCTGCCGTCCCGTCGCAACGGCAGAACTCGATGACAGTTCGTCGCGGACGATCTCAGCCGCAAGTGCCCTTTTGAACCGAATCACCTCGTCGTTCGGAACTTCGTTGGAACACAGATGATCGGCGATGAGTTCAGCGCAATCCAAACGACCCCAAAGCCAATCGTGCTTGACACCTTTGGCGGTCGCGAATGCACCGAAGTGACCCCACAGTGAGCCGTAGAGTTTGTGCTCCGGCCACATTGACGGGTCGCCCGAGTCGGCGAACCGCAACTGCAGCCCCTCGTTGGGTGGCACGCTCGGCGTCAGGTGGATGTAGTTGAAGGAGGGCGTGTCATACTGCTGGCCACCCCAGTTCATGCAACAGTAGATCACCTCTACCGCCAGTACTGTGTTGCGCAGTACTTGCTCGCCGCCACCAGTGATCACCGTCAGTTCCCTGAATACGAAGCCCATCATCTCCGACAGGCGCGGCGAGCAGCCCTCATAGAACTCGGTCAAGGCTAGTATCTGTTGCGGACGAACAACTTCCGATGCACCGATGATGGTTACGCGACGCTGCCGCTCAGATTCCAGCTGCTGGACTGAGATCTGGGCGTTACGTACCGCCGCGATGGCAGGTTCGAGAGTCGCGGGCTCATCGAGACCCATCGCACGTTCGCTGAGGGCGCGGCCGATCCATCGCAATACTCTGTCCGCTGTCGGAACTCCCCACTCCCAGCCCGACTCGGGTTGCCAGGTGAACCGCGACGGAATTCCCGGCGGACCAGCAGGCGTGTCAGGTACCGGCAACCCCGGCGCCATCACCTGTTCTCGCGTCGACCGAGAATCGAGGAACCGGATCATCGCCTCATATCGCGAACGCCGGTACGAAGTGAACATCGCCCTGCCCGCCGCAATGATCCGCGTCGAGGAGGCCCCGTTGAAGAAGACTTCGCCGAGCAGCGTATGCGGCTGTGAAGAAATGAAGTTCATCGATTCGAACGTCTTGGACAGCAGTTCGTAATCGATCCTTTGGTCCGGTTCACTCAGCGCCGAGTACACGCCGGCCAACGTGCGAAACATGCCCGGAAGGGGACCCGGCCCTTGCTCAATCGTGCTGGCGGAATCCGTCGAGGGCGTCACGTAGACCACAACGCGCTCCTGCGCACCACTGATGGGTGTACGCATGAGTTCCTCGAGCAATGGCTCGAATGGCGCATTGTCGAGTACGCCTCCGTCAATCAGCCACCGCGCGGGCCCGCCCTCGCCACCGCGGCGCTGCTCCATCAGGTCGCCGGTCTCCAGTACCGGCTCGAAGGCTCCGGGAAACGAGGACGTCGCCCGCATCGCGGTCGCAACACAGTCGACATCGGCGAAGTCGCCGGCGTCCTGCTGCGATGGGCCTTTCCGAAAGCGGTACACCCGCCGACTGTCCCGGGTAGGGACAGACCTTCCCGTGGCCAGGCGGATGGCTCGGGCAGGGGAATCCAATGCGGTTGCAGTAACCAGCAACGTGCACCCTTCGGCATCGGTAGGTGTTGCGCCCGAAGCGATTGTCTCGAGCGTCTCGGTTATCTGGCTCAGCACCTTGGCTCCGTCAAGCACACTGTTGAGGGTGCTTGCGCCATCACTTGCCGGTTCACGCACCAGCGCGCCCAATCGCAGAGAACCTACCTGTTCCCACACGCTTCGCATGTTCGGTACCTCTGCCCCGCTGGCGATGGCGGCGGCGAGCATCGCGCCGTTGAGGCCTCCAGCGCTGGTACCCGCGATGAGATCGATCGCGATCCGGCGGCTGACGTGTTCACTGTCGACCAGTTCCGACCATGCTGCCGATGCTCCAGTCGCGCCGCGCGACGCCACGCGAAGCCGGTTGATTTCGTGAACCACGCCACCAATCCATACTGCGAGGCTCACACCGCCATTGAGAACGAGCGCAATTCGTAGTTCTTTGGTTGGCATCTGCATTCCTCTGATGTGTCGGCCGACGTGTTGAAGGACAGTAGCCCCGACTTCGAGTGTTGAGTGACAGATCGCTTTACCGGTTGGTTTTCGTGATCTGACCGATGCGAAGTGATTTCACCGGGAAGCGTCCGTCGGCTGGTGTGGGCGACAAGGACACCGAACCGGCTCAGCAGATCCGACCAGTGCCGACGTAGAACGTGCCGAAGTTCGCCGACTGGTTGTAGGAGAGGTATATGAACTGGCTCTGACCCAGGCCATACGTGATGCCTGGGTTCCCGCATCGAGTCCCCACGGTCCAGTAAGCCTGGACCCGGTAGTAGCCGGCCGCTGCCGTGTAGTTGGTGAACACGCCGCAGCCACTCGCGTTGGTCCCGCCCGCGCGCCAGTTCTGCCACGCCGAGCCGTTCCACTTCTGTAGCGTCACAGACTGACTCGCATAGGGGTAGTTGTTGTAGTACTTGGCGCAGAAGCTGATCGGCGAAGCTGCCTGGGCCTGCGGCGCGGTTGCGATGCCGGCTCCGAGCGCAGCCGTCAGGCCTGCAATCAGGGCTACTGCTCGGACTCTCAGATGTGATGTCATGTCGATTCCTTTGCCGGAGTTCGGAACTGGGATGTACTACGCGGACACGTCGTCGCGTGACCTGATTGTGGTCACCGAAACGACTCGGCGACAGGCATTTCGGTGTTGATTTACGTATTCCATCGATCGATGAACCCCGAACTGGGGACACCCACGTGTGCGGTGGACGGACGAACGCGCCGGTCAGGAGGTCGCGTCTGTTCGCATCGCGAACGATGTCCCACGATCGTGGGTCGGCCGATCAGCGCACACCATGGCGCTACTGTCGCAGGGTGAGTGAGGTATGTCGTATCGCGCCGGAGGAGGTGAGGATTGCCCAGTGCCGGGAGTGACTGCACGACGTAGATCACGTTGAACCGAGCCGTGTTCGCCCTTGCGGATGCTGATGCACAGGCGGCGGTGTGAGTCGCTACGAGTTGATCGAGGGGACTACAAGTGTGGACCACATTTCGCTCACCCTACGGCTCCCAGTTGTCCCCGAGCACTGCGGCGATCAGGGACGGCTTTCGTCGTCTCCAGCTCCACAGCGGGTGATAGTTCACTACAGACGCGGCGGAAGGTGGAGCCGGAACCCCGCAATGGTGGGTCGTCCGGCTCTCGCGCTTTTCGAGGCCCCCGCCGTCACCCCATCAGTTCCCCTCAAGCTGCCCCGGCACCTCCCACCTGGCGCCCGTAGCCACCGCCGGTACCCAACCGTCGCTGTGCGCCCGTGACCTCGACACGGTTCTCCGCTTGCGCTCCTCACCTGCTCGACCGACGGGTCGACCGGCGACCGGCGACCGGCAAGCGGCGGAAGGGGGCGATCGTCCGACGGATGGGCGCGGGCTGTGGTAAGTGACCTCGATACGGCCCTCGTACCTCCCACTCGGCCTGCGGCATTCACCCCGCTACCCGCACCTGTCCGTCGTCGGCGACTTCGACGCGGCGACTCGCGCCGTCACCGCTGCGATGCAGGATCGAGGCAGCCACGCCCCGACCCGGCGGTGGGATTCGGATGAACACCTCGCCGTCGTCGGCGTCGTCGAGCACCTCAGTGGCGATCTGTGAAATCGCCTCTGCGACAGACACAGCGAATACGTCCGACACGTCGTCACGATCGCGGCCGGAGTCGTCGATGAGCACCACGTCGACGCCGCGGACGCGTGCTCGATAGACCGGCTCGTCGAGGTGGAGTTCGGTCATCAGGGGTGCGCGCATCCGGTCACGTAGATGTGCTTCGAGCACTTCGCAATCCAGTCGTTGGGCGTCGGCGAGCGGTGCTCCGGTCGCGATCAGTTCCAGCAGCGGTCGGGCGGTCGCGTCAAGGTAATGCACCTGGTGGGCACGCTCGTCGGCGGCCGCGGATTCCGCGGCGGCCTTCCCGAGGTCGTCGGTGATCTGCTCACGTAGTGAAAAGACCTCGCGCGCAGTCGAACGCAGCGTGAATGACAGCAGCACACCGATCACCAGCGGCCCGATCTCGAAGACGAGCATCAACGCCGCACCGGTCGGCGACTGCCCGGTCCGCGTGCCCCACCACGCATACACACACGCCATGGCGGCGAGCCCGCACCACGGCAGCACCCGGCGGCCCCGCAGGATGACGAACACATACACCCCGATCACCGCGCTGTGCGACACCGTGACGGCGTTGCCCTTACTCGTCGGTGTCTCCAGCAGGACCAGCGCGTTGGCCAGCGGCCCCGCGGCGACCGTCATGCAGGCGGCGCACAGGGGCATCGGATCACCGGGGATGACGACCACCGCGATCGCCATCGCCGAGATCAGCAGCCCACCGATCAGCGGTGGTACGAGCCAGGTGAACTCGTGCCGGGAGGCCACGAGCGGCACCCAGATCGCCACCAGGTATCCGACGAGCACAAGCCAGACGCCCCAGCGCTTCATGCCGAGGACATCACGGATGTCATACCCTCGCGCGGTCATCGTCGTACATCCACGGGGACGGCGGTGCGTGTCCAGACGATGTCGACGGTGGTGCCCCGCCCACGCTCGGAGGCCACGTGCGCCGCTCCCCCATCCACCCGGTGCATCCGGCCGAGGATGCTGGCGGCGATACCGAATCGCGAGGGCGGCACCTGGCTCGGGTCGAAGCCGACGCCGTCGTCGCGCACCTGCACCCGGCACCCGTCGTCGTCGGTGATGACGGTGACCGTGACGGCCGCATTCGCACCGGCGTGGCGTTGCACATTGCGCAGTGCCTCGGCGGTGGCCGCCGCCATCGCGGTGATCGCATGCTCCGGGCAGGTGGCGTTCTCGTCGTCGACGCGTGCGGTGACCACCACGGTGGGGTCGACGATCGCGACGGCGGCGCGGATGTGAGTCAGTGCGACGGGCACGGTGATCTGTCGTGACGGGACGTGCCCGCCGGCCTCGTCGATGGCGGCGAGGGCGGCGTCGGCGCTGCGGGCCAGGTCGGGTGATTGGTCGCGGCGGGCGGCCAACAGCAGTGTCGCCATCACGGTGTCGTGGGTGAGGGCGTTGAATCGGTCGCGTTCCGCGGAACGCGCCTGACTGGCCGCGGTGGCCGCGGCGGTCTCGTAGGCCTTTGCGCGAGTCGCATCGAGGGTGTGTGCCGCGCGGATCGCCATCACCTCCGCCGAGAGGAAGATCAGGCTGAAGCCGATACCCCAGGCGATCGACGCGATCACCGGGCTGCGTAGCTCCTCGAGTCGGGTGAGGTGACTGATCGTTCCGACACCGACGCCGACCACGATCAGCACCGCGTACGCGGCGGCCGGACGCAGCGCCAACCCGGCGGCGAGCACGGCGAGTCCGGGAAAGTGCACCAGCCACAGGCCGCGGGGGATGTCGAGAGGCACACCGTTCCAGGCGAAGCCGAAGGTCGCCAACGCAAACAGGTAGCCCGCCATGGGAATTGCGGCGATCATCCGGAGCCGGCGGGTGTCGCCACGCCAACTGAGCGGACCCATCAGGATGCCGGCGCCGAGGGTGGATGCGGCGCAGATCACCGTCCACCACGTCGCCATGTACTCCCGTGATGCGAGGATCGTCGGGAACAGCAGGATGCTGTAGACGAGGTAGCCGAGCGCGAGGTACTGCGGGATCAGTCGGAGGATGCGGACCCCGGCCTGTCGGTCCGCTGTGCCGACCGCGTGCTCGACCGCCGACATCGCGTTCATCGTCGGCCTGTCACCGGGCGGCGTGTCACGGTCTGCCCGTCAGCGTCACCGTCGGCGGCGGCGTGGGATGGGTACCCATCCATCCTCGATGGCGCGTTTGAGCAGTTCGGGTTTGGTGCGTGCGGGGCGGCCGGCCTCGGCGTAGCGGGCCCGGATGCGGTTGACGTATTCGGTGACCGTCTCCGGTGAGAGATTCAGTTCCTCGCCGACACGCGCGGTCGACTCCCCTGCTGCGTACAGCTCCAGGACGCGACGCTGCCGTGGCGACAGGCTGACGAACTTGTGGTCGGAGTCGATCGCCGACGCCCAGTCGATGCCGGCGACGGTGTTGCCGGCCAGCGCGTGCCGGATACCGTCGACGAGGTCCTTCTCCCGGACGTTCTTGCGGATGACGCCGAGTACGCCCTCGCTCGCGGCCTGCCGGATGAGGAAGGGCTCGTCGCCGGAGGTGTAGATGAGGATCGGCAGGCCCGCGGCGTGCAGGGCGGAGATGTTGGACGCCGGGGTGCTGCCGTCACCGAGGCGCAGATCGAGCAGCACGAGGTCGAGGGCGGTGGTCTCGGCGAGTAGTGCCGTGACGGTGTCGGCGCCGGCGGTGAACTCGAGGTCGGGGCAGTCGTCGAAGGTCGCGCGCAGACCGCGGACGATCTGGTCGTGATCGTCGACGACGCCGATGCGTCGCGGCGTGTCGGCCGGTGGGGGCGCGTCGGACGGTGCACGCTCGTCGGGCATAGGGGTCATCTTGTCCGATTGGGCGGGTTTGTGCGGGTGGTTTGGGCAGGTCAGTTGGGTTCCGAAGATCGTGTTGCGGATCGCCGACGCCGCCCGGTCACGGACCCGTCGACGGCGCCGCAACCCACGTGACACTTCCGCCGAAATATTCCAGCCAATCACGTAGCCCCATTCCAGGGGGCATAATTATCGTAACTAATAATAATGCCGCTCCGCTATAGGATACGAACGCACCCGCAGAAGAAAATTGGATCGGCCAGAGGACCCATAAACCCGGGTCACCATTACCTCCACTAAATAAATCGCACAGCCCGCTCTCAGAGCTCGGATACGAGGCCAAATATATTGTGGCCATTGATATTTAGGATCCACCCGTCGTACCGACGTCACCTCAATTCACTCACCAACCCCTTTCTGACCACGGAAACAGTGCCCCATCTACAAAAACTGGATCTATTCTTCGGCGCCGGACGCGCGTAATGTCCGATTTACTCCTCAGTCGTTGATGACCGGAATACGACGACGGAGATCGCATTTCACGAATGACCAATGGAGCTCATCATGAATATCTCTCACTCTCAGCGATCACGTCTGATCGCAGCAGCGGCAGGCGTCAGCCTCGCTCTCTACACCGGACACGGTCAGGCCAGCGCCGAACCCGAGAGCGGTTCCAGCACCACGGTCGAGGTCGTGACCGAGGCCGTTGACGAAGGAGGTGGCGGCGACGGCCTTGTCGAAGGCGACAGCGGCGTCGGAGACGCCGGGGATATCGCCGATGGCGGCGGCGCAGACGGGAGCAGCACGGGCACCGGCGAGGGCGTGATCCCCGATACAGCGTCGACATCCGCCGAAGGCGACGCCTCGACCACGCCGCAGCCGTCGCAACCGGAGCTGTCAACCGGCGCGGCAGAGGGCAGCGACGACTCCGGTTCCGTCCCCGCAGACACCGGTCAGGTGCCAGAGACTACTGCGCCGTCAGTGACAGCGGGCCCCGAACCAGTCATCACACCGTCGAACGATTCGACTGTTCCAGCGCCTGGCGACAGCGCTCCGGCACCTGCACCTGCACCGACGACAACCGAAGCCACGACGCCTGCAGACGATCCCACAAGCGACGACACCCCGCAGAATGGAGCTTCCGAGACCGCGTCACCGGCCGGCGATCCCTCAGCAACCGGGTCACCCACGGGCGTTGCAGGCCTCATCGGAACTTCTCCGACTCTCGCCGCGGAACCGTCGGCATCTGCATCAAGCGGAACCGATGCTGTCGGCGATGCCGCGTCGTCCACGCTCCAGGCTGCTGCGGTGACACCGACGTCACCGGTGACGGGACTGCTGGCGCTGCTCGGCTTCCCATTGCTCGGGGGCGCGACGCCCGCCGCAGCGGAGACCCCCGCGACATGGACGTTGCTCTGGTGGACGAGGCGTCTGCGTTCGTTCCTCGACAACCAGGCCCCCACCGCCGGGCAACTACCCACCTACACCGTGTCCGACGGCACCGCGACCGGCACGCTCGGATTCACCGACACCGACGGCGACGCCTTGGCCTACACCCTTGAGTCGGGACCCAGCCACGGCCAGGTCGAACTCTTTGACGACGGGACATTTCGCTACACGCCGGACGCCGACTACACGGGTAGTGATTCCTTCACGGTCAGCGCGTCGGACGACACGTCATTCCATCTTCATGGCTTCGCCGGCCTCCTGGCACTCTTCACCGGTGACCACGTGCACGACACCACCACGACCATCTCGATCAACGTTCCGGGGACAACCACTCCCAACACCGTGCCCACCGTCAACGACGGTGTGAACCCAACAGTCGGGGAGCCCGTCGGAACCACCGGGGTGATCATCGGCAGCGTCGCCGGAGTGTTCAGCGACACCGACGCACTCCGCTATTCGGCAACCGGTCCGTGGACAGAGACCACCACACCAGGCACATACACCGCCGAGGACGGCAGCACACTTCTCCTCGATCCGGCGACGGGTGACTTCACGTTCCTGCCATCCCGTGACGCCAGGTTCGACGCCAGCGCACCCGGCACCGGCGACGACGAGCTGATCCGTTCCTTCACCGTCGTGGCCACCGACACTGCGGGGCAATCGGCCTCGGTGAACGTCAGCGTGCCCATCGACCCGATCACCGAGGTCGTGTACTCGACGACAGATCAAGCCTTCCAGGTAGCCCAGTCGCCGGATGGTGTGGTGTATCTCCTCAACATGCGACCCGACGGCAGCTACTACATCGCGGTAGTCGATCGCAACGGTCCGGCGATCCCGGAATCCCTGACCACACGCACCAGTTTCGCAGCACTATCCTTGGCGCCCAACGAGATCGATGTTCCCGGACAGTACATCGGAAGCGGATTCACCTTCAGTCCGGACGGTACCGCCTACCTGGTGACCGGGGAACCGCAGGAAACCGAGTATGACTACTACCTGACGGCTGTGTCCGACAGCGGCACCTCATGGTCCACCCCGCTGCCCGACACGCAGACCGCATTCGGTGACCTGACGTTCGGTCCCGATGGAACTCTCTACTACCAGACTCGCCTGCCGCAGGATCCCGACCACACCATCACGCGCACCACGGTGATCGATTCCGAAACCGGCACGGTGACCGGTCAATTCGACCTCGACAACCTCGCCGGCTGGTGGTACCGCGACGACGGAACGGTCATGGCAATGACCCGCTCACCCATGCCCTACTACTACAGCACGATCTATCAGATCGACCCGTCGAACCCCGTCGTCGGAGCGGGCTACGACCTTCCTCGCGACCCGGACACCGCGCAAGAGGTGCACCAAATCATCGATATTGACGGCACGACGTACATCGTGTCGGTGAACGACAATCTCGGGCACCCCTACTACCGCTACGTCACGACCATCACACCCGCCGGGAACATCAGCAGCGCCGCGCTACCCAACACCTTCGAGCAGGGCTCGCCGATCCTCATCACTTCCAACGGGGTGGCACACGTAGTGGGTGACGATGTGTACGACAGCGACACCGGCACATACACTTTCACGACCTACACTCTCGACCCGGCGACTCTTGCGGTGACATCACAATCGACGCACGCAGGTTCGCCGACCCGTCCGATGGAAGTCGGAACCGACGGCACGACCTATGTACCGGCGGACGACGTCTCATTCCAACCCGGTGGGTATGCCGACTGGACCTACTACGTCGTCGTTCGCCCCGCGGACGATCCGACCAACGCCATCGAGGTGGAGATGCCGGGCTCGGTGACCAGTATGGGGACGGTCGATGGTTACGTCCTCATGCGCTCGGTTCGACAACCCGAAACACCCGATGAAACAATCACTTACTACCTCACCGTGTTTGAAGACGGTTCACTCACCCCGACGTCGGTCGAAGTCGGACCCAACCTCGGCTACCAAATCGGTACCGACGATCCCCGCTATGCGTACTTCGTGTCGCCCACGGCCGACGGTGCAGTTCTCTCGATCGTCGATCCCGAGACCGTCACACCAGTGAGCATCACCGCCACCGGCACACCGCTCGGATTCGCTCTCGATCCGGACGGCAACGGCGCCTACCAGTACGTCATCGCCGATGACGGATCACTCGTCGTCTACGCGTTGCGGCCCAACGCTTCCGGAACGTCGTTCACGCTGCCCGGCCAACCGGGTTCACGGAACGCCGGTGGAGGGGCGACGTACTTCACGACCTATGCGTTTGACGACGACAACAACTTCCTGGGCTCATCGATCGTCTGGCTGGGTTCGGACGGTTCCACCCGAACGCATAGCCTCGACGCGACCACCCTCGACGGTGCCGGAGCAGTCACGACGGCCGATGGCACGTTGGTGATTCTGGCTCAGGTCATCGGCGACGACAGCGTCGATTACGTTGCGTACGCGGTCGATCCCGACGATGGAGACCTGCACCCCATCGCGATTCCCGGTATCCCCACCGGCACCATTAACGTCGAAGGAAACCGAGCATTCATCACCGTATCGGAGGAGGACGAGGACTCCGTAGTCACCACACAGATAGTGGAATTGACGGTGCCACAATCCGTGTGACTAGATGCTCTCGATTGCGGTTGACACCGTTGCCCTCGGCAGGTTCCCGATAGCCGGGGCAGCGGTGTCAACCTTCTCAAATGGGACTTCGCCGCCCTTGAGCGAGGGTAGGTTCACGCCATGAGTTCAAGCTATGACGCAATAGTTGTAAACACGTATCGAAATCTGCGCCTGGCAATGGTGGCCTTGATAGCGATGCTGGCGGTTGCAATTGTGATGCAGTCGTGGCGCGCCGACTTCCAGTGGCAAAACTCGATCAGCGGGTACTACTTCACCAGCGCCCACGGGGTGGTGATCGGCGCTTTATGCGGACTTGGTGCGCTCCTCGTGGTTTACAAAGGCAGCACTGAAGCCGAGGATGTCATCCTCAATGTCTCCGGATTCCTCGCATTTCTGGTGGCGTTCCTCCCCGCGGAGGTTCCCGATCCCCTTTATCCACCGGGCGAGCTGAACGGCTTCCCCGTGCATGACAACGTCTTCTCCGCGGGCACGGCCGCCTTTGCGGCGGGATTCCTTGCGCTGGCTCTGTACTTCATCCTGTGGAGACGGCAGCGGTCATCATACGGTAAGACGGGGCGCCGCTGGGCGAACGTTCTTCGAGTGTTGGGATACGGCGTCATCGCCGTCTTGGCCGGACTCTACATAGCCGACGTCTGGGGCGGCCGAGAGTGGACATCGCAAAACCACAACATCGCGGCGGTCTCCCTCTTCATCGGACTCGGACTGGTCGTGATCTGCAACGCTTTCGTAAAGCCCCTGCCTGACCAGGAGGACGGTCATTCGGTGGCGCACTCGAAACTGAGGCACCGCCGGCGAACGTATGCGCTCCTCGCAGGTGGAGTGCTGGTCGGCGTCACAATCGTGGCAATCGCGTTGGCAATGCACGATTCCGGTCCTCTCTTGCTGATCGGCGAGATCGTGGGACTGGCATTCTTCGCGATTGCATGGTCCATCCAAACCTGGGAACTGTGGGATATCGGGCCTCGCGAGGTCCCTCCCAGGGTCGCGATGATGGTGGCCAGCGGTCCGAGCCAGCAGGACGACCAACCAGCCAAGTAAACGGAGCCCACATCACCGGGTACCCGCGATGAACTCGTGCGCGAGCGGCCATGCAGGCACCGGTTGCTGCGCCTCGGGAAACGTGCGCCCACCGCGGCCACCTAATCCTTAGGGCGACAAACGATGTCCCCAGGAGATGCGTCGGACGCGCAGACCAACTTGGGCACCATTCCTTGATCAACTGCAGCGAGCCAGCCCATAGTGATCGAGACGGCATATCCGCCGTTGGTTGTCGGGGCCGATCCGTACCGGGAGTCGCGATGCGTAGGTGGATGGCCAGTCTCTTCAGGATGCTGCGCAACAGCTCGCGTCCCGCGTTGACTCACCAGCAACGGCCGGCGTCACCCCTTCGGCCCCCCGCTGGTTCCCGGACGATACCGACTGGTCTGTGCGGAGCATCGACGATGACGACGCACGCGCCTCGGGCGCAGCGACAGCTTCGATCGCGGCACCATTTGCCTTGTCGCCCAGTATATCCCGAGCACTGACCACCATCGCCCTGATCTCTTCACAGGAGTATCGACATGACCGTACCGGCTTTCCACACTCAAGTACGTCAACAGATTCCGTGCGGAGACGGCATCTTGGTGGTCCGCACTTGCTCCCTCGGCACACACGCTCCCGACGCCACCCGCACCGTGATGGGCCAGTACCTCGGGCCCGGCAAGGTAGATGTTCTGTCGGCGCATCATCCAGCAGTCTGGTTGACACGCAACACTGATCGCGCCGCACTGTGCATCGTCGACGACCATCTGCCGGCGTGGGCGAACAATGGCGTGACGAACTCGGTTCGGCCCGGCACAAGCTCCGTGATTGTTACCGAGTTTCCTTGGTACAACCATCATTTCATCCCACGACGGTCGCTGTTTCGTGAGCCGGTCCTCGTCGCCGGAATCATCGGGACGCTGGTACTCATCGTCATCACTGGACTGTTTCGCACACCTGGCGGACCGTGGTGGTGGGAGGAAGCACTGTTCCTCACCGCGATGGTGTTCGGCTGCGGCTGGGTGGTGGCGGCATTCCGAACCACCGTCGATGATCGCGATCCGCACCCCCGCGGCCGCCGAGCCGGGGCAGCACTATTCATCACCGGCATCCTCTCCCTGATCGCAGGCGCCATCATCGGCTTCTCCGAACTCGGTGTGCGCGGAATCCCGGAAACCCTCAAGGGCACGCTGTTCATGTACGGCGTGATCGCGACCGGCGTCGGATTCATCTGCTGGATGCATTCGGCATGGTCGATCCTGGAAGGAAAGGGCTCGTCCGACCCGCTGGTCGTGGCACGAGCCCGGGCCGATGTCCTTCACGCGCTCGGTAGAGCCGAGATCGGCGAGGCGGTCGCGTGGCCAGAGCCCGAGGGCAGAAGCTCACGCGGATTCTTGCTGACCGTCGGTGCACTGGTCTTGGTGATCGCCGCTCCCGCACTCAAGATCATCGGAGGATTCGCAGACGCGTCCGCCGATGGCGCCGATCCACTCGCAATAGGGCTTCTCATTGTCGGGGTCGCGGGACTGATCATCGCGTCCATCGCGCACTTCATTCGGACCTGGGGTCGTTACCCCTCGCCGCAGGAGCGCAATGCTTTTCTCGCATCCGCCTACTCGATCGACAACGGTCTTGCCGTCAGTATCCGCAACGACGGCGATATCATGGCTGCCTTCCAGCTCCTGGGTGCTCGCGAACGCACGGCGGAAGTGCAGCGGGTCAATAAGTTTGGTCCAGGATAGGTATCCTCACGGAGGCCTCGCTCGCCCGCGAACCGTCTCACAACCTCAGCAGGGACGTAATGATCTCATCCGTATTTGGCGCAGGCAGTTCAGGACCGTGCATGGCGATCTCCGTTATATCAGCCAGTGCCGCAGCCATGACTTCACTATCGAGCCTGCCGATACCGACACGATGAGCGAGATCGTGGAGATCCTGAGTGGATGGGGTTCCTGACCTACCGATGCGCCTCCACATCGCTGCAAGCACCCGCGCTTGGTGCCGGACGCTCCGAGCCTTTCCGAAGCTGTCGAATGCGTTCTTCCACGCGGACATTGCCTCGGATTCGTGGCCGGTATCGACTGCCAGTACGGCAAGACTGTGCCACACGGTGCCTTGCTGCCAGTAGTGCGCCGACGGGTACGCACCTTGGCCAGGATCATTCAAACGCTTTGCAACACTGTCGAGTTCACGACGGAACAACTCCGCGTCGAAGGTTGATCTCTCTGTACTGGCGAAGCGGACCGAACTTCCCGCGGCAGCGGCCAGTGCCGCTCTGTCGCTGTTGCCGGCTGCGACAAACCTCTTGGCCGCCGAGTGAAGGTTCTCGATTGCGAGTTCGTGGTCATCGCCTGCCTCGAGTTTGCCCAGATGAAATCGAGCGTCGGCCATCTGCCGCACATATCCATGTTCGTCCGCGACCGGAATGATGTCCTCGAGCAGGCGCCGGGCGACCTTGATCTCGTCGTCGCCCAGCGCTGCGTGCGCGCGGGCCCGCAGGATCATGCTTGCCACTTCACCCTGACGAGGATCCCACCGTTCGTTGTCGATGGCGCTGAAGGCTTCTCGCGCACGCTCGGCGCCTTCCACCGCGTTTGCAGGATCACCGGAGTGCAACTCGATCATCGCCAACTGGTATTCGCACCAACCGATTCGATGATGTCGGTCGTCCGTGTCATCACAGCTCGACGCAACGCGAATCGCGGCCCGGAAGTCCTCGGCGGCCGTCGACGCCGCCGACTCCGGGTCTTCGTACATCATTCGCCACCTCCCTCGATCGTAGAGGGCACGGGCCTCGATCGAAGGATGCACGGCCGCAAGGTCACTGAGCTCCTCGTACCAGAGACGCAGATCATCGCGACTGAAGCAGCCCTCGGTCGTGCGGGCGACAACGCTCAGTTCCCCGATCGCCTCAGCCTGGAGTCGCGCGTCCTTGACGAGTCGACGCAAACGGTCCACTGTCGGCGCCAAGGCGCATGCGGTCATCGGGTCGCGGGGTCCTGTTCGTTTCATGACCGTGAGGAGGTTTCTCAGTTCCTCCTCGGGGTGGCTTCCCTCAGCCATCGCCTCGCCGACGGTGTCAGCCAACTGAGACGAGTAGTCACCACCCAGCCGGTCCATCACGAAGGTCTCGCCGAGGGGAGTCAGCGCATAGATTCGGCGGCGACGGTCGGTGGGATCAGGGGTGTTCACATGGTGAACGAGTCCCTGACCCCTGAGAGCGCTCAGACCACGTGACGTCACCGCCACTGGACTCCCAATGCGTTCACTCAGCTCTGTCGGGCCGGCGGGCCCCTCCGACAACTCAAACAGTAGCCGCTCCTTGACTGATTGTTGACTCTCATCCGCCCCCGCAGCACGCTGCGCCTGCCAGGCGTGAAACAGTCCGGCGATGACGCCGAGAGCAGCCCTACGTTGCTCTGACAGCGGACCGACGTGTGAGCGATGAAGCTGCGCGCGAGCTGCGATTTTCTGTATGTCATCAATCGTCGGCGAACTCGCCAATACCTCAGCCGACACCTGCCCCAAGAGGTGGTCGACGTCGCTCTGTGACTCCACAGTCGCGACGTCATCAAGCAGGTCCAGCAGCGCGCTTACCGATGCATTCACTCCACCCTCCGACCCAATCCATTCGGCAGAGATCCAGGATACATGACACTTACATGACCTGATAATCGTGAACGTCAGCACGTGAGTCAAAGTCCGGCGTTGTGATCGCTTCAAGACCGGCACTGGCCATGCTGAACCCAATGGCGCGCGGCGCAGGATCCTCGGGGCGCGGCACGTGCCGCACTCTCGCCACCTCCCTGTCCGCAAACGGCATCACCACCAACGCGGTCGCGACACCACCGAAAGCGTCGGGAGAGCCTTCCGCGGACCAGTCCACCGGCCCATTGGCAACCATCACCGTGGCCTGGCATGCGGAGATGACAGTACCCGCCGAGTTCTCGAATCCCCCGGTCTTCTCGGTCATCGCCGACACCAGCACCAAGGTCGGATGCAAGGCTGCAACCGCATCGACCACGGTTTGGTCGAGAAAATCCGCGCAGATCAGTGGAATCATCGACCACCTGATACCGGCGTGCACACGCAACACTGTCGATCTGTCAATGTTCTCCTCTCCCGCGAGATTTGTGGTCCACACGTCTGCCGTACGAACTTCGCTGGGGCCGTTGACATATCGCCCGATCTTGTCGTGAACGACGCGATGCCGGTCACGGGGATACATGATCGTCATCCGGTTGATCCGATGCCCGTCCACCTCGGCATGCTCAGAACCCGCGATGACGACGGACGGATAGAACGCAGCACTCCCTGCCGACTCGTGGTCGTTTACCGCGACATCAACAATGTCAGCGCAACGGTCGGTCGCAGACAGTTCCGGAAGCATCAGCAGCTCAATGCCATTGATTCGGCAGTGGTCAAGCGCCCACGCGAATATCTGATTCTGACGAGCCTTGTCGACCACCCGCACCCCAAAGAAGCCTGATGTCGACACTTCGTCAATAGTAAACTCCTGCGCCAATCGCTGATTGGGGGTCATCAGGAGCGCCGACACGCTGTCACCGAGAGCGTGATCCAGCGCAGCGCCGGCATCAGGATCGTAAATCACGCGCAATGAACCGAACTCGGCGGCGTTCCACAACGCCAACCCGCCCACTCGATCGACGGCGAGGACACTGCCCGCGTCGCGTGGCAACGACGTGAACCCGCGGAGCCCAGGGTAGAGAGTCGTCAAGTCGACAGGTGTCGTCGGATAGGGTGATTCGTCTTTCAGATCCCTTGGCCCCCGCCCCACGAGGAGCGCGCGATACGTCCGATAGCCCATGCCGTGAACGAACTGGTCGATACCCACGGCGATTCCGCGGGCAGCCAATATCGGATCATGCGATGCGAGAACGTCGATGATCGCATCCCGATCGGTCGCGGATAGGTAGGACGACCGCAGACGGCGTCGAGCTCTATTGGCGATGGCGGCCATCGTCGATCGGCCTTCGCTGGACTGGACCATCGCCGCACAGACGTGAGCGTTGGCTCGACAGAACGAGAGTAGGACGGTCAACACCTCGACGACGTCGACCGACGCTGCGATGCGTGCACATAGTGCGGCAAGGTCGGGGCCCTCGGATGCTGTGGGGTTCGCCATCTTTCCTCCTGGTACGGGTGGTCGAGCGGACGCTACCAGTCAGGTAAGACATCTCATTGGGCCGCGATATCGTAAGAGCGGCTATTGGTTTAGGGCTTCCGTCGCCCGCGCCGGCTTGGGGGTCAGTCGGGTGGGTACGTTTCGCCTTGCTGAGGGTGGTGTTCGTCGCCGGCGCAACCCATCCAATACACGCTTGCGCCTGCAGCCACTGTGGAACGATGGCTGCCGAGTCAGCTGAACCGGACACGGGAGCAGGACATGAGCGTTGGCAACACGACCATGCTTCACCGAATCTTCGGCTGGGTAACGTTTTTCGGTGGGGTCTCCGCGCTGATCGCGCTCACCGAGGTCGACCGCATCATCGGCCGCAGTTCGGTGTCGGGAACCCACTCGACCATCGCGGCCATCGTGGGTCCGGGTGCATGGGGCAACCGTAGCGGCTGGGATTCGTGGACCGATCTCGGGTCGACGATGGTTCCCGGCACCGCGACCATGGCCAACCTCGGGGATGGAGTCGCTGGGCTCATCGGATTCCATACCCTTTTCGACGCAGTGTTTTTCGTGTGTTACGGGTATCTGTTGTGTCGGCTGATTCTTCTGTTCGCTCCCCGACGCACGGGTGGCACCAACCGGATCGCGTTGGGCATCCTTGCCGCACTGATTGCCGCCGAGGTCGTCGAGGCCATCCTGTTGATCGCTGCTGCGGTCGGCGTATCCGGCGGGGCGGTGCCCGGGGCGCTACGGTCGGCCATCGCCATCGTCGCGCTGGTGAAGTGGGCGACGGTCATCGCGTTGGCGGTCACGATCGGCCGCAACACCAACCTTCGCGGTCATGTGCGGACGTGGTGTCGCACCTGGTATCGCCCCGTCTGGGTGCAACGACTGTCCGTGCTGACCGCGGTACTCCTGGGCGTGCTGACGCTGCCACCGATCCCGGGAGCGCTCGATCAGATCCCCGATGCACAACGCCGCGTCCTCGACGAGGGCCCACGCTACTACTGGTTCCTTCCGTTCCTGTTCGCACTCATCGCCGTTGCGCTCTACGTCATCGGGTCATGGCGCGCGAAACTGGCGGCGGAGAAGGAGTCCGACAAGAACGCCGGGCTGACCGCACGGGCATTGCTGTGGCCGTGGCTGATTCCGCCTGTCGTCGTGGCGATCGCCGGGGTGTGGCTGTTCGCCACGGGGTATTCGTCCCTCGTCGACGGCGTGAGCTTCTGGATCTTCATCGCTGCGTTCGTGGTGACCGTCGTCGTGTCAGCGGCCCGGCGACGACTTTGTCGGGAACCCCAGGGCAATGACGCCGCCGACGACGCCACCACCAAACCGCCTCCACCGATCACCGGCCGCCAGGTTCAGGTCGTGGGCAACGTGTCGGTCATTCTGGTGTTGGCCGTCGCCATCATCGGATTGATCCGGGCGTTCACCGCGCCGGTGGTCGTCGGGATCACCGGCCCGGAACCTCTCGTCTGGACACAGGTCGCCGTGCTGATTGCCGGATGGCTTCTCGTCGGCGTCGGATCGGTGGTCGTCGCCGTCCTCTGGGACCGGCTGATCGACCTCGCAGGGTCCGTCACCAAGCCGGAGTTCTTCCGCACGTCGGTCGCTCTGCTGATGGTTGTCGGGAGCGGATTCGTTCTTGCCTACGTGGCGTGGCCCGCCCACATTTCCGAGTTCTTCGGCGTCATGGGTACGGTCACGATCGGCATCGGCGTGTGGCCGATCCTGCTCGGCGCCATCATCATTGGCCTGCAGTTCCGGCGGCCGCCGGAGATCTTCACGTTCTTCCGGATGGAGGCTGCCCCGGTCCTGTCACTCACGGCGATCCTGCTGGTGATCGTCGGCTGGGCGGGCGGCGACCCCGATCTGCACGCGGTGAAGGCACGGCCGGGATCCTCGGACTCACCGAGTGATCGCACCGACGTCGCGGCCGCATTCACGTCGTGGGTCGACCGGACGGACGGTTGCCCGGGTACGCGGCCGTTGGTGATCGTGGCCGCCAGTGGTGGCGGCATCCGTGCCGCGGTGTGGACCGCAAGCGCAATGGCGTCGATCACGCAAGCATCTGACGACGCCGACGATGCCCAGCAGAACTGTCGCAGTGCTGTTTTCGCGTCCAGTGGAGTCAGCGGCGGCTCGGTGGGGCTGGCGCTAACCCGCGCCGAGGCCTACGCACGGTACGGCAACAACACGCCTACGGTCCGGCAGTCCATCGACGCCGCACGGGCCATCCGGCAGGCGGGTGCGAACCTGGCCGATCCCGACGTCATCGCAGCCGGGCTTGCCGGGACCGTCATCGGCGATCCGGTTGCTTCGGGCACCGGAATCCGTGCCCAACTGGAGAACTCGGGCCCACAATGGTCGGATCGCGCGGCACTCATCGAACAGGGCTGGGCCACACAGGTTCCCGCGCTCGGCGAGACATTCCCGTGGACCGCTGCCGGCTCACCGACCGGACCGTTGATCCTGAACTCCACGTCGGTGGCCCGCACTGCCGCGTGCTGGTCAGTCAACTCCAGACAGGTGTCACGATCCCGGCGCCACCCTCGGACGCCGAGGTGGGGCGGGAGAACACCGGCGACCCGGACACCGTTGGGTGTTCGAGTGCCGATGGCCAACCCGCTACGGCAGTCGATTTCGCGGATCTCTTCGCGCCGTGCCTTCCGACGATGTCGTGGGCAACCGCTGCGATGCTCTCGGCACGCTTCCCCTACGTCACGCCGTCGGGACGTGTCAGCGCGTCGAGTGGCCCGTGCGAGGACAACGCCTGGCAGTTCATCGACGGTGGGTACGCCGACGGAAGCGGATTGGCGACCATCGCCGACCTCGCTCCGCAGATCAGTGTCCTTGCGGCCGAACACAATGCGCGAGTGAGCGCCGGCAACGCCCGGGGGTACATCGTTCCGCTCGTCGTCTACCTCGACGACGAGCCCCAGGACCCCGCGAGCGCGGAGAATCCGAAAGCCACCGTCGAAACGCTCGTCCCGGTGACCGGATACCTCAATACGCATGCCGCACTGGCCGGTACGGCCGCCTCCACGCAACGCATCAGCAACGCGCTCGCGCTCACATGTAGCCGGCCGCCGTCGCCCGGACAGTCGCCGACGACGCAGCTACCCGTCGACACTGCCTGCGACGACGCACGCCAGGAGTTGCTCGCGCAGGTGAAGGGTCCGCTGGGTGCCACGCTGAGTGGTTCGGTGATCACAGCGGCGCCGCCGCTGCTGCCCAACGTCGAAGTGCCACTGGGGTGGACGCTGTCCGAGGCCAGCGTCCGACAACTACAGAATGCGGCGGGAACCGGTGCGTTGTGCGGCGCGGACGGCTCCCGTTCACCGGGATTGAGTGCGCTCAAAGCGTTGGTGTGTCAGCCGGTGGGGTGACGTCGGCCCGCTCTCGGCGCCGGCGCAATCTCACCAGGATGTTGCCGTAGTCCCCGCCCTCGAGGGTGTCGGCTGTGGGATGTTCGATGTCCTGGCACATGCCCAACTTGGAGGCCCAACGACCATCAGGCAGTTGACGCGCTGCGTGTAGGAAGAAACCTCGGGAGCCGTAGAGCACCACCTTCTGGTAGCCCTCCTCCAGGCTGTCGTCGTCGCAGACCTCGTAGCCGATGCTCTCAAATGCCTCGACATAAGCATCAATTGTCTTCACCCGTGGCACACCAGCGGGCCAGAACCATCCACCGACCGGATTCGGTGTGGGCTCCCACCACTGCGAATCGTCCTCAGCGGCCCATGCAGCACAGTTGTAGCTGCCATCTGGCGGGGACGTGATCTCGTACGTCCTGCGGTAGAGAACGGGAACCCGGCGTTCCAGCAGTTGGCGCTCAGTGAAGCTGTGCACGGTCCTTCTCGTACCACTCGATCCACCGATCACACGCTTCGGTCACCGTGGTGGCCCCCGCCGCGTGATCAGCACCGACAATGGCGATCAACGCCCAAAACCATTCGGGACCGGGTTCTTTCAGACACTCGATGATGAGTGGAAGGGCAGCCTCCCCCATGCCGATGATGCGTTGATACTCCGGCACGATCACCGCATCCATCATGACCGAGTAGTGACCGGTTTTCTCCCGCCAACGATCGCGCAATTCTGCGAACTCGTCTGCAATTCGGGCTGTTTCACTCGTACTTCGAATCTCGTCATCGGCCTGTTGCGATGACAGAACCTCCGAATACCCGGGCACTCGTGGCGTCGTATCGTAGGACATCTCCGAGTTGTCGATGTACTGGTGGGCGCAGTGGGCCAGAGCAACCGCCGATGGAATCGGAAGCTCGGAGGAAATCGAAAAGTCCTGTCCCTCACTAGAATCAACTGAACGCGGGTCAGTCATCGCGGTCACCGGACAGGTCGAAGAGGGTCAGGTCCGTCTGGTCCAATAGATGCGCCAACGATGCCTCCTTGATCTCGGCACGCTCCACCATCACCTTGAGGCGGCGCAGGTCGCCTGGCGTCAGTGTGAAACTCGTCGAACGATACTCACCGTCCTCGAGGAACTCCACACGAAGCGTGTGCTGAATGACCGCACCAATCGGTCCGAGCGCCGCATCCTCATCGAACACCGGCCGCGTGTCCGTGATGATCCGCGGAATGTGAAGCATCCGATCCGCCTGCTGCGAGATATCGACGGCCTTGCCGAGAGCCGCGAGGCTCCGGACCGTCAGCATGTCGCGCAGCCTCGATGTCAGCTGAGTGCTCGTCGTCGCGTCGTCGAGCTCGGCGTCAATGTCGGAGGCCAAGTGTTCAGCCATCTCGGCCACGTCGAACCCATTGCTCGTCCGCAGCGTCGCCATGGACACCATGTGGGTCACGAACGCGGCGCATAGCCGCTCTGACCAGACATCCCCGACTACGGATCGGACCTCCGACAGCATGCGCGCGATTGTGTTCAGATCTCGCGTCGAAAGCCGGCCGATCAGATCCAGATAACGCACTTCGTCCAGCACTGCGAGCGCGTGGAATACCGGGATGCCCGCCCGGGGCACCCGCACTGCGTCCATGCTGACCAAGTCCAACCTCTTCCTGCAGGTCACGACGACGACTCCACGATCATGGCACATCTCGCGTCCATTGCCAGGATCTGTCCACAGGCGGGTGCGTACGCCGGGTTGTGCACCTGATTCCGGGCGTCGAGAGCTTCCTCGGATCTGTCACCATCGCAGCGCCATAGATCCGTCACGGTGTTAGCCTCCACCCATGGAATGCGACCCCGAGGCCGTCGACAGATGACGTCGCAACCACCGTATGGACCCGGTCATCCGCCCCAGGCGGGAGGGTCTCGCACGACACGCAACGTTCTCATCGGCCTTGCTGTGGTGCTGGCAGTTCTCCTCGTCGCGTTGATCGGGTGGATCGTCCTGGACTCCCGCAGCACCGCCACCGCAACCGAGACGGCCACACCGCCGGCCGTCGACGTGGATCTGCCTGTCGTGACAGACCCTTTGGATAATTCCGGCGCAACCACCACCGACAACGGCCCAACCACTCGGACCGAACTCTGCGCGGCCTACGACGCCGCTGCGGCCGTCACCGTCCGCAACGGTGGCACAGAGCCGGCGGCGATCAATCCCGCTCTTCGCGAGTTGGCTGCCGCCGCCCGCGCCTACCCCGATGCGCAGGTCCAGTCCGATGCTCCCCGGCTGGAGCAGGTGACCATCTCCGGCTACAGCTATCCGCGGCACTTCTACGGTGCCACACTCAACATCAGCGAAGTGTGCGAGTGAGACCTGGCGCCGAGGTCGGGACGGCTACCGGACGACTTCTCGACAGATAACCCCCGCGGGATGCATCACCTGTGCCGATTGGTAGTCACTCCCGGATAGGGTGAAGCCATGCCCGTCGTCGAATCCTCCGTCGTCGTGCCGGTGACCCCCGACATCGCCTTCGCGGTGTCACAGACCACCGGTGAGGTCCGGTTGCGGTGGGATCCGTTCATCGCCAACCAGCACTTCCTCGGCGACGCCACCGAACCGGGCAAAGGTGTCCAGACGTTCACCCGGCATCGCATGGGTTTCTCGATGGTCAGCGAGTACGTGTCGTATCGGCCACCCACCACCGTCGGCATGAAGATGGTCCGCGGACCGTGGTTCTTCGAAAAGCTCGCCGGTGGATGGCGATTCACCGACAACGGCGACGGGGCGACGCTCGCCACCTGGCGCTACAACTTCAGTTGCCGTCCCGCGTGGCTCGCCCCGGTCGCTGAACGGATCGGTATGTGGTGGTTGGGTCGCGACATCGACAAACGCATCGCCGGATTCGCCCGTGGCTGCGAGGACCCGGAAGTGCTTGAGGCGGTGGGTGGGTGAGTTCCAGCGTTGATTCCTGAGGTCTCGACTCGGGCTCCGCTTCGACGCGGCTCAACGTGAGGCTGGCGCTCCGCCCGGCTCGGCCGGCGGGATGAGGCGCTCGGCTGTCTGACGGAATGCTGGTGGATGGTGTTGCATGCGTACCGCTTTCGGCTTACGCGGTCTCGACACGGGCTCCGCTGGCGCTCCGCCCGGCTCGACCAACGAAGTAAGGGTTTCGACCGGCGGAATGGGCGCCCGGCTCGACCAACGAAGTAAGGGTTTCGACCGGCGGGTTGGGGTGCTGGTCGCGTGCGGGATCGGAAGGTGTTGCGTGCGTTGCGCTGTCGTCTTGCGAGGTCTCGACACGGGCTCCGCTGGCGCTCCGCCCGGCTCGACCGGCGAAGTACGGGTCTCGTCCGGCGGGATGGGCGCTTGTCGCTTAAGGGTCGGAAGGTGTTGCGTGCGTGCCGCTGTCGTCTTGCGAGGTCTCGACTCGGGCTCCGCTGGCGCTCCGCCCGGCTCGACCAACGAAGTAAGGGTCTCGAGCGGCGGGATGCGCGGTCAGTGGGTCGGGAAGAAACCCACGGTAAAGCCTTCGGCGCCGGCCATTTCGGATGTGTGGGCGGGCGTGGGGGCCGCGGCCCGGCCGTGAAGCGCGTCGTCGTCGAGGTCGGGGCGCGTTGACGACAGCCATGCCACCACCCGGCCGTCGGGCCACAGTAGGGCGGGGGCGAGTCCTGTGGCGGCGGCGGTGGTGTCGGTGAGGGTTCGGGCGAGCAGGTCGTTGTCCTCGGGAATGACGTTGTCGGGCAGGGTGACCGAGACGCCCAGGATGCGCGGGCCGTCGAAGGTTGCGACACATCGGTGGGCGTACCGGTGGACGGTTCCGTCGAGTGCCACCCACTCTCCCGTCGTGTGACAGCCCACCTCGGGTGCACGCATCTCGCGGGCCATCCGAACCACGTCGCTGGGGCGGGCGAATCCGGAGAACCATTCGGTCATGCTCTGCGGCAGTGGGTTTCGTGGATCAGTCGAGGGTGATGCGATCAGCCGAGGGGTCTGTTCGACCGTCCACTCCCAGGCCTGGCTGGGTGGTGCGGCGGGTGGCTGGGCGGTCGGATCGCCGATCCACATCAGCACTCCGTGGACCTGGCGGCCCGGCCCCAGCACCGGCGATGCCAACGCCAGGCGGGGGCCGGCCACGTCGAGCAACACCTGCGACTGCTTGACGTTGTTGAGGACGGTGTCGACGAGCCGCAGCACGATCTTGTGCACCGAACCGCGGAACTCATTCGACAGCGGTCGCCACTGCTTGGAACGAGCACCGATCATGAGTACCGCGGGCGCCTGTCCCGCCGTCTCCACCAGAAACCATCCGTCTGCCACAGTCACACCTTAGTGCCCACCCGAACAGTGCCCGGCCGAACAGCGCTCAGCCGAGCATCACCGCATCGTCAACCGGTGCGCACGCCAGCCCGAATCGCTCGCGCAGCGTGTCGATCATCGCGCTCACCGACACCCGGTTGCCCGCCCACGCCACATACCCGTCCGGGCGGATCACCACGATCTCCGGATACTTCGCAGGCAGCCCGTCGGCGGCGACCACCCGGGTGAACGGCAGCGCCACCTGATGGGCCAGTTCGTCCACCACCCGCGGTGCCGCCAGCAAGACAAATCGACCATCCTGCAACAGCTTCGAGACCGTCGTCCGTTCACCGTCGACCAACACCTCGTGGTCGGGCAGGAAGATGCCGTCCAGGTCCGGGTCGATGCCACCACCCACCTCGTGGCGCAGAGAGGTGCCGTTGAGCTTGTCGGCGAGCCAGTCATGAGCGTCCGACGAGCACAGCATCTGCGCGAACACGCTACGCAGCGGATCGTTCGACGACGCCGGGTTCATCAACATCGACTGCACCCGGGTGTTGTCCACGATCCACTGACCCACCGATTGCCTTTCCGCACAATAGGTATCGAGGAGAGACTCGTCGGCGGCCCCGGTCACCACCGCCGCGAGTTTCCATCCGAGGTTCACCGCGTCGACGATGCCGGTGTTGAGTCCCTGCCCGCCCAGCGGATAGTGGATGTGGGCGGCGTCGCCGGCCACGAACAACCGGCCGTCACGGTAGTTGTGCACGATGCGGCTGTAATCGCTGAACCGATTGAGGTAATGCGGTTCGACGACGTCGACATGCGAACCCACCACCCGGTCGATGGCCGCGGAGTACTCCTCGGCGGTGACCGGTGCCGACCGGTCGTCGACGGGGCCGTCGAACTCGAACACGATCAGCCGACTCTCCCCATATCGGTTGAGATTCAACAACGTCCAGCCGCGCGCCGTGTGACTCCACCCGGGCCGCAACTGGTGCGGATGCGGGATGGTGGCCAGGCCGAGGATCGCGCGCATCGTCGGCGGGTACTCGGTGACGGCGAAGTCACCGGAACGTCGGACAATACTGCGACCACCGTCGGCACCCACCACATAGCGGGCGGTGAACGAGCGCTCAACTCCGCCGGCGTCGGTGGCAACTACCGTAACGTGCTGCGGCTCTTGGTGAACCGATGTCACGGTCATCTCCCGGAGCAGGTGTGCACCCTCAGATTCGGCGTGCCGTGTGATGGCGCGTTCGAGGTCTGCCTGGGCGATGCCGAGCATCACCGCACCGTCGATGGTGCGCCCCCGCACCGTGATCCACGGGTACCCGGCAAACTGGAACGGTTCCGAGGTGATCGTGGTGTGGTCGTTGGTCTGTCGGGGTGTGGCGACGATACCGCGGCGAGCGAGCGTTCCGATGGCACGCGAGTGATACGTCCCGGCCTTGGGGTACTCGCTGACATCGCCCCGTTGTTCCAGCACGAGTGCCGAAACATCATGCAGAGCAAGTTCATTGGCAACGAGCATGCCCACCGGGCCGCCGCCCACCACGATCACGTCGTACACCTCAGCGACCCTCCTCATTCTCCGACAGCACCACCGGAAGGTGCGCCGGGCGTCGCAGCCCGATACCCAGATCCCACGGCACCGACTCCGCCGGCACGGCCAGCCGCAGATCGGGGAACCGGTCGACGATGCGCTGCAACACGGTGATGATCTCCACCTGCGCCAACGCCGACCCCATGCACCGATGCATCCCGTAACCGTATTGCAGATGACGCCGACCCGGGCGGTACGGATCGATCCGCAACGGGTCGCCGAACACACCGGGATCACGGTTGGCGGCGTTGATGTGCGGATACACGATGGACCCGACCGGGAGCTCCGTGCCGCCCACCACCAGCGGCCGGGTCAGCTCCCGCGGAAACGATCCGGGTGTGCCCAGCGGCATCAGGCGCAGAATCTCTTCGACGAGGTCGGCGACCGCCACCGAGCGGTCGACCAACGCCCCGTAGAGGGCGGGCGCGGCCAACGCCGCGTACGCGGTCTTGGCCAGCATGGTGGCGACGTTGTTGTCGCCGCCGAGCACGATGCCCATCACCGTTCCGGCGAGCAGGGTGGCGTCGACGTCGGCGTACTCGGGTTGCGCCGCACGTCGACGATAGGTGGCCACCAGACCGTCGTCGGAGTGCTCCACCTCGCCGGCCACCAGCCGGTTGACCCAGCCGTACAACTCGGTCCACGAGTCGACGATCAGCGCGATGTTGTCGCGGGGCGCCATCTGAATGCGGCGACCCAGCTCGTTCATCCACTCGGCGTGCTCGAGCGACACTCCGAGCAGGCGGCACACCGTTCGAGCCGGCACCACCCGAAGGACTTGGGTCACCAGGTCGGGGTTCGACGACGCCGCGAGCGCGTCGAGGGCCTCGTCGGTGAGGGCGAGGATCGTCGGTGTCAGCTCGGCCATCGCACGCGCACTGAACTCGTGGGAGACGAACTCGCGCACGATGCCGTGCACCGGGGCGTCGAGGTTGATCAGAACCTCCGGTGCCCAGTTGGTGGGCATGAAGCTGGGGCCGCCGTCGACGTTGCAGAGGCTGCGGCTGGCGGTGCGGTCCAGGAGCAGCGTCTTGACGTGCCGATAGTCGGTGAGGCACACGGCTTCATGTCCGCTGGGCAGTTCGATGCGGGTGAGCCCGTCGTCGCCGGCCCAGGCCCGCACGTAGGGGTCGGGGGTGTCCAGTCCGGGAATGTCGGTGACGAGCGGAGTGGTGGCGAGGGTGAGAGTCATCGGAGGGCCTCCTCGGTGGGGATGGCGAGCGGATCGTGTTCGGCGATGTCAACGGTGACGGTGTGCGCCGAGTCTGGATCGGGTGTGGTGTTGCGGCGCAGCAACACGACCACCACCACGGTCAGAACCGCGCTCACCGCCACGATGGCCCACAGCAGCGGCACCATCCCCTCGGCGAAGGCAGCTCGCAGAGCGTCGAGATCGACTGCGCCGGAGATGGTGTCGAGTTCACCGGTCACCACCTTGTTGACGATATCGCCGCGTTGACCAGGGTCCAGGGAAGCCGGCAGCGCGTCACGTACCCGGCCACCCACACCCGCAGACAGCGCGCTGGCGAACACCGCCACCACCACGGCCTCGCTACCGAGACGCACCGTGGCGACCAAACCGGAGACCATACCCGACCGTTCCTCGGGCACCGACCCGATGGCCTGCCCGTCGACCAATCCCACTCCCAGACCAAAACCCAAGCCCAGCAAAGCGAACGGGAAGATCAACGATGGAATGGAGACCGTGGTGTCGATGGGGATCAGCAGGGCGGCACCCACCACGAACAGCGCGACGCTGCCACCGAGGATGAGCCAGACGGGTACTCCGCGTGTGTGCAACGCGCCGGCGATGAGCGGACCGACGATCACCGGCACGGTCATGATCAGCATCACCAGACCCACCACACCGGTGCCCAGATCCCACACGGTGGTGAGAAAGGTCGGGTAGTAGGTCAGCAGCGTCACGAAGCCGACAGCACCGGCCACCGGAACGGCGAGCAGACCGACCAGGCGCGGTGAGCGTAGGAGGGTGAGGTCGAGCAGCGGATGTTCGGTGTGGATCTGCCACCACACGAAACCCGCGAACAACACGACTCCCGCCACGATCATCGCGTACGTACCGGACGATGCCCATCCCCACGTATTACTCTGCACCACACCGGCAATCACCAGCGACAGCGATGCCGCGAACACGGCCGCACCCAGATAATCGGGTCGACCGGCGCCGGTGACCCTGGTGTCGTGCACCCGCGAGGCCAGCACGAGACCCATCGCGACGGCGATGACGATCGCATTGAACCAGAAGATGCCCGCCCAGCCGACCGCCGCGATCGCGGCCGAGGAGATCGTCGGCCCCAGACCGAGTCCCACGCCGGCGGCAGTGCCGAACAGTGCGAAGGCACGCGCGGCCGCGGCGCCGGAGAACGTGATGGCCAGCAATGCGCCGGAGCAGGCGAAAATGATCGCCGCTCCCACACCCGCCAGTGCGCGGCCGACGTCGAGGAGCATGAGGTTGGGTGCCAGCGCACTGAGGATCGCTGCGGCACAGAAGATCAGACCGCCGAGCAGCAGTCCTCGGCGACGACCGAGGTGGTCGGCGACCGAACCGGCGACGAGACTGAACACCGCGAAGGTGAGGTTGAATCCGTTGACCACCCATTGCAGCAGGGCGGGTTGGGCACCCAGGTCGGCGGCGATGTGCGGCAGGGCGACACCGGTTCCGGAGACTCCGGTCGGGACCACCGTCACGGCCAGCAGGATGCCGGCGAGCAGAACATTGCGACGTGGGTTACCGGTACTCATCGCTGTGTCTCCGATGCGCTGCCGAGCAGCCCGATCAGCTGGGCGACGGTCTGCTGGTTGGTGACGAACTGTACTGCGCTCCAACCTGATGCGCGTGCCGCCGCGCAGTTCTCCGGCAGATCGTCGATGAGGATCGCCCGGGCCGGATCGACGTCGAGTCGCTCGGCCGACAGCGCGAAGATCGCCGGATCGGGTTTGCGGACGCCGACGTCGTAGGAGTCGACGATGGTGTCGACGTGATCGTCGAGATCCACCATCGCACGCCAATGCGCCTCCCATTCACGCACATTGTTGGTGAGGATCCCGACGCGGTAGCCGGAATCCCTGAGTGTCAGTGCCAGGCTGCGCATCGTCGAGTTCACCTGGTGCCCGGCGAACCACTGACGCCCGAAGTCGACGGCCGACCGCGAGACATCCACCCCCCGCGCGATGAGCCAGGAGTGCAGTCCGGCAACCCATTCGGGTTCGGAAAGGAGGCCGAGTTCGACCGGGGCGAGTACCTCCACCCCGAGACGATCGGCGACGCCGGCCATGGCGCCCTTGAGGTCGGTGGGCGAGATGCCGGTCTTGGCCTGGTAATCGAGAAACAGCTCGTCGATCGGCGGTGACAGCACACCGCCGAAGTCCAGGAACACCGCGTCGTAAGGCGATTCGGGTGTGTGGCGGGGGATCTGGTGGCCGGTGGCCGGGACGGACAGGGTCATCGGGAGCCTCCGGTGGGTGCAGCGATGCGTGGCGGGGTGATCAGGGTGTCGAAATGGATACGACCGCTGGCGATCTGGTGTCCCTCCTGGGTGAGGTCGACGCCGAATCCGTATCCGGTGGGATCGTCGTCGGGGGTGACGGTGGCGACCGTGTGGAGGTCGAGTTCACCGAAGCGGGTGAAGTCGGCGCCAAAGGAGCGGATGCGCAGACGGCGGGCGCTGAGTCCGAAGAGGTCGTGTGCGGCAATGAGTCCGGACTGGCGGATGGCTTCGAAGAGGACCGCACCGGGGATGTGGTCGAGCGGATGGTCGAAGAGGCTGGGGTGGCGTTGGTCCACCAGGACGTCGATCTCGAGGCCAGCGGCACTTGCGTTCTCGCGGACCTCGCCGATCACCACATTCCGGTCGATCCGGCGGCCGAGCGTTTCCGGTGCGTGGAATCCGCGGTCGGCGCGTGGCGCCCGTCCCGGCTGCGGCAGGATGCCGTGGCGGTACTCGTCGAGACCGAGTGCTCGGCGGCCTTTGGTGCGCACTCGCGCCCACACGGGGCGTGGCATCCACTGGATGACCATGTTCATGATGGCCGCAGCGGATCCGCCGAGCTGGAGCCGCATCTCGAGGCCGATGCCGATGATCTCGCCGTCGCGGAGTTTCTCGTCGACGATGACGGCGCTCAGCTCGCCGTTGCCGGGAGCATCGGTGATGGTCAGGGCGTCGTCGGAGACGATGGTGACGTCACCGGTGTTGAAGATGAACGACTGATCGAAGCCGACGTTGACGTGTCGGTGGGCGATCAGAATCGATGTCTGACGGAAGCATTCGAGCAGCAGCAGTGGGTCGTAGCGCAGTGCGGCCGGACCCACATGATCGCTGTAGTAGCTGTGCGACTTCGGAAGGTGCACGCCGACACGGAAATTGGGGTAGCGGTCGCAGATGATGTCGGTGAGGTAGACCTCGGAGAGTGCGTCGCGGTGGACGTGCTCGCGCGGCACCAGCGTCGAATGCGACAGCCGCGGTGGAAGAGTGGAAGTCATACAGATGCCCCTTGCTTATGATGGTTCGCCGATTCACCCGCACACGTCGCCGTGCGCCGGTGGTACTGCCAGCCTTCGTGTCGTGAGGTTCCGGGCTCGGCAGCAAGGGGCTCTCGAGCAACTCTCCATCGACACCGCAGAGATTAGCCGCGATAACTATCTGGTGCAGAATTGGGCTCATCGTGAGCGTTATCGAAACGCGCATCGCGGCCATAGCCGCAGCTCAGCGGCGATCTCGTGGGTCATGTGATCCGTATTACGTGGCAGCCGGGGCGACAGTGAGGGTGGAGGCGACCACAGTGATCGGGGTGACCGCCACCAGAAGATCCGCCGCCACGGTGGCCCTCGGTACCGCCGTCGAGGGCTACGACTGGGTGACCTTCCTGGCGCTGCTCCCCTACCTCACCAAGGGACCACTCGCGGGCGTGTCGTCGCCCTTCACCACCGGGTTTGTCATCTTCGCACTCGGGTTCGCCGCCCGCCCCGTCGGCGCACTGGTCTTCGGTCGACTCGCCGATCGGGTGGGGCGGTCATACGCGTTTCGTGCGGCCCTGGCAGTGAGCACGGTGACGACGGGTGCCATGGCGTTCATTCCATCCGGACTGCACCCCTCGTGGCTCGCGCCGCTGCTCATCCTGGTGCTCCGGATGGCGCTCGGTGCCGCGCACGGAGGCCTCGCCGGCGTGGTGAACGCGAGCATCTACGAGATCCGCGACGTGATGTCGTGGGAACCCAGCGTGCTCGTGTACGCGATGGGTGCGGCCGGAAAGGTGCTGTCACTGATCGTGACCCTGGTGATGGCCAGTGCGCTCACGACTGATCAGATGATCGACTTCGGTTGGCGTGTGCCCTATCTGGTCGGAGGCGTGGGCGGTGTTGCACTGCTGGTGTACTCGCTCGGTTGGTATGCCGGTGTCGGGTCGTCGGATGCGCGGACGGGTGCACGGAACTCGGACGTGCCAGACGCGGAGCCGGCGGTCGCTCGGGGTTGGCTGTGGCGGAGGATGGCGGTGGTCGCCGGACTGAGCGTCGGCACCACGGCGGCGTACAACATCTGGATCGCCGCCGTGATCCCCTACGCCACTGAGGCGTTGGGAGTGCAGCCCCGCGTCATGTTCTGGGTGTCGCTGGTGCAGACGTGTGCGTTCGCGGTGATCGTCGTCGGCACCAGCAGGTTGATCCGACGATGGTCACTGCACATGGTGTATCGCCGCGCGGCGATCGCGGGCCTGGTGGTGAGTCCGGCCGTTCTCGCTCTCACCGCACCGTCGGGCGGTCTCGGCACATACGTTGCGGGGCTGGCGATCGCCACCGTGATCCTGGCGATTCTGTGTGCCGCCCTCCCCGGGGTGCTGGCGTCACTGTTTCCCGCCGACGTGCGCGCCGTCGGAAACGGCGTTCCCTATGCGGTGATCGTGGCGCTGGTGGGTGGGACGGCACCGGGTCTGCGCGATGTGCTGGCCGATCGCTACTGGGTCTTCGGCGTCTACCTGGTTGCACTGTGCGCGGTTTCGGCGATCGTCGCACGGCGGACGACGCCGCACTCTCTGCAGCCGCGAGAGCAGCGGGTGGTCTCTTCGGCATACGCGGCCCCTTGCCGCCACCATCGGGCCGCGCGACACTGTGACCATGGCCACCGCGACCCCGCAGACGCTGGATGCGCTCGGTTCGCAGCTCCTTGCCGAGATCCAGAAGTCGACCGACGCCCAGCGTGAGGAACTGAACGAGATCTTCCGGCAGGCCGGGGACCTGACCGATCAGGCGCACGACCTTCTCGATGGGGCGCGGGACGCCCTCGATGATCTGGTCAGCGACCCCGACTGGTTCTCCCTGCTACTGTTCCTCGTGGTGAGGCTCAGCGCCCTCGACGATCACCTGACCGTCGGCGCGATGCAGCCGCCGGGCTGGTCACCGATGATCACGCTGACCTACACCGTCGACGCGCAGGCCGCGGCGACGCTGGGCGTCGCACCTCTCACCCACACCGATGACGCCGGGAATCCGCTGTCCCGTGGCGTCTTTCTGCGGATACACAAGGACGTCACCGCGAACTTTCCGGTTGCCGGCGGGATCGGACTGTCGCTCGCGGCGCACGGCGCCGGTCAGTGGACCTTTGCGTTCGGGAAACCTCTCGGCAAACCGATGACGCCGGCGACCGTCGCCGCCACCCTGTTCTGGGACCCGCCTGACCTCACCGCGACGCCGGTCACGTTGACCACCGGAAGGGCCGCGGCCACAGTCCATCTCAATTCCCAACCGGCGGCCGGGGCAAAGCCGTATGCGTTGACGATCGCACTCGGCGATGCCACGACGCCGGCGACGGCCGGGATGCGCGCGCACATCGATCTCGGGTCGTCGTTGGGTGTTCTGTCCGAGGTCATTTCGATCGCAACCATCGACGAGCAGTACAGCCCGACGTACACGCGGCCCGCCGCGGGACCGCCCACCTTCGATCTCCATCACCGCAGTGCCTGAGTGAAGGGCTGAACCATGAGCGACGGAGTGCACACCGACGTCACGTTTGTCGTCAACGGCGCGGTGGTGCCCTTCGCGCCCGAACTCGGCGCCGACATCGGTATCGACATCACCGGCGGACCACCCGGCATCACCGTCGGGGTCGATCACATCGTCGTACACACCGGCCTCCAGATCGATTTCACCGCAGGCGAATTGACCGTTCGACCGGTCATCACACCCCAGGCCCCCGAGGGTGGGCACGCCGCGATCGACCTTGCCGGCATCACCGGTGGCGGCTACATCCGCCACAACAAGGCAACCCGCGAATGGCTCGGCGCGATCGCCGCCGACCTCGGACCCGTGGATGTCACCGGCCTGTTCATCATCGGCCACGTCGGTGGCGATCCCAGCATCCTGACGGTCCTCGGTATCCACTTCACGCCGGGAATCCAACTGAGCTTCGGCTTCGAACTCACCGGTGTCGGCGGGCTCATCGGCATCAACCGCCGCGCCGACACCGACCTCATGCGTCACCGCCTGGCCGGTGGCGCCGTCGGCAACGTACTGTTCTCCGACGACCCGGTCGCCAACGCCCCGGCGATCCTCGACGATCTGAGCAGGTTCTTCCCCGCCGCCGCAGGCACACTCATCGTCGGACCGACGCTGCAGCTCAGCTGGCTCTCCCCGATCGTCCGCGCCGACGCCGCCGTCCTGATCGAACTGCCCGGCCCGTCCAAGATCGTCATCCTCGGAACACTGCGGGTCCTCATCGGCGCCGACGAGAACCTCGCATTGCTGTTCTTGCGGATGGACTTTCTGGGTGTCGTCGACCTCCAACGGCAACTGATCTCCGTCGACGCCGCGCTGGTCAACTCCCACGCCATGGGCATCTTCCGTCTCACCGGCGGCATGGCGCTGCGCATCTTCTACGGCACCAATCCCTATGTGCTGCTGAGTATCGGCGGCTTCCATCCGCGGTTTGACCCGGGCCCCCTCGACCTGCCGGCGATTCCCCGGGTCGGGGCGGCGTTGGAGGCACCGGTCGGAGTATTCCTGCGACTGGAGATGTACACCGCCTTCACCCCGAACACGCTGCAGGCCGGCGCCCTCGTGCAGGCCGGAATGCGGTTGGGCCCGTTGAGTGTCGACGGCTTCTTCCAGTTCGATGCGCTGATCACGTTCAAGCCGTTCACCTTTGACGTCGACTTCGCCGCCGGCTTGGCCATTCGGGTATTCGGCGAAACCTTCGGCAGCATCACCGTCTCCGGTCGCGTCACCGGTCCCGGCCCGCTGGTGGTACGCGCCCAGGCCAGCGTCAAGGTATTGTTCGTGCGGGTGCGGGGCAGCGCCACCTTTGAACTCGGTTCCCGCAATGGTGATTCCGTTCGTGCCATCCCCAGTCTGTTGACGGCGGTCGCCGAGGAACTCGCGCAGCGCGAGAATCTACGCGCCGAGGGCACGGACCCGTCGATCCGGCTACGCCGCGACGTCTCCCGCCCCGAGAACATTGCCCTCGTCTCGCCGACCGGCACGCTGGTGTGGACGCAGAAACGCATTCCCCTCGACACCGACGTCGACCGCTTCGAGGGAGCACCGCTGGCAGGATCGGGACATCGGCTGCACGTCACCGCATCCGGTGTCGGCGGCACCGTCGAGGAACCCGAATGGTTCAGTCCGGGATCGTTCACCGCGCTGGATCTGAAGTCCTCGCAGACGCTCAACAATCCGGGATTCGAACGGCTCCCGGGCGGCATGCGGATCGTCGGCGGTGGGGCGGTCACCTCCGGGGACGCGGTCGCCGCATCGCTGACATTGCATCTCAGGAAGAAGCCCGGCGCCACGTCACCACCCTTTCTCGTGGCCGGCGTCGTCGGCTACCGAGTTCGCGGGCTCCTCGAGGCGGTGCGGGAGCGCGACACCACGCCGACGGTCGCGGCCCGCCCGGCCGCGGTCGGCGTCACCGACGAGACCTTCCGAACAGCCGACGCCACCGGAGTGTCGGCCCCCACCACCGCTTTTCAGGCGTTCCAGCAGTCCCGGGCATCCGCGGCCGCATTTCCCGTCGCCGACGCCGATATCAGCGTTCCCCTGTAACCATCGAACCCTTGAGGACTCAGCCATGCCTGATCCCGCCGGACTCGCGTTCACCAGTTGGCGGCGCTCCGCGCTGTACGGCCTCGCCCAGCCTGCGCCGGTCGACGGTCGACTCACCGGCCGGCTCGACCTGTCCATGACCGATACCGCCGACCCCGGCGTCACCACACCGGGGTCGGTACCGTTTCACTTCATCGCGCCCCGCGACATCGACGGCATCGATCCGCGTACGGTGCTGCGGACCGCACCGGCCGCCGGGGTCGTCGACGCGGAGACCACCAAGATGGTGCATATCGACTTCGCCGATCCCGCTCTGCCGTGGCAGTATTCGCCCACCCGGGCCGCCGGTGCGGCGCTGCGGCCGTGGATGGTGCTGCTGGTCGGGGAATCCGCCGATATGGAGATCGACCGGGCCGCGGGTCGGATTCGGGTGCAGCCGAGCGTCATCGCCGACCTCGACCTCACCCGCTCACACTTGTGGGCTCATGTGCAGCGCGAGGACGGCCGCGATGAGGTCGCGCGGTTGGTCTGCCCGCATCGCGTGCCGGGTGCCCCGGGCGGTGAGGTCCTGATCGCCCATCGCGACTACACCGCAGCCGTGGTGACCGCGTTCGACAACGGCGCCGGTCCGGCGTGGACGGGTCAGGTGGGATCGCCGATCGATCTGACATTGCTGTACTCGTGGAGTTTCCGCACCGGCGACTCCGGCGACTTCGAATCCCTGGCCACTGCCATCGACCCGGACAGCTCGTCCGGATTGGGCACCGCAGCAATGCGTTACGCCCGTGGCGCGGTGCAGGCCGACGTTCATGTGCGGGGCGCGATCAGCACCCTCGCCGACGACACCGACGCCGAGATCACCCAGGTCGACCGCCTCCGCGACGACGTGGCGGCGCTGCTCGCCGACGCGGAGGCGTCGCACGATCCGTTGGGGCGCACGGTGATCGGCCCACCCCACTACGGACGCAGTTGGGTGGCCGATCCGCGCACCACCACCTGGGGCACCACCCTCAACGACGACCCCCGCCTGCGCGGTACCGCCGCCCTCGGCGTCCGGATGGGTCAGGACGCCCAGGACGATCTGGTGGCGGCCATTGTCGCCGAGTTGGGCGCCACCACCCTGGCAGCACATCTCATCGCTCACCTCGCCTTCGGCGTCGAGATCAGCGGATCGCTCTGGCGGCGCAAGCTTCCCGACGACGCGACCGAACAGGTGGCGCTGCTCGCACCGCTGTTGCGTCGACTACGCGCGACCAGCGGCGGGTCGGCGATGGAGGCGATCACCGGGGCCGAGAGCCCTCTGGTCCCGGAGGTGTTCTCCACCGCGGCCCGCCGCATGCTACGGCCCCGCACCGCACGCACCCGCCACACCACCGCACCGATCACCCATACCTCGGCCATCGGATACGTCAACACGTGTCGCCTCGATCCGGTGCCTGCCGGCGACGGATTCCCCGGCATCGACAGCGTCGCAGAGGCCCTCGGCGCACCACCCGCCGAGGATCTCCTGCGCGATCCGCGGAGCCACCGCGGTGTGGAGTTCCCCGTCGACATCGTGGTGTCGCTGCTACCGCAGCCACCGAGACCACGGTGCGATCCCACCCATCTGGGTGGCGTCGCCGGGATGATCACCCCCCGGTTGGACCCGCGAGGACCGAACTCCCCCGGCCGTCGACGCGTCCAGTCTCGCATCCATGGCCTCGATATCGGTGACCTCCGCCCGCCCGAGTACCCCGCCGGCGTGGACTATCCCACCTGGATTCTGCTGCGCGACAGGGCCAAGGAATGGCTCCTGCCCGGCGTCGGCACCCTGGATCCCGATTCCGTGGTGGCGATGCAGACCAACCCGACGTTCATCGACGCCTTCCTGGTCGGGATCAACGAGCAGATACTCGGCGAGTTGCGTTGGCGCAACATCCCGATCAACCGATCGTCAACCCCGCTGTTGTCGTTCTGGCGGCACATCGATTACCGGACCGGTGCCCGCGTGGCCGACATCCGCGGCGTCGGCGACTGGACCGACACGAGCGACCTCGGCGACGCCGAACATCAGGTACCGACCGGCGTCGACCACGGCGCCACCGGCGATCTGGTGCTGGTGTTCCGCACCGACCTATTCCGCCGCTATCCCAAAACCCTGGTGTACCTGATTCGCAAACCCGTACCCGACAATCCGGCAACCGTCGATCAATTACTCCGTCAGACACCAGGATTCCTCGATCCAACGGGAAGCGGCAACCACATCGGGCCCAACTTCCAGGGCACCATCAGCCGCGACGTCGTCTTCTTCTCTTTCGACATCGACCCGGACACCCTCGAGAAGTTCTGGGTGGTGCTCGACGAACCGCCCACCGAGTTGCGGTTCCGCCGATTCAACGGAGATGCCGACGACGCGCCCGCCGCTCCGCTCGGCGAGTCCGCCACCACGTCAGCAGTATTCGCGAATGCCACCCTCGACCATCCGACCCGCGTCGCCTTCGACGGAGCCGACCTCAAGGCGCGTGGCCTGGCGATAGGAACTGCGTGATGACCGAGAGCACAGCACTATTCGATGCACGGGTGGAGGCGGTGGCGTTCGCCATCCCACTGGCCACCGGCGTCGAACCGCCCGAACTCGTCGGCGTTGGGTGGGTCATGCCGCTGCACGAACAACTCGAGGTCGAGCGTCGGCTCCTGTCGGAAGCTCCAGCCGACGAACGGACCGACCGCTACGGCGAGGTCACCATGCTGGCCTGGCTGCAGCACCGCACCGCCGCTGAGATCGCCGACGCCGCCGCCAACGACCCGGTCTATCAGGCGAACTCGCCCCACGGGTCGCCACCTCCGACCGTCAACCTCGTCGTCGCGGCCACCATCGCCGCCATGCATCCCGGACCGGGCACCTCGCCGGCGGATCTGCGCGCGGCAGTGGGCGATCCGGCCGTCGACAGCTTGGTGGCCATCGCCCGCGCGGACCGGTTGAGGGATCCGATCGAACTGCGGGCAGATCTCTGGCGTGACGTCGGCGTCCTGCTGCCGGTACGACTGGAAACCATTGTCGGCCAAGCCTCCCCCGCCGATCCGTGGATCATGCGACTGCGCATCATTCCCGATGAACCCAGCGTGCTGCGGCACGATCCCGTACCCACCGACACCGAGATCGCCCTCGTCACCGCCATGTGGCAGCAGCTCTACGACAGTCTCCCCCCAGCTGTTCAGCAGACGCCCTACCTCACGTGGTTGGATCACGACGAGCTCATCGGTGCACCCTGGGAAACGTTGTGCAGCAGGGTCGGCGGCCCGCGGGCAGCCTGGTTGGTCGGAACATTCCCACCGAATCGGATCGTGGCGGGCCAGATCCACATCGACGCCGGAGCGGCCCACCCCACACCAGCGAATCGAGTGTCCGGGCTACCGCCGAGAATCGAGGTGTGGTGTGACTTCGGTGCCGGAGCAGAACGCGTCCACGTCATCGACGTTGCGCAGAGTGACCTTCCGTTTGACGTCGTCGGCGCGGACCTCGTCGTCGACGAGGATGGCGATCCAAAGGTGGTCGAGCCGACCGATCGGTGGTGGGTGTCGTTCGAGGCCGCCATGGAGGTCGGTCTGGGGGCGACCTTCGAGTTGCCGGCGGGGCATTCGCCGGATGACGTTGCGGCGCTGTATGTGGTGGGTATCGGCGATGACTCGCCGGCGGACCATTTCGCCGAACTCGTCAATGCCGGTGAGATGTCACGAGTTCCGTTGGGTACGCCGACCAATACCGTCGACGGTGCCCACGCCGCCGATCTGGGCGCCGACCCGCAGACATGGCTGGCGATCGCGCGTCGACGGCTTCATGACGACCTCTCTGACCCGTGGGTGTCGCTGCCGCTGACCGGTGACTTCTTTCGTCTGGGTCCCATTCCCGGCAGAGGCGACTTCGACGGACCTGCCGGCCTGGATCGCCTCCTCGTCCAGTCGGCGTGGCCGGTGTTGTGGGGGCACCATTTCCGGGATCTGTGGGCGTTTGGTCCGGACACCGACCGACTCGGGCTCTGGGCCGCCACCAACCTTTCACCTCAAGGTCCCTACCCGCCCATTCGCATCAGCGAGCAACCGTACGGACTCCTGCCGACGTCGGTGATGGGTCGGTGGTCGGTCGACGATGAGGCAGACGCCGACTGCGAACCTCGAATGGCGGAGGTACTGAACCGCATTCGGGAGGTGGCCGAAACGGCCGCCACCGGTGGATCGGGTGCTGATTCGCCGACCGCCGCCGGCGCCTCCCCCGACCGTCTGATGGAACTGATCGGCGTAGACGCGGTGTCCCACGACTACGTGTATCGGCCCTTCTTCTCGGCCGAACTGTGGCAGCAGCTCTACGTCAGTGCGGGCGCCGATCCCGATGCGTTCGAGAAGAAGGTGGCCGATGTGGTGGCGTCGGCGAAGGATCTCTACGCCCAAGACCCCGCCCGCACCTATTTCGGTGTCGGGGAGGCCACCAGCCTCGAACTCCCACTGGTCGTGCCCTCGCAGTGGCCGCACTGGTACACCGAGGAGATGCCGGTCGGCGAGGCGATGGCGCAGGTGCTGAAGGAGATAGCCACCGTCTCTGGGCTGGACCTGCCCCGCTTCTGGGGCGGTGAGCAGAGAGAACGGGGGATGATGCCCGACAGCCTTCTGATCCGGATGCTGTGGCAGTCCAAATTGACGGCCGAGGCCTATGTCGTGCGCGACTTCCTCAAACTCACCGACCCGATGCTCGATCATCCCTACGTCCAGCTGAACGGCACCGAATTGGGCGCCTACGCCTATCAGTACGACGAGACGCTCGGCTACAGCGGACCGGCCTACGATCTCGCGCGGACGATGATCGACGGCATCACGCAGCTCTGCGACATCGTGACCTTGCCGGGCGCCGTCGAGCAGCTCGAGTTCGCTCTGCGTGCCACCCTCGACACGGCCACTCACCGCATCGACCCATGGTTCACGGGTATGGTGGCCCGGCGACTACGGGGACTCTCGGAGTCGCCGACCGCCCGCCATCGGCTCGGACTGTACGGCTGGGTCGACGGGCCGCTGCTCGGGTCGCCCGGCCCCACGGATTCCGGTGTCTTACATACCCCGTCACATGAACAGGCACTCACCGCGATCATCCTGCGCGACTCCGATGTGCCGATGCGATTGGAATCGAACAGAATTCGGCTCGCCGACGAGATCGCCGACGAGGTGCGCATCGGCGCCCATCCCTTCGAGGCGATCGGACGCCAGGTGGAACGGGTGATCGCCGGCCACGACGACGTGGAGACGGTGCGAAAGCGGTTCCCGCTGCGGCTCGATCGCCCGGATGCGGCGCGGGTCTGCCACGGCATCGAGGCTCTCGACACGCTGCTCGGGCCGACCGGCGGGACCGTCGTCGACATGGACGTCGACGGCCGGCGGGATGGACTGAAAGAGATCCGGGCGGCCCTGGACACGTACGGCGACCTGCTGGTCGCGGAGGGGGTTCACCAGGTGGTCAGCGGACGACCCGACATCGCCGGCAACGTCATGGATGTCGCCGCCGGGTTCGCCACTCCCCCGAAGCTTGATATTCTGCGCACTCCGTTGACGGCGGAGGCGTTGCGTACCAGCGTGATCAGCATCCTGCCTGCCGCTCCGGCGGGTGGCGGTGACGGCCCGGCGTTCATCGCGGACCCGGCGGTGGCGGCGGCGATCGAGGCGCAGGCCGGGGCGGCCGACGAGTGGGTGTGGGTGGGCGCGGTCGTCGACGGCGCGCCGGCACCGCGGGCCACACTCGCCGATCTCAAGCTGACTCCCGCCGATGCCGCGGCACTCGCGCCGGATCTGCTCGGCGACCTCGCGGCGTGTGTACTGGGTGGTCCGCCCGATCCCGTTGCCTCGACAGCACTTCGGCGGCATCGTCGGGCGACCGATGTGCTCGACTCTCTGGGCGCGCCGGCCTTCGTCGCCGACGTGGTGTCCGACGCTGCGAGTCTTGATCCCGCCGAGATCGCGGCGCTCGATGGGGGTATCGCCGACGATCTGCTGGTGCGGTACAACGTGTTACGTGATGCGGCCGCGACGGTCGCCGGCGATTTGTCGAGTGCGTCTGGCGGCGGTGACGCCGCGGCGTGCGCGGAGGCACTGTCGTCGGCGCTGCGATGGGGTGTGGTCCCGCACGTCGAAGGCGCGCGACGACCGGCGGTGTTGTCGGCGATGCTGGGAGTGGCGCCGCCCGCCGATCTGGCGCCTGCGTCTGTCGTCGAGCTCCGTGACCTGGCCGGCAAGGCAGCGACCGCTCTGACGGTCCGTGTCGACGCCGCGCCGGAACTACCCGCGACAGCCCCGGATGCCCAGGAGATCCCGCGTGCCGACGAGACGATCGCGCGAGCCATCGTCGAACTCGCCTCACCGACAGGACGAGTCGGCGTGCTCGCGTCGATGAAGCTCGGAGACCTGCTGCGGGTCACCGGGATCGATCCCACCGAAGACAACGATCTCGACGAGGATTGGTTGTCGGTGTGCGCGGCGGTCCGCCCGCACCTGGCGCGGGTGGAAGCGCTACAGCTCGAGGCGATGGTGCCGTCGGCCTTCCCTCCGCTGCTGACGTGGAGCAACTCGCGCGAGGATCATTGGCAGCGGGAGGCATTGGCCGACTTCGTCACCGAACGCAACCGGCGTGCCGACCCCAGCGGGTCGGTACCACGGTTCGTCGCCGCGCACTCGACGGACCGGCTGGATGGTGATCCCGAGGCACAAGTGTCGGTTGGGCTGGTCGACAGCTGGGTGGAGTCGGTGCCACGTCCCGTGCAGACCACCACGGCGGCTTTCGGTTTCAATGCGCCGACGTCTCGTGCGCCGCAGGCGATCCTCATTGCGGTACCTCCCGAACTCAGCGACTTCGGTGCGCCCCTGGATGAGGAGTTGCTCGTCGAGATCGTCGCCGACACCCGGCTCAGCGCACGGGCCCGTGCCGCCGGCCCTCATCAGTTCGGCGGTTTGCAGGCGGCGGTGGGGACCGCAATGTTCGCCGCCGCCTCTCCGACCGGGCTGCGCCTCGATACCGACACGAGCTATCCGTGACGTCGTCTCTACGTGAAAGGAGGCTGCTGCCATGGTGATTCGTGTGGACTGCCACTACCGTCTCGATCCGCATCCGCGTCAGCAGGATTTCACCACGGGCTTCTCCGCCCGCATCGCCGATCCACTGTGGTTCCTGACGCGCCAATGGCAGATGGGTGAGATGCAGGGCGAGAACGCGAGTAGCCCGGTCCGGGTGGACTATTCGACGGTGACCACTCCGATCGACCCATCGCCGGTGGCGCCCGACATAGACCCGACCAAGGTGCCCGCCGAGGCGATCATCGAGGATGAAGACACCGGATGGTGGACGATGGGACGCCGGTTGCGGATCGGCCGGGTGCTGGCGGATCGGCTCGGCGACGTCGACGCGGAGTATCGGTTCTCGGCGCCGCCACCGCCGTACGAGAACCTGGTCGGCGCAGTCGACGGCCTGGCGATGTGGCGTGATCCGGACCCGTTGGGCCTCGGCGACGCCGACTTCGTCGCCGTCGGCGTTCCGGCTCGGCGTGGATCTGCCTGGCAGCCTGATGAACTGGTGTATGCCACGGAGTTTCCCACCGGTGACGACGGATCGCCGATGCTGCGAGTGCCACGCCATCGGGGCGGCGAGGTGGACTGGTTGAGTACCGATGCCTCCGGTGCCGGGTTCGCCGGTGACGTGGTGGCGTCGCATGCGTATCCGGCGCAGTTGGAGTATCCGGGTGCACCGGCGAGCCGGTGGTGGGAGATCGGGGATGCCGCCGTCGACATCGGCGGGTATCCGCCGGACAGTGCGCATCCGGTGACCGCCATGCTGATCTCGTTGATCTGCTCGCACGCCGACGATTGGTTCCTCTTCCCGATCGACGTGCCGGCCGGTCATGTCAGCACACTGCTGGACGGCGAGATCGAGGTGACCGACTCTTTCGGATGCACGTATACCGCACGGGTGCCGGATGATTGGTCGATGTTCGGGATGTCCGGAGCCGACCCGTGGTCGCTGGTGGTGTGGCTTCGCGCGCTCACCCCGGTCGAGGGTCCCGCCATCGAGGAGGTGCTGTTCGGGCTCGATGAGTACAGCAATCTGCTGTGGGCCGTCGAGGAGCGTATCGACGGACGGGAGGCGGCCGCGTCATCAGCGTCCGCCGAGGCTCCCGCCGCTGCAGCACTGACGATCGACCCCGGCGCGCGACGCTACAGCTATCTCCCCGGCACCACACCGACTCCGTTCTGGCATGCGTACGGGGTCGACGAGGTCCGCGTGAACGGGCAGTTCCGACGACGGTTGGTACAGCGGCGAATTGCCGATCTGTCCGGTGAGGAGCCGACGTTGGTCGACGCGCCGGTCGCCGAAGTGTTGCGTGTGCACACCGCCGACGGTGAAGTGGTCCACGAGATCGAACCGGCGACCATCCCGCCGATCGGAACCCGAATCATCCGTCGCCACAAGCTGGCTCGGGACGTGGACGGCAATCCGTGCTTGTGGGTCGAGCGGCAACGTCAGCCGGTGCTGCGACCACCCAGTCAACACGTTCGGTTCGACGAGTTCGTCGAGCGGAGCCTCGACTGACTTCCGTTGACAGCACTCTGAATTACGTTGACCGCACTCCGTTCCAACGCCATGCCTCAGAGCAGAACCAGCCCTACCACCGGAGGTCTCGACACCTCCTCGGCTAGCGCCTCGTCGGCTCGACCGACGGAAAATAGTGGGCATCAATGCAATTCAAGCCGGCTGTCAGTGAACGAGAGAGGCCTATCCGGGGCCAGAGATACGCACGACCACGCCGACCCTTGCCCATTTCTAGACATCTGCCGAGTAGCCTCGCGACAAAACCCCAGGTCACGGACGTCCGATACTCGACCACATGTCTAGAAATGGGCAAGAGGGGTCAGCAGTAGGCCGGTTACCTCCGCGACTTCCATGTCGCCGCAGTCGACCGGTGATAGAAGTCGGCCGATGTTGCGCGAGTGACGGGCAGGGAGACGAGCACCACCACGGTGGCGACGACAATGACGAGGACAGCGACAACCATGATCAACCTCACGAGGTGTTGCAGGTGTACCGTCGTCCCCGACACGACCGGTGAGTTGGCGTCCATGATCCCGACCCCGTCGCCGTGCGACAAGCCCTTCGTGCACAAGCTAACCCGGCCGGCGCGGCTGTGTCAGAGGTCATCCGGGCACTATCCCGAACGGCGTTCGTCACTCACCGACAGCATCGCCGCGAACCGCCCTCGCCCTCACGGCGCCCGCCGCGGATCCGACACGGTCACCGTCGCACCATCGGGACGAACGCACTTGATGACGTAGCCGGTGTCCGGGACTTCGGCTGCGCCGTAGATGTTGCAGTTCCAGCCGTCGACGGTGGCACCGTGATCGCCGCGGCGGATACCGGGGTCGTTGTTGAAGTTCTCGATGAGGGTGATCGCGTCGGGGCAGGACAGTTCCCCGGACGTGACCACCACATACGCCCGCCACTCGGGTGCCGGACCGCACGTGGAGGGTCCGGCCGGCATCACCGAGGTGGTCGTGAGTTCCGGAGCCAGCGTCAGGCTGCTGGCCTCGGGTTCGAGTTCGTCGAGCACCGTCGGCAGTTCGGACGCGTCCACCGACGACACCGGCATCACGTCGTCGACGGCGTCGGCGTCACCGTCGACGGTCGCCGTGCAGGCCGCCACCACGCACCCGGCGACCAGCGCGGTCGCGGACACAAGCACACGGCGGATGATCGGCATGTGCGGTATTCAACCCGCTGCCCCGCCGGATGGCGCGTGCTCGTGTCGGATTCGTCCGTTCGGTCCACACGACTCCGCCGGTCCGGCCCCGAGGAAGTGGGAGCCGGACCGGCCGAGTCAAGGTTCGTTGCTACTTGGTTGCCGAGGGGAACGTGGCCTCGATGACCGTCCAGATCAGCTGCGCCAACGGTGTCGCGATCACCGCCGGAATCCCTTGTCCCTGAAGCGCAATGGACAGCAGCGGGATGGTGATCACCGACCAGTCGAAGTCGGCGAAGAACTGCTTGAGGGCGTCCTGGATGAAGTCCGAACCGAGGTCGGAGGACCCCGTCGACGACGACCCGGTGGACGTGTCCGGCGTCGCGGTGCCCGTGGTGCCCTCGCCGGTGGCGCCCTCGGTGGTGGTACCCGTGGTGTCGTCGTCGTAGGCGACCGCGGCGAGCACCGCGTGCTCGACGGTGAGCCTGTCGGCGGCGGTGGGTGTCACGCCACGCTGACCGTCGAGAACCCAACCAGCGGCGGCCGCGCCCGCGGAGTCACCGGCGGCGGCCGCGTGCGCGCCGATGGCGGTCCAGTCCAGACCGATCGCCGACTGCGTCGACGCCGGCACCGGCGTTGGATCGGCGAGTGCCGGACCCGCGGCGATGGTGGTGCCGATGGCTGCCGCCACGGCGAGAGTGGTTGCGCGCATGCGCATTCCAGAGAACATGAACAATCTCCCCCGAAGATTGATGTGGTGGATACTGAAATTACCTGTGCCGCAGATCAACTCGCGACACATGCTCCCTGGGCGAGGTTCCGGGCACGTGCCGCCGAGTTGGCGTAGTACGTGGCGGTACCCCCGTCAGGAAGTGTGACCTCGCAGACCTCGGTGGCCCCGATGGCGTCGAACTGCTCCTGGGTGATGACCTCCCCGGCGCCGCAGGGTCCACCGGTTGGATCGCCGACGACGACCACCCAGTACATCCCTTGGTAGGGCGGAGATATTGCGCACCAGACGATTTCGTCGCCATTGGCGGTGAGCTTCATGCCCGCGGGCAATTCAGCGGTGGTGGAAGCGGACGTGGGTCCGCTACTGACAGGTGATTGGCTGCACGCAGACATGGTGAGCGCCGCGAAGACGCCTACGATTCCTGCGATGATGCCCCGACTCATCATCATGAGGTGAGCTTAAGGTGTGGATCGGTCGATCCACCATGCGTGCACGCGAGAGTGAGACAGGACTCGCTTCCAGTGTCATCGAGTGACGGACACCACAGATGCGCGGGCGTCTCGGTGCGTCACTGCGCCGGGCTCACCGCTCCACCGGAGAGGGTGCGGTAGGCGTACGTCGACGCGATGAGGGTCACCGGGGCCGAGACGAGCAGTCCGACACCGCAGAGGATCGCGCCGACGATGTTGAGCACGATCACCACGACCGCGAGCAGCAACAGTGAGCCGACGTTCTTCGACGTCAGATTGAAGCTGGCCTTGAGTCCGTCGACCGCCGACAGATTGCGGTCGATGACGAAAGCGAAGGTGTACCAGAGCAGGAACGTGGCGATCAGGCCGGGAATGATGAGCAGGATGTAGCCGATCGTGGTGATCACCCACACGAGGATCGCCGCGATGAAGACGTTGCCGAGGTTGTTCCACTTGAAGAAGTCACCGATACCCGGCTTGCGGCCGTCGAGTTCGTCGAGCGCGCCGCGGGTGAACGCGGCCTGCACCAGCACACTGAGGATTCCGGATACCAAGCCGGGAATGATGTTCGACGTGACACTCGTCGACTCATAGTCGAATCCCCTTGCGGCGCTGTCGATCACCGCGACGATGATGAACGCGATCAACGAGATGCCGATCCACGTCCCGGCGTTGGCCTTGAACTTGTTCCAGCCGTAGCTCAATGCCGTTCCGAGGTCGAAATCGGCGGGGCCGGTGGCATATCCGCCGGGCGCCGCGGGCGGTGGCGGATACTGCCCGTAGGGCTGGTCGGACTGCGGTTGGCCGCCGTACGGTTGGTTTCCATATGGCTGGTTGCCGTAGGACTGATTGCCGTAGCCCTGGTTGCCGTAGGGGTCCTCCGGGTTGGGCGTGCCACCGGGGTTGTTCGGGGGATAGGTCATGTCGCTCCTCGGTGTGATGACTGTCCCGACACGCGGACGGTGACACGATCTGCCCTGGTATCGCAATGGAATGGTTCGAATCGATTCGGAATCGTGCCTTGGCGCGAGGGGCGCGAGGGCAGGCTCACACCGGTCGGTCAGCGACGCGGCAGCGAATCCGGCCATACTTGTTCACGATGCGTTCACCTGACCTCTTCCATGCCCTTGTGCTGCTGAACCTGCTCTTCGCGTGCGGGCTGTGGACTCTGCTGCGGCCGAGTATCCGCGCGGCCGTCGTGCTGGTGCTGGTGGCCGGGGCGTGGGTGATCTGGAATCGTCCGCTCGAGGGGGCCGTGCTGCTCGCCGTGACCAGCCATAACGGCGTCACCGAATCGGATCTGCTGTCGGCGGTGGCGGTCGGGATCGCGGTGTGGGCGGTGACGGTCACGGCCCGTCAACGCACCGGACGGCACACCCCGACGCGGATGCGGTGACCTACCGCGCGAGCACCGACGCGGTGTACTTGGGTTGCCAGTCGTTGGTGAGCAGCGCGCCGAAGTTGTCCTCGCGGTTGTTGGCCGAGGTCCCCCAGTCGCGCACCGAGTAGATGAACGCGGGCCCGCAGTAGCCGGAGTTCTTGGCGGCGCTGAGGACGTCGAGGATCTGGGTGGCCTGCTCCTGCTGACTGACCATCTCGTTGACCCCGAATCCCAGCGACCCGGTGGAGCCCGACGAACTGGTGGTGTCCGAGGTGGTCGTCGGCCGGGTGGGCGCGCCCATCTCGGTGATCCAGATGCGCTTGGCGGAGTCGCCGTAGGATTCCATCACCCCTCGGATCTGTTGCAGTTCCGTCCAGCCGTTGGGGGTCGCGGAGATGCCGCCGGGAAAGACGTAGGGATGCATTGCCGCGGCGTCGAAATAGCTTTTCGCGCCTGCCGCATACATTTTCGTGACGAAATCCACGGCGCCGGCATCAGGGCTCATTCCGGCGGCCACCACCGTCGATTCGGTTCCCGGCAGTTTCTGTTTGACCGCTGCGTAGGCCGCTTTCAGCAGGGCCGTGTACTCGGTGGGATTCGACGGTGTCAGACCCCAGAATGCGGGCAGGTTCGGCTCGTTCCAGATCTCGAATCGTGTGACGTCGTCGTAGCGCGCTATCACCTTCTGCAGGAATGCGCCGAGCGTCGCCGGGTCGGACGGCGGGGCGTAGATGCCGAGTTGGCCGGGTGCCGCGGCTCGCCGCGCCCACGTCGGAGTGGTGGTGACCAGCGCGAGGACCTTCAGGTTGCGTGCGCGGGCCGCGGCGACCAGACGATCGGGGATGGTCCAGTCGTAGCTGCCCTTCGTGGCCTCCACGCTCGACCAGTCGATGAACACCCGCAGCCACTGCGCATGCGTCTTCGCCACCGCGTCGAGCTCGCGGTTCACGTCGGCCGCGCTGAGGTACTGGGTGGCGGCGCCCTGCGAAAAGCCGTAACCATCGTCCGGGGCGGGGACGTCGGCGGCGCGGGCGGTCGGGTTGGCGATCGTCACGCCGAGCAGTGCAATCACCACGGAAATGACCGCGATGAATGTCGTCACCCATGTCCGGCACGTGATTCTGCGGGCATTCACTGCGAGCCTCCCGATGACTCTGTGGGCATTGTTTCGAAAGTGTATTCACGGCGTGCGGCGCTCGGTGGGGAAATGGCGGGACGGGTGAGTGGTCCCGGAGCGTGCCGGGACCGGCCGGGTCGGCGTCGCATAGCATTGCCGGGTGGAGATGCCGGGCCTGCGACGCCGTGACCTGCTGCGTGCGGGTCTGCTGGGTGCGACGGGCCTCGCGGTGGCGGCCTGTTCGTCGACGACGCCTGCGGAGACCAGTTCCTCGGCGGCCCCGCCGCCGCGACGGTGGGGCGCGTTCATTCCGTCGGTGATGCCGATCGCGGGGACCACGCGCACCCCGCTGCAGCAGCTGACGAATCTGGCGGGCGCGCCGCCGTCGTATGCGCACTGCTTTGCCGCGATCGGCGACGAGGTGCCGCTGCGCACGCTGTCGGCGATCATCGAGTTCGGCGCGACTCCCCTACTGACGCTGGAACCGTGGCGTCCCGACGGCGGGATCACCCAGCCCGCGTATGCGTTGTCGCAGGTGGCCGCCGGTCGGTACGACACCGAATTCGCCCGTTGGGGACGCACTCTCGCGTCGTGGGGCAAACCGGTGCTGCTGCGGTTCGCTCAGGAGATGAACGGGACGTGGTATCCGTGGGCGGTCGGCGTGAACGGCAACACCGCCGCCGACTACCGCGCCGCGTGGACGCGGATGCACACGGTGATCAGCGCGCAACGTCCGGGCACACTGGAGTTCGTGTGGGCGCCCAACACACTGACCCTGGGCACCAGTCCTTTTGACGACGCCTACCCCGGACCCAACCTGGTGGATCGGCTCGGCCTGGACGGCTACAACTGGGGTGATGTGCCCGGCCATCACTGGCAGAGCGCCCCCGACCTGTTCACGTCGGGTCTGGCGGCGTTGGCACGTCTGGATTCCCGCCACCCGATCCTCATCACCGAGGTCGCCGCCGCCGAGGGCGAGGGTCCCGACGCCAAGGCCAACTGGATTCGCGACTTCTTCGGTGTCGTCGAAAACCACTCGCGGGTGCAGGGATTCGTCTGGTTTCAGATGGACAAGGAACGGGACTGGCGTTTCAATTCGACGCCGGCGAGCCTGGCCGCGTTCCGGCAGGGACTGGCGACGATGGTCGGCGGCTGACCTGGCGGTTTGTCCGAATTGGTCTCTTCGGGGGACAGTGACACCTGCACCCGGACTGGTAGGAACACGGGAGATCGTGTGAAAGGCGAACAAGTATGACAACGCAGCAGTGGCCGCCGACTCCCCCGACCCCGCCGCCGGGTGATCAGCCGCCGACGGGTGGGCAACCGCCGTCGGGTGGGTCGTCGGGTGGGGGTAAGAAGCCGCTGCTCATCATCGGCGCCATCATTCTCGGACTGTTTGCGCTGCTGCTGTCGTGCGGGATCGGCGGGGTGATCGGCTCCGGCGGGGACACCGCGGCCGCGCCGAGCACCACGACGGTGACCAGTGTGTCGACGGTGACGGTCACCGAATCGCCGAGCACCAGTTCGAGGGCGTCGTCGTCGGCCCCGGCGTCGACCTCGGCGGTGCCGAACGCCAGTACGGTCCCCCGTGGGCTCATCCCGACCAGCACCGAGACCCCCGAGCCGACCACCACGATTCCCCGTGTGCCGACCACCACGCAGGCGCCGGGTGCGTACTACTCGAGTTGCGCCGATGCCCGCGCGGCCGGGGCGGCTCCGCTGTATCTCGGCGAACCCGGCTACCGGCCGGGCCTCGACCGTGACGGCGACGGGGTTGCCTGCGACCAGAATTGACGGGTCGCGACGGCTGGATCCGCCGGATACCGATATAAACGCGGTGTGAGAGGCCGCCCGTGTCGATATACGACGCGAAGGCCCTGTGACACCGCGTTTGTATCGGCGTTTGGGGTGAGATCGGGCGGCGAGGCGATATAACCGGGATGGCTCAGCGGATCGGAAACAATAATTGCTTCCGATAGGCTGAGCGGTCCCGATTATATTGGCGCACCGAGTAGTTCGCACCGACCAACTCCCGTTGGCCGAGTGCCGGTGAGCTTGCGAGTCGGTGTATCTGCCCGGCGGATACACTCGCTCGTTCCTCGCGAGCACTCGGCCAGCGGGGGTTACGTCACGAGCAGTCCGTCGTCCAGCGGGGTTGATCTCGCCGGATGTATCGGCCTGTGGGGTGGGATCGGGCGGCGAGGCGATATAACCGGGATGGCTCAGCGGATCAGAAACAATAATTGCTTCCGATGGGCTGAGCGGTCCCGATTATATTGGCGCACCGGCGGGTTCGTGCTCGGCGATGGTGCGGAGAGCTGCGGGAGTGGCCTCGACCTCGACGGCGGATACACTCGCTCGTTCCTCACGAGCACTCGGCCAGCGGGGTTACGGTCGGCCAGCGGGGGTTGATCTCGCCGCAACGGCACCAGCACCGGATACAAACGCGGTGTGAGAGGCCGCTCGTGTCGATATATACGACGCGAAGGCCCTCTCACACCGCGTTTATATCGGCCTGTGGGGTGGGATCGGGCGGCGAGGCAATATAACCGGGATGGCTCAGCGGATCAGAAACAATAATTGCTTCCGATAGGCTGAGCGGTCCCGGTTATATTGGCACATCGGCGGGTTCGTGCTGGACGGACAGCCTTCACGACACCCAGCCCAGCAGCTCCCAGCACCGGGTCACCCGGTCTCGACACGACCTCCGCTGGCGCTCCGGTCGGCTCGACCATCGAATTGAATTGCAGCCCAGACCAAGGGGCAGCGCCCGGGTCGGCTCGACCATCGAATTGAGTTCCAGCCCGGATCAAGGGACGACGGTCGGTTCGGCTCGACCAGCGAATTGAGTTGCCGCCCAGACCAAGGGACGGCGCCCGGGTCGGCTCGACCAGCGAATTGAACTGCAGCCCAGACCAAGGGGCAGCGCCCGGGTCGGCCCGACCAGCGACTTGAGTTGCAGCATCAGAGCTACCTCGCCCGATAGTCGAAGCGCGCCTTGTCGAGTTGTTTGGTGAGGGCCGGGCCGAGAACGCGTGCGGCGGTGGCGGTCAGGTGGGATTCGTCACGGTAGAAGAGAATCTTGTTGCGGGCCGGGAAGCAGGTATTGCCCTCGCACAGAAGATCATTGACCGACAGGGTGAGGATGTCGCGGTCGCCGCCGCGGGCCTGTTCGGTGAGGATGGGTTCGTGGCGGACGACGTCGTCGAGGTGGAAGTTGCATTTCGTCCAGTCGTCGAGGGCACCCGACATGCAGTCGGCGATCTGGAAATTGGGGTACGGGGTGTCGGCAAGGTAGACCAGTTCGGCACCGGTGTCGCGGAGCCGGGTGAGGCTGTCGTCCCAGGCCGCGGCCGACTCCTCGTAGGTGGGTACATACGTCGACAGTGACGAGAACACGATGACCTTCGGCTGGATGGCCGCAATCTGGTTGAGGGTGTCCTCCCGCCAGCGGATGCAGTCCTCCTTGTTGAACGGGTCGGGTCGTCCGCGTTGCGGCAGGATGTTCTGCACCGGGCAGGCCGCCTTGGTGAACTGGTAGATCCGCCAGCCGTGCGCATTCCCGATGTCGCGCACCGTCTCCGCCCACTGTTCGGCGTGCGAGTCACCGAACAGCACCACCGGGATACCGTCACCGGGCCCGAAGGCGCATTCGTGTGGTGGGCCGTACTCCCCCACCGGGACCAGGCATTCGTGGGGTTCGGGACGGTCGTCGTAGGCCTGGAACGGGTTGGGTACCACCGGTCCCGACGTGGCCGAACTCTCCTGCCCGAACACCGACTGATAACTCAACGTGGCGTTGGTGATGGTGTCCTTGCTGGCGATGTTGACGGTCACCACGCCGACGACCATCGCCGTCGCCAACCCGATGACCAGCCCGGTCAGCCCGACCGAGATGGACGCCGAATTGTTGCGCTTCAGTTCGGCATTGCGGATGATCGGCTCTTCGAAGTACAGCGTCGAGGCGGTCGCGATCAGCAGCGACACCCCGCTCACCGCGAGCAACGCGGGCCAGGTGGTGATCCCGGTCTGCGTCTCGAAGAGCACCAGCGCCGGCCAATGCCACAGGTACCACGAGTACGACACCCGACCGAGAAAACGCATCGGCGGAAACGACAGCAGGAATCCGGGGGCGAACCATGCTCCGGGACTGACCTGTCCGGACAGGATCAGCAGGGCCGCCGCCAGCGTCGGCAGCAGTGCCGCCGTTCCCGGGTACGGCGTGGAGGCGTCGATGAGGACCGCCGATGCGACGATGCCCGCGAGCCCGGCCCACCCCAGCAGGATCGCGAACGCTCGCGCCGACAGCGCTTTTCGCGACCACCACGCCAGCAATGGTTCGATCACGGCGAGCAGTCCACCGACTCCGAACTGCCAGACGCGGGTGTAGGTGGCCATGTACGCGGTGGCCGGATCGACCGGGGTGAGCCGGATCGCCCAGATCAACGACCCGATGGTCAACAGTCCGACGACCAGCGCGATGGACCAGCGGATCGAAAGGTGTCTGCGCAGTGGGGTTCTCGCGACGAGGATGGCGGCGAAGAAGATCGTCAGCGGCCACACGAAGTAGAGCTGTTCCTCGATGGCCAGTGACCAGAAGTGGGTGGCGAGGCTGCCGTCGATGGCGCCGGCGAGGTAGTCGGCGTTCTGCGCGATGAAGTGCCAGTTCGCGAGATTGGCTGCGGCGGCGAGCAAGTCGATGGCCTGTTTGAACACCCGCAGCAGCGGCATCGTCAGCATCGCGCCGATCAGCGACACCACGATCACCAGGGCGGCGGCCGGGATGATCCGCCGGAAGCGCCGGGCGTAGAACCCCTTGAACGACAACGATCCGCTGCGTTCGAACTCCCGGATCAGCAGGCCGGTGATGAGGAACCCGGAGATGACGAAGAAGATGTCGACGCCGACGAACCCGCCGTCGAGTCCGGGGATGCGGGCGTGGAACAGGACGACGAGCAGCACCGCGACGCCGCGGAGCCCGGCGATGTCGGTGAAGAACTTCGAGGTGTGCGGTGCGGTCACGACGTCGTCCACGGCAACATGATGTCGAAGACACCCAATGCCACCGCCCCGATGAACACGATGACGGCGGTGTAGCCCACCACTTCCCACGCGGTGATGCGGTTCCAGTTCGGTGCGGTCGGGCGGCGGTCGGTGATGGTCGGACGAGGAAGAGTGTCACGCGGGGGGACGTCGGAAGGCGGGGTCGGCTCCGCCGCACCGAACCGGTCGGTATCCACATCGTCGGGACCCATCTCGTATCCGGGCACGTCCGCGATCCGCGGAATGCGCTGGGTGGGATGGTCGTCGGGGTCGGTCCAGCCGTTCATGCCGACACCTTCGATCGTCCGCGGGAGAACAGGATCCGCATGAATTCGACGAACAGGGGGAGGGCGAGATAGGTGTAGACGCAGGCGAATCCGACCATCATCCAGAATGAGGCGAGTCCGTGGTAGCGGATGTCGCGCAGGATGAACACCCAGAACACGATCAGCGACGCCCCCAGCGACACCGCGCCGAGGATGCTGATGGAGCGGGCCAGCGAGTTGGACTTGCCGACGACTCCGGTGGGCACCCAACCGATTTCGCGGCCGATGATCTTGTGCAGGATGGCGATGGCGTGGGCGAAGCTGTAGGCCATCTGGATGCGCAGCACCTCGAATCGCCAGCGGGTGCGCGACACCAACGGGAACATCACCACATACACCCACAGCCCGAACAGGAACGGCACCAGCTGCCAGGGCCGGACGTCGTCGGGGAAGGCGGTCACCATGATGACGCCGGGCAGGAAGACCAGGAAGACGTTGAATGCGGTCGTCAGGTAGTAGAAGACCCCGGCCCAATGGGCCATCGCCTGCCGGAAGGTCATCCGTTTCGGCTCGGCCACAACGGTATTGCGCACCCGCGACAGCGATCCCATGCACCAGCGGTACTGCTGGTTGAGGAAGCCGGCGAGATCCGACGGGCACAGTCCCCGTGAGAGCACCACCGGCACATAGCGAATCAGGTAGCCGGCCTGCTGCAGGTGACGGCCGGTGTGCAGGTCCTCGCTGTGTTCGATGGGGGCGAACCCGCCGACCGCCTCGAGGGCGCTGCGCCGGTAGAGGGCCGATGTGCCAACGCAATTGGCGGCGTCCATGCGGTCGCGGGACGGCTGCACCCACCGGTAGAAGAACTCCTGGGTGGCGCCGGCGGTGCGTTGGATCCAGCCCATCGTCTCGGTGGTGGCGAAGCATTGCGGACTCTGCACGATGGCGACCCGCGGGTCGTCGAGGTAGGGCATCAGGTGCGCGAGGAAGTCGTGGCGTGGGCAGAAGTCGGCGTCGAAGATGATCACCACGTCACCGGAGCTCTGGGTGAATCCGTAACGGAGGTTCCCGGCCTTGCGGAGGTGCCCGCGGTCGGGGCGGAGGTGATAGCGGAATCCGAATTCGGCGGCGAGGTCGCGGACCTCGTCGGAGGCGGCGTCGTCGAGCACGTGCACGGTGAGCTCACCCGGCCAGCACAACGCCGCGACGTGAGTGTAGGTGGCGCGCAGGATGGCCAGGCTTTCGCCGCAGGTCGGCAGGAACACGTCGACGGAGGCGAACACCCCGCCGTCGGGAACCCAAGTGGCAGCACACTGTTGATGTGTGCGCCAGGTCACACGACGTCGGCTGAGGCCGGTCGCCAGGGACAGCAGGGTGCCGATGGCGTTGAGGCCCAGCACCACCAGCGCCGGCCACAGCCAGGGGTGCGCGGTGGCGAAGGCGGTCAGCGACCACGCCGACAACCCGAACGCGATCAGCAACGCGAGCTGCACCCATCGCATCTGTGGGCCCAGGTATTCGTAGATCTCGTCGTCGGCGGGCGCGACGATCGCCTCGGGGTCGGCACTGATTTCCGGCGGCATCGACTTGCGCCGCCGCCTGTCGTCGACAGCGTCGTCGTCGGTCCCGATTTCTCCCCCGAGAAGCACACCCACGCGAAACAGAATCATGCACCCGCAACGCCAATGCAATCCGGCGTCGGCGGGCCCGCTACCGTTCTCCGTGTGTTGTTGCGGAATCGGATGGCCTGTGCGGTGGTGGCGGTGTGCACCGCGATCGTCGTCGTCGGCTGCGATTCCGCGGCACCGGAGGCCGTGCACTCCCCCGCCGCGGCACCCTCGCCGGCGGCGGCGACCCTGGCGGCGCGCGGGCAGGTGGTGTCGTCCACCGATCCGCTGACCGCGTGGTCGTCGTACCTGCCGTCGGAGACGCGCGCCACCCGCATCGTGTATCGGTCGGTGTCCGGGGTCGACGGCGCGGCCACCACCGTCTCCGGTGCGGTGTTCGTTCCCGGCGGCGACCGGCCCGCGGGCGGCTGGCCGTTGATCGCCTATGCGCACGGCACCACGGGTGTGACCCGCGATTGCGGGCCGTCCGACCGCGCGGACATGTTCGGTGACATCCGGGCCGTCGCCGGCTTTCTGAACTCCGGATATGCGGTGGTCACGACCGATTATCAGGGTCTGGGCGAACGCACGAGCGGGCCGGCTCACCCCTATCTGGAGCCGCGGACCGCGGGCTACAACGTCATCGACGCCACCCGCGCGGCACGGTCGGTGGAGCCGACGATCGGCCCGGAGTGGGTGGCGGTCGGCGCCTCTCAGGGCGGCGCGGCGGCGTGGGCGAGCGCCGAGGAGTTCGCCGGTTACGGTCCGGGCGCCGGGCAGTTGGTGGGAGCGGCGGCGACGGTGCCCCTGCTCGACGCCGGTTACCTCGTCGATCGCGCCCAGTCGGGCGAACTGACGCCGTCACAACGGTGGCTGTATCCGATTCTGGTGAAGGGCGTCGCGCAGGCGAATCCGCAGCTCACCGCCGGGGATTACCTGCACGGGGCGGTCGGGCAGAACGTCGACGCGCTGGTGTCGTGTTCGGGGGAACGCTCGGGATTGACCGACGAGGTGAACGCCGCCGACGGCGACGCCTTCATGGCCGATGCCGCCGACGCCGACCGGCTGCGGGGCGTCCTGGACTCGATGTCGTTGCCGCGCACCCGAACCGACGTGCCCATCCTCGCGATGTACGGCAGCGTCGACGAGATCATCCCGGTCGACGTGATGGAAGTCACCCTCGGTCGGGCGTGCACGCTCGGGGACACCGTGACGAGGGTGCGTCGCGAGGGGCAGGGGCATTCGCTGGACCCCGGTGCACTGCTCGGACAGTGGATCGCCGCGCGTTTCGCCGGACAGCCGGCCACCGGTGATTGTTGAGGCGAATTTCCCGGACGAGAATTCCCTCGACCGGACCACACGACGGCGACGGTGAATCGGGCAGTGATTCCCGGGGCCCGCTAGGGTGAGGACATTTGTTGGGCGTGCGGTTCGGTGATCGGGGTTTGGCGACGTGAAGAATTGGGTGCGGCGGATCTATGATTCCGCTCCGCTGTGGGCGTGGATTGTCATGGCCGTGTGCGTGGTGATCCTGGTGGTCGGGCTGGTGATCTCGTCCAACCGGACCGCTCCGACGTCATCGACCGCGACGACGACGCCGAGCGCGCCGAGTACCACCGCGCCCGCGGCCACCCCGGCCACCGTCGCCTTCTTCGACGCCGCGAAGGCGGACCCGAAGGAGCCGAAAACGATTCTGCTGCTTGGTGATTCGACGGGAGCCTCGACGTCGGGGTGGGCCCCGGAGCTGGGCCGGGCGATCAGCAGTTCACTGGACCGGACGGTCGCCACCGCCTACTGGAACCCCACGACCTCCAAGTACGGGGCACCGGTGGTCCTCGGCACCGGCCCCAACGGGGCGATCGGCTTCTGGAACGGTTCGGCGTCGGGCAAGGACGCGGCGTATGCGCTGGACAATCTGACCGCGCTGACCACCGCCCCGTCGGGCGAATCGATCGGCACACCGGATCTGGTGCTGCTCAACTTCGGCCTCACCGAGGATGCGTCGCAGCCGCTGGCCGAGCAGATCCAGCCACTCATCTCGGCCATTCAGAAGAAATATCCGGATGCCGGGATTGCGGTGATCAAGCAGAATCCGCCGCGTGACGGCGACAATTCCGACCAGGTGTCGGGGTACGCGTCGGCGATGGATGCCGCGGGCATTCAGGTGATCGACGTGTACTCGGCGTTTCCCGCCGACGCCTCCGCACGCGCCGCGTTGATGGCCGACGGCCTCAATCCGAACGAGGCGGGCCAGAAGCTGTGGTCGAAGACGGTGCTCGCGGCGTTCGGGTTGCCGGCGTCGTCCTGAGACCCCCTCGGTCCGTCGGGATGACCCGACGCGGTCACGGATTGCGCACTTTTTGAAATTCGCTTGGTCGTAGGACAGGCATTTACTTCCCTTATGGCCCCCAAGTACGGGACAATCCTGAGTACGTCCTTATCGCACCTGAGAAAGTCCCGTCATGATGCCGAGTTTCACCCCGCTGACGCGCCGCGTCGCTGCGGGTGTGCTAGTGGCCGGGATAGCGGGCGTGATGGTCGGCACCACGGTGTGGGCGGTACCCGGCGTCGACACCAGCGCGTCGGCACCCAGCACCGACCTGCAGGTCGCGCTGGCCTCGATGGGGTCCGAACCCACCCAACTCGGTGTCGTCGACGACAAGATCTACCGGATCTCCGACGCCGACCTCGACGCGACCCTGGACAACCTGAGTGCGCTGGGTGTGACCGACATCCGGGTCGGCGCGCCGTGGCAGTATCTGGAGGCCGATGGCGAGAATTCGGCGGCGTGGTCACGCCTGGACGACATCGTCGAAGGGGCGCAGGCGCGCGGCATGAACGTGGTGATCGTCGCGGCGGTCACCTCGCCGTGGTCGGCGGGCGAGACCGACACCGACGCCCCGCGCATCGACGAGTTCGCGGCCTTCGCAGCCGAATTGGCCAAACGGTATCGGGGCAAGGTCCGCGGATACGAGGTGTGGAGTTCCCTCGGCGATCCGGGCACCGAACCCGGCACGGTGATGGATCTGTTGGTCGCCGCGACGGCCGCCATCCAGGCCGCCGACCCGACCGCACTCGTCGCGACCCAGCAGACGCTTGCCGCCCAGGTCGCCTCCATCGAATCCGAGTCCGCGCCCGCCTCGGTGGCGACCGATCCGGCGAGCCCGGTGCCGCCGACACCTATTCCGTCCACCCCGACCGAGTCGACCACTCCGCCGGCCCCGCCCGCCGAGACGACTTCCGAGGCGCCCGCAGCGGGTGGCGGCGCGGGCGAAACGAGTTCGCCGACGACCTCGACGACGACGGACCCGAGCACCTCCGAAACCCGCGTGTCGGTGACGCCGAACGAGCAACCCGCGGTCCCCGAGGTCCCCGAATTCGATGCGCAGGTGATTCCGAGCACCTCTTCGGAGCCGTCGGAGCCCTCGGAGTCCTCGGAGTCCGGCCCGAGCGACATCCCGGAGGCCGAACCCGCCGAGTGATCACCGATGTCGGACCGGGCAGGTACCGTGGGCCGACCGATTCGGATGACAGTTCACCCGACGTGAGGACATGGGATGCCACGATCGCGCGAGGAGCGCTTCGATCTCCTTGCCGGGTGGGAGAAACGTGCGGAATGGCCGCTGGCGATCATCGCCGCCCTGTTCCTGATCGCGTACTCGGTGGATGTCCTCGGCGATCCCGGTCGGCTGTTCTCCTTCGGTATCGGGATCGTCGTCGGGTTGTCGTGGCTGGTGTTCGTCGTCGACTACTTCGTGCGGTTGTCGATCACCCCGGATCGGGGACGCTGGTTTGTGCGGCACCTGTTCGATCTGGCGGTCGTGGTCCTGCCGATCCTGCGACCGTTGCGGCTGGTCAGCTTGGTTATCCTGGTCGGTGCGCTGCAGAAGGCGCTCGGTGGTGCGATCCGCGGTCGGGTCGCGATCTACACCTCCGCGACGGCGATCCTGCTGATCTATGTGGCATCCCTGGCGGTGTACGACGCCGAACGGGGACGTCCGGGCGCGACGATCACGTCGTTCGGGGATGCGGTGTGGTGGTCGTTCGTCACCGTCACCACCGTCGGCTACGGGGATTTCGCGCCGGTGACGATCACCGGACGGGTGGTCGCGGTGCTGCTGATGATCGGCGGGATCAGTCTCATCGGTGTGGTCACCGCGACGATCGCGTCGTGGATCGTCGAGCGGGTTGCCGAGGAGGATGACGCCGGCCGGGCCGCGACCGCCGCCGAGATCCGCGAGTTGAAGGACGAGATCCGGATGCTGCGGGAATCGTTGAGCACGGGAAGCGGGGTCGCGGGCGCCGATGCCGATATAACCGGGATGAATACGACCACCCACGACAATTATTGACGCGAGACCGCTGAGCCATCCCGGTTATATCCGCTGATCCGCTCCAGACCCGTCAAGCCAGCGCCAGACCGACCGCGGTGAGGACCGACCACACCAGCATCGCGATGCCGGTGGCACCCAGCGACGGGATGAGACCGGGGCCGGTGGCGTTACAGGACGAAACCCGGATCGCCGCGGCAATCGACGGGCACCGGAAGCGGGATCGCGCACCGAAGCCGATCTCGATACCGATATAACCGGGATGAATACGACCACCCACGACAATTATTGACGCGAGACCGCTGAGCCATCCCGGTTATATCCGCTGATCCGCTCCAGACCCGTCAAGCCAGCGCCAGACCGACCGCGGTGAGAACCGAGGACACCAGCATCGCGATGCCGGTGGCACCCAGCGACGGGATGAGACCGGGGCCGGTGGCGTTACAGGACGAAACCCGGATCGCCGCGGCAATCGACGGGCACCGGAAGCGGGATCGCGCACCGAAGCCGATCTCGATACCGATATAACCGGGATGAATACGACCACCCACGACAATTATTGACGCGAGACCGCTGAGCCATCCCGGTTATATCCGCTGATCCGCTCCAGACCCGTCAAGCCAGCGCCAGACCGACCGCGGTGAGAACCGACCACACCAGCATCGCAATGCCGGTGGCACCCAGCGACGGGATGAGACCGGGGCCGGTGGCGTGTCGGAGGACCGGGCGGGCGGCGACGACGATCAACGGTGCGGTGGCCAGCCCGATCAACACCCATGGGGTGGCGGGGATGAGCACCAGACTCGCGATCAGCGGCACCGACAGGAGGACGACGAACAGGACGCGGGTGGCGCGGTCGCCGAGCCGGACGGCGAGGGTGATCTTGCCGGATTCGGTGTCGCTGGGGATGTCGCGGAGGTTGTTGACCACCAGGACCGAGGTGGAGATGGCGCCGACGGCGATCGCGCAGACCAGGCCCACCCAGTCGACGCGGCCCGACGTGACGTACTGGGTGCCGAGCACCGCGACCAGGCCGAAGAAGGTGAACACGGCGATCTCGCCGAGTCCGTAATAGCCGTACGGTTTGGATCCGCCGGTGTAGAACCAGGCGCCGGCGATGCAGACGGCACCGATCACCACCAGCCACCACGCGGTGGTGACCGCGAGGATCAGACCGCAGACAGCACCGAACCCGAAGCAGGCGAACGCGGCGGCCTTGACCGCCCCGGGTGCGGCGGCCCCGGACCCGACCAGCCGCATCGGCCCGACCCGCTCATCGTCGGTGCCGCGGATGCCGTCGGAGTAGTCGTTGGCGAAGTTCACCCCGATGATCAGGGCGACGGACACCAGCAGCGCGAGCACCGCCTTCCACCAGGTGACGTCGCCGACGTAGAGGGCTGCGCCGACACCGGCGACCACCGGGGCGATCGCGTTGGGCAGGGTTCGGGGTCGCGCGCCTGCGATCCACTGGGTTGGGGTTGCCACGCCCTTGATCGTGCCACGGCCGGTGCGGGCGGCCGACGCGACGTCGACGCCGAGTTCCCAGGGGATCGGTCACACCTGCGGCGCGGTCGCCCAGCCGGGGCTCGGTGGCATCGTCGGCCAGGGCTGGGACTGGTCGATCGGTTCGCGGCGGGGCAGGTCGGCCGGCGTCGCGGCGTCGCAGGCGTGCTGGTCGGCGGTGGGTGTCGGGTAGATCGCCATGAAGTCGAAGCGGGTGACATACCAGCCGCCGAAGACGTTGCGGCCAGTGGTACGACCGGGGCCGGTGGGTCGGGCGGGTGGGGTGGCGCCGGTGCGGACGAGGTCGATCTCGACCGGGCGGGCGGGCATCGTCCGGGATCGCCACTTGGGGCTGTCGGCGCCGCGCACCGATTGATAGCTGTATCGGCACAACACGATTCGCGTCCAGTCGGCCCTGTCCTCGCGGCGCAGCGCGGTGTAGAAGGTGGTACCCACGCCGGGCTCCGTCGGGGACACCTCGGGTGGATAGACGGTGATCATCTGGGAAATATTCGATGGCGCGGCATCGGCGAAACCGGGATATCCCCACTGCAGGGATTCCCCGGCGTTGGCCAATTCGAAGGATTCGACAAAGGCACGCACGAATGTGCCCTCCGGGCCATTGACCTCGACGACGGGACCGGGAATCCAGCGGTAGGTCATGTCGAATTGGGCGGGGATCGTTTCGTCGTCGAGCGTGACCATTTGCGCAGGATTCTCGGGTGGTCGGGTGGGTGATCCGCATGCCGTCAGCGTCGCCATCAGGGCAAGTCCGATCGCGGCGAGTGCGCGTTGCCGTCGTCGGGACATCGACGATCATCCCCTTCGGTCGAACGTAGGGGCAGGGACTTTCGCCCAGCATAGATGTGAATGATGAGACTGGTGGGATTTCGGCGCCCCTTGCCATCGGGTGATGGACGTGGTGATCTGTGAGAGGTTTCGAACTCACGTCGGGAGCAGTTCATGCACTGGTTTGTCGACAGCCCACTTCTCACCCTGTTCTTCTGCGTCGGGGTCGGATGCATCGTGGGGAAAATCCCGTTCGGCCCCGTTTCCTTCGGCCCGGCGGGCGCATTGTTCGTCGCGCTCGCGTTGTCGGCGATCGACTCCGATGTGTCATTGCCGCCGATCGTGACGAGCCTGTCGCTGTGCGTGTTCTGTTATGTCGTCGGAATCGCCGCGGGGCCGTCATTCGTCAACGCCATTCGCACCGGCTGGAAACCCGTGCTGGTGTCGATCACCGCCATCATCGCGATGGCCGCCGCCGCGCTCGGCGTGGGCAAGGCCTTCGGGCTGGACATCGGGACGATCGCCGGGTCGTTCGCCGGTGCGGGTACCGCGACCGCCGCGCTCGGCGCCGTGCAGGAGCAACTCGCCGGCGATGGCCCCATCCCACCGCAACCCGCGATCGGCTACGCCGTGGCGTATCCGATCACGGTGTTCCTGACGATCCTGGCGTGTAGGTATCTGATCTCGGCCGGCAGACGCAAGCCGACCGCCGAGGACCGGGAGAAGCTCCCGCCGATCGTGGTGCGCACCCTGGAGATCGTGCATGATCCGGGCCTGACCGTTCACGATTTCTCCCAACGGTTTTCGGCGGTCATCTCGCGATTGACCCGGGACGCGGAGACCGTCGTCGCGCATGAGTCCGAACGTCTGTATCCCGGCGACCTGGTGACCATCACGGCGCGGGAGAATGTGGCGGAATCGATCGTCGACGAGTTGGGGCGGCCCGCGGCGTCGGAACCGTGGATGGATCGCAGTGCCATCGACTTTCGTCGGATCACCCTGTCGAATCCGCGGCTGGTGGGCCGTGAGTTGCAGGAGCTACGGATGGAGGAGCGGTTCGACGCGGTGGTCAGCCGGGTGCGTCGCGGCGACGTCGACATCATCGCCACGCCGGATCTGGTGCTGCAGAGCGGGGATCGTCTCCGGGTGACCGCACACCGCGATCGGCTCGCCGAGATCGCCACCGAACTCGGTGATTCCGAACGCGCCGCCGGTGACATCAATCCGATCGGCCTCGGCCTGGGATTGACGATCGGTCTGATGCTGGCGTTCGTCGAGATCCCGCTGCCCGGAGGCGGCACGCTCGTATTGGGCACGGCCACAGCGCCTCTCATCGTCGGTGTGATCCTGGGCGCGCTCGGCCGCACCGGTCCGGTGGTGTGGACATTGCCGGGCAACGTCGCCAACACCTTGAATCAGTACTCGCTGTTGGTGTTTCTGGTGGCGGTCGGCACCGGCGCCGGAGCCGGGTTGGTGACGGCTTTGGGCAACAACGGTATTCAGTTGGTGGTGCTGGGGTTGACGATCTCCCTGGCACACGCCCTGGTGTGCGTCGTCGGCCTGCGTACCGTGCTGCATTACGGGACGGCGCGGGCGCTCGGCGGTCTGACCGGGTCGCAACTGAATCCGGCGCCGTATGCGTTCGCGATGGGTAAGGTTCCCGATCAGCGGGTGGCGCTGGGGTATGCGGTGCTCTTCCCGGTGTCGATGATCGTGAAAGTGCTACTGGCGCAGATCATGGTGGTCTACTTCTGAGCGTCGTGCTGGTGGTTCGTGCGGGGTAGCACGAACCATGCGATCACCGTGCCGAACGCGAGAAACGCTGCGCCCAAAGCGAATCCGGTCCGGAAGCCGTCGGCGGGGAGTGTGGAGTGCGCGGCGACGGTCACCAGGATCGCGAGGCCGATGGTGCCGCCGAGTTGCCGGGAACTGTTGAGGACGCCGGAGGCGAGGCCGACGTCGGAGTCGCGCACGCCGGCGGTGCCGACGGCGCCGACGAGCACCATCGATCCGCCGATACCGATGGCCGCGACCATGGACGGCAACAGGATTCCGCGCCAGAAGTCGAACTCGTCGGGCATCAGCGCGAACAGCAGCAGCCCGACGGCGCCAAGCAGACCGAGAACCCCGATGCTGTTGCGGGGACCGATGATCGGTGCGATCCGGCTCGACACCACGATGCCGATGACGACGCCGCCGCAGAACGGCAGGAACAGTAGTCCGGCGATGTCGGATTCGACATTCCAGACCGTCTGCACGAACAGTGAGGCGAAGTAGAATGCCGCGAGTTGGCCGGCGGCGAGCATGAATCCGAAGATGTTGGCGCCCAGGATACTACGGGCGGCCATCAGATGCGGTGGCATGAGCGGGTGGGTGACGGAGCGTTCGACGCGAGCGAATCCGATCAGTAGTACTGCCGCACAGATGAATCCGATGACGGTGGGCGCCGACGACCAGCCGTGGTCGCCGCCCGAGCTGACCGCGTAGACCAGCGCACCGACGCCTGCGGTGACGAGGACCGCGCCACCGACGTCGAGGCGTCCGGCATCGCGCCGTTGCTCGTGCGCGACACCGCGCAGGGCCGCGGCGAAGGCGATCGCGACGATCGGCACATTGACGAACAGCACTGCCCGCCAGGAGAACCAGTCGGTGAGGACGCCGCTGAGCACGACGCCGACCGCACCTCCGGCGGCTCCTGCACCACCCCAGAAGGCCATCGCCGTCTTGCGGACGGCCGGGTCGGCGATGCTCGACGCGAGAGCGAGGGATGCAAGCGCCAGAAGTGCCCCGGCGACGCCCTGCAGTGCGCGGGCGCCGACGAGCAGGGTGGAGCCCGTCGCCATTCCCCCGGCGATGCTGGCCACCGCGAAGAGGGCGAGGCCGGCCAGGATGACCGTCCGTCGTCCCCAGAGGTCGCCGAGGCGTCCGCCGAGCAGCATCAGACCGGCGAAGGTCAGCAGATAGGCGGTGACCACCCATTGCAGTCCGGCGGCGCTGAATCCGAGGTCACTACGCATCTGCGGGAGCGCGATGTTGACCAGGGACATGTCGAGCGCGACGAGGAACTGCAGCGAGAAGATCGTCGCGATGAGTGCCCGATGGTGTGCGGGCGCGGCGACGGACGTCGACGGCGTGGTCACGGGAACCTCCGTTCGGGGGTACGCGACGCGTTTCGGTACGCGTACGTTTACGTATGCGTACGTGAGGGTAACCTAAGACTCCCGGTTGGTACAAGGGACTCCCCGCGCCGTTGACAGCGCTCTGGTGTGCGTTGACGGCGCTCTCGTCTACGTTGACAGCGCCCTGGTGTGCGTTGACAGCGCTCAGGCGCCCCGCGACGCCCGCGCGAGCACCCCGTCGACCTGTGCCGACACGGCGTCGCGGACCCGGAACTGCGCGGCGTACTCGGGCAGGTGCGGCAGGAGGCGCGCGATCGTCGGGACGTCGACGAGGTCGGCGGGATCGATGGTCTGATGCCACGACTTCTCGCCCGGTGTGCGGCGCGCGAGGGTGTCCTGCCATTGGAGTTCGGAGGCGACGATGTACCACACCGCGCGCCAGGCCGACATCGCCTCGACCTCGTCGACCCCCAGCTCCAGGGCGGCCTCGACGAAGGTGTCGGCAAGGACCAGCGCAGGTGCGCCGACGGTGGTCCCGTCACGCAGAATCGGGACGATCCAGGAGATGCGCGCCAGTTCGTCGTACATGCCGACCGCGACGTCGATCATCCGGTCACGCGGCGGACCGTCGGGCCGGACCCATGGGATTCGTGCCGCCACTTCGGTCAGAACCAGTTGCAGCAGTTCGGTTTTGTTGGCCACGTAATTGTAGAGCGTCATCGGCTTGGAGCCGAGCTCTGCCGCCAGGCGGCGCATGCTGAGGCCGTCGACACCGTCGCGCTCGATGATGAGGATGGCGGCGTCGACGATGGCGTCACGGGTCAGGGACGGGGCCGGGGGCATGGTGCCCTATTTCTACCAGTGGTGGCCACGATTCACCGATTCACGGCATTCGAAAGCGCTGTCGACGTTCACGCGAGCGCTGTCAACGCGTGAGAGAGCGCCGTCAACGATGCCGGGGTCAGCGACCGGTCGGCGAGCGGTCAGCTCTCGGTCGGTGTCAGTTCGATGCAGTCCACGCCCCACCCGAGTGGCGTGGAGGTGACGATCGACCAGCCGGCGGCGGTGGTGAGCCGCTCGATGTCGACCTGGGTGCGCGGGGGGACGCCGACGGCGCCGAGGTGCACCAGGGCCATTTCGGTGGCGCGGGTGTTGAGCGCGTCGGGTTCGGTCGATTCGACGAGGATCAGCGAGTCGGCGATCTCGACGAGTTCCCGTAGGTGTCCGATCACCTCGTCGTCGGTGCGGTGTTCGCATGCGCTCGCCAGCACCATCACGTCGGTGCGGGTCCACTCCTCACCGAAGTCCTTGTCGCCCTGCGAATCTGCCCGCCGAAGTGCCGAGAGCGGTTCCGTCTCTTCGACGATCCGTATGGATGCTTTGACGCCGCCGTCGCGCAGCCCGTCGGCGACGACGAGTGCGGCCGGGCCGCCGATGGAAATGTCGGAGTATCCGCGCCACAACGGAAGTCGAGCAAGAGCGGGCATCAGGAAGGTCAGGCCGTCGGCTTCGTCGACCAACTCGTCGTAGCGATCCGCCGCGGATGCGACATGCCGGCGCAAGGTGGTATCCGTGCTGTGTTCCCACGCCGACCGTCGCGCGGTGACGGCGTCGGCGAGTCCGGCGAGCGCGAGCACCTGATCGGCATAGAGGCTGTCGAATTCCTCACGGGCGTGGTCATCGTCGACGAGTCGCTCGCCGTACTCCCCGACCGCGACCTTGTCGCCGTCCAGACGTAGAACCGCGACATCCAGCAGCACGTTGATCACCGGGTCGATCTGTGCGGCAGCCACATTCAGGGAATCGGCGAGTTCACCGCGGTCGCGGGGGCCCGCGGCGACCGCGTCGAGCAGTCCCAGCTTCAGTGCCGCGCGGGTCGCCAACCACGGTACGGGAGAACCGATCTCGGCAGGCGAGGTCGACGTGTCCGCCTCTGCCACAGCATCGACACCGTGATCGTCACGGATGTGCCAGTAGCCGGTGATATCGCTGTGCGACTTGGGAATTCCCCAGTCCCGGTTGACGTGTCGTCGAAGCGCTAGCAGTGCACGGCTTTCCGCGGCGGCCCAGACGTAACCTACTCCGCGGGGTGCGGGCATGGACGTCAACGCCGCGGTGAACGCATCCCGATCACCGGGCTCGGCGAGCAGCCAGGTGACCGAATCCCCTGTGCGAGTATGGATGTCCTGGCGTGCGCGATCATCAGAGATGGTGATGATCGCGCGGGCGGGACCGTCGACGGGCCGTTCGGTGAAGAACCGGTCGATCGCCGGGATGGCGGTCTCGTCGCCGATCAGGATCGTCTCGTCGACGTCATCGGGGATGATCGTCGAGGCCTTGGGGCCGACGAACCAGAGGTCGTCACCGGGTTGCGCGGACCGCGCCCACGCCTCGGCCGGGCCGCCGTCGTGCCGATCCGAGGTGTGGACGACGAAGTCGAAGGACACCTCGAGGGCATCCGGATCGAGGTGATGCGGGGTGTAGTCGCGTGTTTCGCGATGTTCCGACGGTCGCCAGTCGATGCCGTTCTCGCTCTGGTGGGGCACCGCGTCGGCGATGTCGCCGCCGGGTGCGAAGATCAGTTTGACGTGGTCGTCGAACATCGGGGCGGCGAACGCGGGGAACGTCATGCCGTCGCGGGTGAACTCGCCGAGTTGGGGGCCGCCGACGGTGACGCGGCGCATTCGCGGCGTGATGTCCTCGACGCGGCGCACCTGCACACAACGCAGCACCAGCGGGTGGGCTCGGTAGCGGGAACGGTTCATGGACTCGCATCACCTCGTCACGGACTCGTGGGCAACAATTTAGGTGACACTAAGCTACCGCGCGTCGTCGAGGTGACCGCGCGCAGATCGCCGGCAACGGGGTCCGGACGCGACAATCGGCCGCACACCGATGGTGTGCGGCCGATTGCGATTGAGTGCTTGACCTGGTCTGACGGGGTGTCAGACTCCGGCGGGCGCCTCGGGCAGGCTCGCGAGGACCGCGGCCTTGAGATCGTCGACCGTGGTGGCCGAGGTGATCACGGCAACCGACGCGGCGTCGGCGGTCTCGAGGATGCCGAGCAGCAGGTACTCGCCGCGCAGGGTGGTGTCCCCGCGTTCACGGGCGATACGGATCGCGGCCTCGAGCGCCTGTCGCGTCTCGGGTGCGAAGCGGGGGCGCATGCCCCGGCCGCGCGGTCCGCGCCGGCCGCGGCCCGGTTCGAACGGTCCGTCACCGAAGTCAACGTCCTCGCCCGGACCGCCGGGACCGAAACCGCCCCGTCCACCGGGACCGCCCTGACCGAAGCCACCGCGTCCGCCGGGACCGCCCTGACCGAAACCGCCCCGTCCGCCGGGACCGCCCTGACCGAAACCGCCGCGTCCGCCCGGGCCCCCGGGGCCGAAACCGCCGGGACCGAATGCGTCGGGACCGCAGATTCCCTGACCACGGCCGCGTCCTTCGCCGTGACCGTGGTGGCCGCGATGACCACGCGATCCACGGCCGCGGCCTCGACCGCGTCCACGTTCGGGGCGCTCGGCCCAGCCGTCGGCGAGGTCGTCGCCGAAGTTGTCACGCACCGCGTCCCGCACCTTGTCGAGGTCGATACCGATGGAGCGCAATGCTTCCCGGTCTTCCTCGTAGCGGTCGGCGGCACTCTGCTCGGCGGCGGTGTCGTCGTCGACGTCGTTCTCGTCGTGGTAGGCGCGGGCCGCGTCACGCGCCCCCGCCAGGGTCAACCCCTGCTCGGTGAGGATGCCGAACAGCGGCGAACGCGCGTTGCACAGCATTCCGAGAATGAGGTGATCGTTGCCGAGCCGGGTGTGCCCCAGATCGGCGGCTTCCTGCGTGGCAAAGGCCAGCAGCATCTTGTCGTCTTGAGTGAATCGACCAAACATGATGGCTCTCCTTAGAGATTGTGCGGGCCCCATCACTGGGTCTCGCGTGATGAATGTTTCTGGTGCACGGCCTGACGGCTGATCTGCAAGACCTCTGCGATCGCCTGCCAGCTCCAACCCTTGTCGCGGGCATTGGCCACCTGCACCCCCTCGAGGCGGTCGGCGAGCGTGCGCAGTGCGCGTACTGCTGCCAACCCCTGTGCCGGATCGTCGCTCGCGGCGGCTCCGGCCAGGTTCTGAGCCTCGGTGGATTCGGTGTTCTCGTCGTGCATAGTGTCAGGTTATCTTGACTGACTGGGCATGTCAAGAATTATTGACGAAGAATTGTTCCGCGACGACGCGGACGACTCAGTGGCAGGTCTGAACTGGGTTTATGCGTGACCGAGAGCGCTGTCAGTACAACCGGAGCGCGTCGCCCTACTCGTTGGCGATGGCCTCGGTGATGTTCATGCGGGCGGCGCGCCGGGCGGGGACCGCCGCTCCGACGAGGCACAGCACCACCGATGCCGCGACGAACACGATGGTGATCGGACGCGGCGAGTAGGCGACGTCGATCGACGTCGTGGCGGCGAGGATCTCGTCGCTCAGCACATGCAGGATGGCGCCGACGACGAGGCCGGTGAGCGCTCCGACGACGGCGACCGCGCCGGCCTCGGCGAGCACCATGCGGGATACAAACCGTCGGGATGCGCCCATCGCGCGCAGCACGCCGAGTTCGCGTCGCCGTTCGATCACCGAGAGCAACAGGGTGTTGAGCAGTGCGATCGCCGCGGCCACCGAGACAATCCACTGGATGGCGACGGTGAAGGCACCGGACTGCTCGGCCTGCCCACGGGTCGCGGCGAGCGCCTCGGCGCCGGAGTACACATACACCGGGGAGCCGCCCTGCGATGGGTTCTCGGCGGCGATGCGTTCCAGTGCCGCGCGGACCGCGGTCTTGTCGGCGTCGGGTGCGGTGATCACCTGAAGGTAGGTGGCGCCGGTGCGATCGAACCACGTCGACAGCAGCGCGTTGGACACCGCGCCGGTTCCGGAGTCGATGGACACGTAATCGACTGTGTCGCGGACGATCACGTCGTGATAGCCGGTCGGCGACGCCAGCCGCAGGGTGTCACCGGTCTCGACGCCGAGGGTGCGTGCCAGCACATTGGACAGCAGAATCCCGTTGCCGTCCAACACTTGTCGCACCGCCTCGGGAGAAGCCTTGCGCATGAACGGCGCCCGGGACCCCGGCACCAGGCCCTGCAGCAGGATGCGGTCGGCACCGGCGTTCACGTTGGCCCACTGGCCGACCACCACATCGGTGACGCCGGGCACCTCCCGGGCCTCCTGATAGATCTCCGGCGACAGCTCCGGCCCCAGGGGCACCTGATCTTTCGACTGTGACGAGATGTAGAAGTCCGGGTCACCGAGACCGTCGAGCGACGACGAGATCGACGACACCAGATTGTCCAGAGCACCGGAGGTACCCATGCCGACGGCGATCGCGACCGCCACCGTCATCAATGTCGCCCAGGCACGACGCGGCGCACGTCGGGTGTTGACCGATGCCAGACGCCCTGGACCACCGAAGAATCGGGCCAACCGCACCACCGCGGCCACCAGGGGCCGGGTGAGTGCGAAGCAGATCAGCAGCGCGCCGACGGCGTACACCGCACCGGCGATGATGGCCGGGCGGCCCGGCACGGTGACGACGATGATCCACGCGGCGAGGACGGTGAGCACGCCGACGATGCCGGCGGTCCAGACGACCACGCCGCGGCGGGGCACACTGTCGGCGACCTCACCGGGCGTCATCGCCTCCACCGGCGACACCGAGAACACCGACCGCGCAGCCAGACTCGTCGCACCGACGCAGGCGATCACACAGGCCATGACGGCGACGACGGGCGCGTAGGCGGGCAGGTGGTAGGCGATCTTGATGGTCACCGCGTCGCGGGTCACCGGCGGCACCGTCGACACCGCCCAACGACCGGCGAGAATGCCGATCGGTACGCCGATCCCGCCACCGATCAGTCCGAACAGTGCTGCCTCGCCGAGCATGTCGCCGACGAGGTTGCGTCGCCGGGCGCCCAGGGCCCGCACCATCGCCAGCGACTGCCGACGGGAGGCGACGGCCATGTTCATCGTGTTGAACACCAGGAACGCCGCAATCACCAACGAGATCAACGACACCAGCAGAGTCGCATCGCGGGTGACCGAGGTGGCGACTTCGGCTTGGCGGGTGCGGAAGTCGGGGTCCACGACCACCGCCCGTCCGCCGACGACCTGGGAGATCCGGCTGCGCAACGCGGCGATGTCGACACCGGGTTTGGCGACGATGAAGATCGAGTCGACCTTGCCGGGTAGCGCCACATCACCGTTGCCGAATTCGCCTTCCTTGCCGGTGAGCCGTTGTGCCAGATCGAGATAGGCGAACATGTAGGTGCCGCCGTTGAGCCGGTCGGCGCCCTCGCCGGTCGCGACCTGCAGCACCCGCAAGTCGATGCCGTCGATCGAGAGCCGTTGGCCCTCAAGGAATCCGGTGTTCGGGCCGACGATCACCCCGTCGGCGAGATCGTCGAGCGACAGGCCGGTGCCGCCCTGCATCGACCGGAGGTCACCGGACAGGGCGGTGACCCGGAAATCGGAGCCCAACAACGGGATCGGTCTGCCGTCGACGGTGACGGCACCGCGGATCATCGGCACCACCGCCTTCGCGTCGGGCACCTCGGCGCGTATCCGGCCGGCCAGCGAGTCGTCGATCCCGGAGTCGGTGATGGCGGCGACCTCGACGTCGGCGGTCCCGGAGATCGCGGCGTTGAAATCACGGACCGATTCGGTGAACGACCCGTATGTCCCCAGCACGGCGACGAGCAACGCCGAGGACACCAGCACCACGCTGAGCGAGGTGAACACGCGTAGTCGGTGGGTGCGGATCTCGCGCAGGTTGAGGATGCGGACGCGGGTGAGCCCGGCGAGCACCCCGCCGGCGACGGCGCGGACGCGGTTCACGCGATCTGTCCGTCGCGCACCGTGATCGTGGTGTCGGCGACGCCGGCGGCGGCCGCGTCGTGGGTCACCATCACCACCAGGCGACGCTGACCCTCGTGCGCCACCTCCGAGAGGAGGTCGAGGACCGACGCCCCGGTGGCCGAGTCGAGGTTGCCGGTGGGTTCGTCGGCCAGCAGGATCGCTGGTTCCATGATGAGCGAACGGGCGATGGCCACGCGTTGCATCTGGCCGCCGGACAACTCCGACGGCCGGTGATTGACGCGGTCACCGAGACCGACGCGGTCGAGGAGATCGATGGCGCGGGGTTTGGCCTTGCGCAGCGACTGACTGTCGAGAAGCCTTGGCAGAGCGACGTTTTCCCACGCCGACATCGTCGGCACCAGGTTGAAGAACTGGAAGATGAAGCCGACGCGGGTGCGGCGGAACGCCGATGCGGCGTTGTCGTCGAGGGAGCCGAGGTCGACGCCGTCGACGCGGATCGAGCCGGACGTGGGGGTGTCGAGCGCACCCATCAGGTGCAGCAGCGTCGATTTGCCCGCACCCGACGGTCCGACGACGGAGACGAATTGGCCGCCCGGCAACGAGAGGTTGACCCCGTCGAGGGCTCGCACCCGTTCATCACCGAGCGAGTACTCCCGCACCAGATCGACGGCCTCCACCAGGTTCTGCTCCCCCACCGCTGCCATGGGATCAGATCGTAGTGGGAAGGCTCACCCGGTGAACCGTCCAGTGGCGTAGAACTCATCGAGCACGGCCGTCGGCGCGGTCAGCTCCAGCCCCTGCGATGCCAGCCAATCATCGTCGAAATACGTTGTGCTGTAACGGTCTCCGGAGTCGCAGAGCAGGGTGACGACGCTGCCGGGCCGACGGCCGGCGACCATCTCGGACACCAATTTCAGTGCACCCCACACGTTGGTGCCGGTGGATCCGCCGACGCGCCGGCCGAGCCGGTTGCTGATGCAGCGGGCGGTGGCGACGGACGCGGCGTCGGGCACGCCGATCATGCGGTCGATGACCTGGGAGACGAACGACGGCTCGACGCGCGGTCGGCCGATGCCCTCGATGCGGGAACCGATTTCCGAGGTGATCGATCCGTCGCCGGAGGAGTAGGCGGGCAGGAAGACCGAGTTCTCCGGGTCGACGACGGCGAGCCAGGTGGGATGGCGGCGATAGCGCAGGTAACGGCCGAGGGTGGCCGACGTGCCGCCGGTGCCGGCGCCGACGACGATCCAGGTGGGCACCGGGTGCTCCTCGTCGGCCATCTGCGCGAAGATCGACTCGGCGATGTTGTTGTTCCCGCGCCAGTCGGTGGCCCGTTCGGCCATGGTGAACTGGTCGATGAAATGGCCGCCGAGTTCGGCTTCCAGGGTGAGCGCCGCGTCGTACACGTCGGACGGCCGGTCGACGAGATGGCAACGGCCACCTTGACGTTCGATGAGGGCGGTCTTCGACGGCGAGGTGTTGGAGGTCATCACGGCGATGAACGGCACGCCGATCAGGCGGGCGAAGTAGGCCTCGCTGACCGCCGTCGACCCCGACGACGCCTCGATGACCGTGGTCCCCTCGGTGATCCAGCCGTTGCAGATCGCGTACAGGAACAACGACCGCGCGAGGCGGTGTTTGAGCGATCCGGTCGGGTGGGTGCTCTCGTCCTTGAGGTAGAGATCGACGCCGACCTCCGCACCCGACTCGTCGATCCAGCGTGACCATTCGGGCAGTTCGATGCGCAGCAGGTGGGTGTCGGCGCTGCGGCGGGCGTCGGCCTCGATGATGCGGACGGCGTTGTCGGCCCAGCCGCGATCGAGGCGGCGGTCGATGTCGACGGTGCGGATCTGTGGCGTCGGGGGTGCCGTCGGGGGCACGGTGTCGCGGGTCATCGGCCGCGGTTCAGCTGCCGCTGCCGCGCAGACGCGTCTGCAGGTCGTCGTGACGACGCCGGCGCTGCTCGTCGACGGCGGCGATCTGCTCGTTCACGCGCAACCGCAGCGACTTGAACACCACCATGCCCAACGGCAACGCGATCAGCACACCGAACACGGCGGCCACCAGGATGGGGACGTCGACCCCGGCCAGCTTGCCGATGCCCCAGATGATCGCCGCGAGGACGACCACGAGAGCCAGACGGGCCACGGTGTACAGGGCGACGGCCAGGGCCAGGCTGCCGGCGCTGCCCTGCGATTGCTGCTCTTCACTCACGATTTCCAGGGTAACCCGGTGGTCGATTCGGTCCGGCAGAGCGCTGTCAGTGACGGACAGAGCGCTGTCAACGTCGACGAGGGCGCTGTCAGCGATGAGCAGAGCGCTGTCAGCGTGAGCGAGAGCGCTGTCAGCGTGAGCGAGGGCGCCGTCAACGTGAGCGAGAGCGCCGTCAGTGACGGACAGAGCGCTGTCAACGTGAGCGAGGGCGCTGTCAACGCCGACACGGCCGTCCGGGCCAACCCTGTACGAACGCTGTGTGCACCGCCGTCGGCGCGGTTTCCCACCAACGGTGTGGCAGGGCTTGGCAAAGTACGCGTAAAAGGCGCTGGTGGGGCGTGTGCGCAGGTCACAGGCTTCTTTGCACTCTCTTTACTTACCGCTGACGGTTCGAGTACCTGGGCGATTTGCGTGTATTCATGGTGCACGGCCGCGGCATCGGATCCGCGGCGCAAGGAGAGGGAGTTCTCATGACCGCCATCAATCACCCCATGAGCGTCATCACCCCGGGCATGGCCAGCCAGCACACCCTGACCCCCGGTCAGGTGGCCTCGATGTTCAATGTGAACCCCAAGACCGTGGCGCGTTGGGCCAGCTCGGGCATCCTCGGCTCGATCCGCACCCCCGGTGGGCATCGTCGTTTCCGCGAAGAGGACGTCGTCGCGCTGCTGAACCGTCGCCCCTGACCGAGCGCACCGTCGCCCCGGCGACGACCGATCGCCGACGATGACCCGTTGACGTCGGACAGATGACCCACTGGGCAACAAACCTCACGTAAACTCGCTTACAGGGAGGTTGCCATGGCATTTCTGTTCACGCTGATCGGCATCATGGCCGTCGGGTTACTGTTGTGGCGTGCCTTCGGGCCGCAGATGTCCGACGAGTCACGGCAGGTGAGGTCGGCACCGCGCGGGCCGGTCGGCCCCGACGATGATCCCGACTTCCTGAAGGATCTCGACCGGCGTAGTCGCGGTAGCAACGGTTCCGACGCCGACGACCACTGAGTGCGTCCAACCACTGGGTGCGTCCGACCACTGAATGCATCCGTCGACTGGGTGCGTCCGACCACTCCCCTCGTCGGCGTCGTACCGTCGCGACCGACGCCCACCAGCCATCCACGCACGACCCGGCACGTACACCCCGGGGCGACGCGACACGGTCGCAACCACGCTCCGGGAAGGGCCCGCACGCCGTCGTTCCGGACGGTCGAGGCCATTGCCCGCGCCTTCGACGTGAGCGTCACCTATCCTCGGCCATCCCGCTCTCGACGCGTGAAGATGCGGTCGATCACCGGCACACCTGCCGGGATCGACCGGACATCGCTGTGTCCGCGGGACCAACCGCGTCGTCAGCCGGTGATCACAGCCCGGCGTAGGAATGCAGGCCGGAGACCACCAGGTTGATGATGAACAGGTTGAACAGCAACGCGACGAACCCGGCCACGTTGATCCAGGCGGCCGCGGTGTTGCGCCAGCCGGCGGTCGCGCGGGCGTGCAGGTAGGCCGCGTAGATCACCCACGCGATGAACGAGACGGTCTCCTTGGGGTCCCAGCCCCAGAACCGGCCCCACGCCGACTCAGCCCAGATCGCGCCGCAGATGACGCCGAGACCGAACAGCGGGAACCCGAAGACGACGCATTTGTAGGCGAGGCGGTCGAGGGTGTCGGCGCCCGGGATGTGCGCGACGAGTCGCATCACGCCGCCGGTGAATCCGGAGTCGCTGCGCTTGGGATCGTCGGCCTTGGCGCCCCACTGCATCTTCACCAGGTACAACACGCTCGCGACGCCGGAGACGAGCAGCACGCCCGAGCTGATCGAGATGATCGAGACGTGGATGGCCAGCCAGTACGACTTCAGCGCGGGCACCACCGGCGCCGCCTGGGTGTAGAGCCAGCGGCCGGCGATGAACATCAGCAGGATGACCGGCAGCAGCACGAACGACAGCAGCGGCCGGTTGGACGGCTTGCGCAGCACCACGACGCCGGCGACCACGCAGGCCGCGCACGTCATCGAGATGAACTCGTACATGTTGCCCCACGGCGCGCGGTCGGTGGCGATGCCGCGGGTGACGATCGAGGCGATGTGGGCGGCCAGCCCGACGAAGACCACCGGGTAGGCCATCGCGCCGAGCTTCTCGGAGAAGCTCCGTCGGGTGCCCTGGGCCAGTTTGCCGGGGGTCCGGTCGACCGGCGTCGACGATCCGGACGCCGACGATCCGGCTGATCCGGCGGTGGCACCGACGAGTTCCTTGGCCGCGAGCCGACGACTGCGGGCGCCGGCGAGCGCCGCGAGGAACAGGAACATCGCGATCACGTAGACGGTGATGGCGGTGCCGAACAGCAGGTCGGAGTACCGCGCCAGGGTCTCGTCGACCTGTACTGCGCCAGTGTTCATCGGTTCACCTCGGTTGTCACGTGTGCAGCCATTCAGAGTCTGCGGAACTTGGCCGTCCACCCGGTGGGGCGGGCGTCGGGATCGATCAGGGCGGTGGCCTGCTCGTCGAAGCCCTCACCCCAACCGGCCTGGTCGGTCCGGGCGAGCCCGGCGATTTCTACTACAGTACGTCGTTTCGTCGTGGTGGTGCTCGCCCCGCCCGCATCGGCGGCGGTCACCGGCACCAGCCTCGCCCAGATCCGTCGGCGACGCACCAGCAGCGACACCAACAGCCCGATGAGCATCGCGATCGCCGAGACCAGCACCCACGTCTGCGCCGGGTCGTGGGACACCTGCACCGACACCCATCGCTGGTAGCCGTCGAAGGTGACCTCGGTGCCGTCGGCGAGGCGGGTGCTCGCACCCTGCGCTAGATTCACCTGGGATTGCCGCTGCAGCCGGCCCTGGTCGATCAGCCCCTGGTCGAGGGTGTACGCGTTCTGCGGCAGGCCGGTGTCCAGGCCGGTGTCACCCTTGTAGATGCGGATGGCCACCTGCGGGTCGTGCGGCACCGGCGACGACGAACTGAGCAGTGTGCCCTGGTAGTCGGCGGTCGGCGCGAACAGGCCCTCGATGGCGATCTGGTTCTTGCGGCGAACGTCCTCGTCGGGATACATCCCGGCCGGGGTGTCGAAGCGCACCGCCCCCGACGACAGCATCGTCTGCAGTTCATCGGGTATGAAAATGGCTGTCTGCGTCCGCTTTTCACCATTCGGGAAGGTCACGGTGAACCTCGGCGCGAAGCCGTTGCCGAGGACGTAGACGCGGTCGCCGGCCACCCGCAGCGGGTCGTTGACGCGCACCGAGGTCTGCTGCCATTCGCTCGGCGCGGTCGTGGCGTTGTCGCTGTAGGACATCGTCGCGTCGTACATGTCGGGCTGACCGTTGGGCAGGAAGGTGGCCGAGAAGTCGTCGACGCGGAAGCAGAACGGCTCGAGGTCGGTGCCGTCGACGAGGGCGCCGGCGCGGAAGGAGTCGTAGACCGCGGTCGAGGTGTTGCACAGGCCCTGGCCGTCGGCGACGAGGCTGCGGGTGCCCTCGTAGCCGTAGAGCTTGCCGACGGCGATCGAGACCAGCAGCGCGAGCAACGCGAAATGGAAGACCAGGTTGCCGAATTCGCGCAGGTACCCCTTCTCCGCGGACACCTCGACGCAGCCGTCCGGATACTTGTCCGACGGTTCCCGGACGACGACGTTGCGACGCCAGCCCCGCAGGTTGCCGGAGATGCGTTCGGCGAGGTCGTCGGGGTCGCCGTCGACGGTGGTCTCGATGTGCCGCGGCAGCCGCGCCAGGTTGCGGGGTGCGGCGACGGGGGTGGCGCGCAGGCTCTTGGCGTGTTCGATCATGCGTGGGGTCAGACACCCCACCAGCGACACGAACAGCAGCACGTAGATCGCGGTGAACCACACGCTGGAGAAGACGTCGAACAGTTGCAGCCGGTCCATCCACTGGCCGACCCAGCCCTTGTCGGCGATGTAGGTCAGCGTCTTCTGCTCGTTGAGTTCACGTTGCGGTAGCAGGGCGCCGGGGATCGCGGCCAGCGCCAGCAGGAACAGCAGCACCAGCGCGGTGCGCATCGACGTCAGCGACCGCCACAGGTTGCGGGCCGGCCACCAGAGACGGCGGATCGCCCAATGCGGCTTGTGCGGTGGCGGCGGGGTGGCGGGGACCTCGAGCGGGGTGTCGGCGCGCGTCATACGGGGAGTTCCTGGTTGGTGATGAAGGCGTCGCGGACCCACACGATGAATTGATCCCACAGCCCGGTGACCAGCGCGATACCCACGAGGATCAGCATGACACCACCGAAGACCTGGATGGCGCGGGCGTGGTCACGCAGCCAGCCCAGGCTGCGCAGCGCCCACGCCGACGAGAACGCCAGGATCACGAACGGGATGCCCAGTCCGAGGCAGTAGGCGACGATGAGGAACACGCCTCTGGCAGCGGTGGCGCCCTCGGTGCCGCTGGCGGTGGCGATGACCGCCGCGAGGGTCGGCCCCAGGCACGGCGTCCAGCCGAGGGCGAACACCGCGCCGAGCAGTGGGGCGCCGACGATGTTGGACACCATCCGCGGCGCGAACCGGAACTCGTGTTGCATCATCGGCACCAAGCCGATGAAGACCAGACCCATCAGGATCGTCACCACACCGCCGATGCGTTGCAGCAGTTCATGATTGAGGATGAAGGTGCTGGTGATGCCGAGCACGGTGGCGGTGGCGGCGACGAAGACGACGGTGAATCCGGCGACGAACAGTCCGGCGGCCAGCGCCACCCGCGACCGGCCGCGTTTGGCGGGTTCGTCGACGGTCACCGCGGGCGCCTCGGCACCGACGAGACCGGCGAGATACGACAGATAACCGGGCACCAGCGGCACCACGCACGGCGACGCGAACGAGACGAGACCGGCGACGGCGGCGGCGGCCGCGCCGAGCAGCAACGGCCCCGACGACACGGTGTCGGCGAAGGTCTCCCCGATGCTCACGGCGCCGCCTGCGGTGATTCGGCGACCACTTTCGCCACCGCGTCGCCGAGCATCTGCGCGTCGACGGCCTGCAGGAACACCGCGGCCGGACGATGCTGCCGGTCGAGCACGATGGTCGTGGGGACCACCGACGTCGGGGTGGTCAGCGCGGCCAGCGAGGCCCCGGGGAAGTCGTAGAGGGACGGGAAGCCGACGTTGCGGTCGGTGACGAAGTCCTGCGCCGACTGCCGGTCGTCGCGCAGGTTGATGCCGAGGAACTCCACGCCCTGCGACTTGTACTTCTCGTACACCTCTTCCAGGGCGGCGGCCTCACCGCGGCACGGTGCGCACCACGATCCCCACACGTTGATCACCACGGCCTTGTCGGCGAACCGGGGATCATCGAGCGACAACGGTTTACCGGTGACGAGGTCCTCGCCGGAGATCGTGGCGATCTGCTTGCGGTCGGCGGGGTCGTAGGTGATGACGGTTTTGCCGCCGGGCGAGACGAATTGGAAGGTGTCGCCCTGGGAGACGGCGTCGTCGCCGGTGCTACAGCCGGCGGCAATGAATGCGGCAATCGAGATGAACAGTGCGAAAACGACTTTCAGGTACCGGGCGGTCCGGGGAGCGGACATCGGCGTGCCGGGCACACCACGAACTGGCACCTTCACAACCTTCACGTTCTTCCCGTCACGCCCCGGTGACGAGGGGATCCGACGAGCCGGCCGGCTCGGAGTAGATGATGTCGACGAGCGCGTCGTCGTCGTAGATGAGGCTGGTCAGCGATGCCAGCGAGCACTGCCGACGACGCGGATCGTGCCACAGGCGCTGACCTTCGAGGAAGCGACGCAGCGTGTACACCGGCAGTTGATGGCTGACGCAGATGGCCTCGTGGCCGCGGGCGGTGTCGCGGGCTTTGTTGGCGGCGGCGAGCATGCGATGCGCGAGCTGGATGTAGGGCTCACCCCACGACGGGGTGAACGGATCGCGCAACTTGGGCCAGTGCCGCGGCTTGCGCAACGCGCCGTCGCCGACGGAGACCCTGAGGCCTTCGAAGATGTTGTCGGCCTCGATGAGTTCGTCGTTGGTGAAGATCGGCAGATCGTGTGCTGCGGCGATCGGCGTCGCGGTCTCCTGCGCGCGTTGCAGCGGCGAGGCGAAGACGGCGGTGATGTCGTGGTCGGCGAGGGATTCGGCGACCTTGCGGGCCTGGGCCCGGCCGGCGTCGGACAGGTGGAATCCGGGCAGCCGGCCATAGAGGATGCCGTCCGGATTGTGCACCTCACCGTGGCGCATCATGTGGACGATCGTGTGCATCAGTCGTTCTCCCCGGAGTCGGATTCGGTCGTGCGCGCGGCGCCGGCCTGGGCGGGCACCGCCGCGGCGGCAGCGCGGGCGGCCGCGGGCAGCGCGTCGGCGATTCGAGTGAAAGCATCCCCGTCCAGGGCCGCGGAGACAAACCAGGCCTCGAAGGCGCTCGGCGGCGGATACACGCCGGCGTCCAGCAGGGCGTGGAAGAACGGGGCGAAACGCCAGGTCTCGGTGGCTTTCACCGCGGCATAGTCGGTGATCGGGCGGTCGGCGGGAGTTCCGAAGAACACACTGAGGAGATTGCCCGCCTTCTGCACGCGATGCTCCACGCCGGCCTCGGTGAGGGCGGTGGTGAGGAGGTCGGCGAGGCGGTCGGCGTTGGCGTCGAGCGTGGCGTAGGTGTGGGCGTCGGCGGTGCGCAGGGTGGCGAGTCCGGCGGCGACGGCGACGGGATTCCCGCTCAGGGTGCCCGCCTGATAGACCGGGCCGGTGGGTGCGAGGCGTTCCATGATGTCGGCGCGACCACCGAAGGCCGCGGCGGGCAGGCCACCGCTCATCACCTTGCCGAAGGTGTAGAGGTCGGCGCCGACGCCTTCGAGTCCGAACCAGCCGGCCGGGCTGACCCGGAATCCGGTCATCACCTCGTCGATGATGAGCAGGGCGCCGTGACGTCGGGTGACCTCGCGCAGGCCGGCGTTGAAGCCGTCGAGCGGGGGCACCGCACCCATGTTGCCGGCGGCGGCCTCGGTGATGACGGCGGCGATGTCGTCACCGAACTCCTCGAAGGCCTTCGCGACGGCCTTGAGGTCGTTGTAGGGCAGCACGACGGTGTCGTGGGCCGAGGCACCGGTGACGCCGGGGCTGGTCGGCAGTCCGAGGGTCGCCACGCCCGATCCGGCGTCGGCGAGCAGTGCGTCGACGTGACCGTGATAGCAGCCGGAGAACTTGATGATCTTGGGGCGGCCGGTGAAACCGCGGGCAAGCCGGATCGCCGACATGGTGGCCTCGGTACCGGAGTTGACCAGCCGGACCCGTTCCACCGGGTCGACGCGGTCGATGATCTCCTCGGCCAGGGCGATCTCCGACTCGGTGGGGGCGCCGAACGACAGTCCGCCCTCGGCGGCCTTCTGCACGGCCTCGACGACGGCCGGGTGGGCGTGACCCAGGATCATCGGTCCCCAGGAGGAGACGAGATCGACGTAGGTGTTGCCGTCCACATCGGTGAGCTCGCAGCCCTTGGCCGAGGCGATGAACCGCGGATCGCCACCGACCGCGGAGAACGCCCGGACCGGCGAGTTCACCCCACCGGGGATCGCGTGTTGAGCCCGACGGAACAGTTCACTGGAATTCGGCGCGGCCTCGGCGGATCTGCTCACGGCCTCCAGTGTTCCAAATGGCACCGAGTGACCCAAATTCACGCTGGTCAGGGGGTTCGGTGCGGTCGGGCTGCGACTCACTGGGCGCTTCGCACGCCGAGCGTGCCGTCGTCATGGGCGGTTGCTGTTCGCTGTATTCCGGGCGGACGCCGGTCGGTGCGGATATAACCGGGATGAATACGCCCACTCACGACAATTATTGACGCGAAAGCCCTGAGCCATCCCGGTTATATCGGCACCGACGGCCAATCCCCCACCCGACTCACCCCAACCGGCCGGCCGAGCCGTGATCCCAACCCCCGAACGACCAGCCCGACCCACCTCACAGCACCACCGGCCACACACGCCACACGTTGCCCAACCGTCGGGGTATCCACCCCGACAGCCCACATATAACCGGGACGAATACGCCCACCCACGACAATTATTGACGCGAGACCCCTGAGCCATCCCGGTTGTATCGGCGTGCGGCCGACCGCGACGTCAACATCCCTCGAAATCGGGATCGTCCCAGTACTCATCGCCGCCGATGTCACCCTCGTCATCCCCGTTGGGCGTGTCATCGACATCCGGATCACCGTCGACTGCGGCGTCGATCTCTGCGACGAGTTCGCGTGGACCGGCAAGGGCCTTGAGGTGCTCGCGGCGGCGAACCAGATCAGTGATCGTCTCGGCGGCGTCCTTCCACTCGAACATCACGCGGTTGTAGGACATGCGCAGCGGAATGTAACCGAGCCGATGGGCGATCTCGTCACGCAGACGATCCGCCTCGCGTTGCTCGGGCGACTTGTCGTGAAACTCGATGCTGTCGATCTCGACGATCAGACGGTCGCCGATGAGGAAGTCAACGTGCCCCAGACCGACGATCTTCACTTGTATATCGAACCTGAGGCCCATCGCCCGGAAACGAAGCCGAACGATGCTCTCCGTACCCGATTGTGCTCGGCCGTCGCAGAGTTCGAGCAGGTCACGAATGTCGAGGGGCGCCGTGGCGAAGATCGCCACCAAGTCGGCCATGTCGAGAAGATCCTGGTTCAAGATGGAGTCGCACGCTGCCACGATCCCTTCGGCGTCGAGGCACCGCAGTGCGTGCCGAAGTGCCGTCGGGATGTCGTCGAGCGGGTAGATCTCGGGTTCGGGGCCACTGAACTGTTTGCAGAATCATCGTCCACCGGCGTTGTGCGCCGCCTTCCGGGCGCGCACGTGCGCGCGGTTTCCTCGTGCGACGACCCAGATGCCGTGCAGATCCAAGGCGGTCACACACGAGCACACCCCGCCCGCCGACACCGCCTGGACCACCAGCGGATGCGCGTATCCGGTGGCGTACCACCCGCGCCGGAGCAGGTGCAGATCACCACCTCGGACCATGCGCGCGACCTGCGCCTGACTGAATCCCCGACGCGACAGTTCCGTCCACGAAAACACTCCGCGCCAGTGATCTTGTGCGAGTTCGAGATTGGCAAGACTCATGGCGGTGAGTGTGCCGCTCCGGACGACATCACCGCGGCGTCACAGCTCCCGCACGGGCGAATCTGTGGATCGATTGCCCTCTGTGGACAACGCCTCCGGTCACCGGCCGATAACCGACATGACCCGATCGGCAAGCGCCTGCTGTCCGGTGGCGTTGGGGTGCAGGGTGATCCGTGCGGAGCTTCCCTGCTGGGGTTCGATCCACCGATCGGCCCCGGCGCAGGCGTCGTGTCCCTCGGAGGCCGGCGCCATGTCGACGAAGGTGGCACCGGCGTCGTCTGCGGCGCGGCGGACGGCGTCGTTGAGGGTCGCCTGCAGGTCGCGCAGGTATCCGACGTCACCGGCGGCGACCTGCATCGTCGGATAGCAGCCGTCGGCGGCGGGAAGTATCCACGGGTAGCCGACGATGACGACCCGCGCGTTCGGTGCCTGCTCCCGGATCCGGCGCAGCACGTCGGTGAGGGCCGGGCGGATGTCGTCGTCGATGGGTGCGGTCAACTCGTCGCCGTAGCGGTCGCGGCATGGTGATCCGACGCCGCCGGTCGCGCGGCCGAGGTCGCTGCACTTGCTGATGGCGCCGCCGTAGGTGTTCTCGTCGTTGCCGCCGAGCATCATCGTCACCAGTCGGGTGTCGGGGCCGAGTGCGTCGAGTTGCGGGCCGACGCCGTAGTACTGGTCGGTGGTGAGGTCGGCGGTCGTCGCGCCCGCGCAACTCACGTCGTCTATCGCGAGGTCGCGTCGCTGCGCGATCAGGTGGCCGAAGTTGAGCGCGGACCGCTGACACAGGAAAGGCGATCCGCCGACCACCGGGAGCACACCGGTACCCGCGGCGTAGCTGTCGCCGAGGTGGACGTAGGTGGCACCGGCCGACTCGGTCGGCACAGCACTCGACGACGCAACACCCGATGACGTCGATGGTGTTGCGCTGCTGCCGGTTTCGCTGGCGCAGCCGACGATCCCGAGCAGCGCGACCGCGAGGGTGAGCAGGCGCAGCCACCTCACGCGTCGGCACCCAGCATCATCAGCAGCAGTTCGGCGCGGGTCCGGGCGTCGGTGAGGTCGATGCCGAGCATGTCCTCGATCCGCTCGACCCGGCTGCGCAGGGTGTGCCGATGCACACCGATCGTCGTCGCGGCCGCACCCCAGTTGCCGTTGGCCTCGAGGAATGCCAGCAGGCTCGCCTCCAGCCCGGCGCCCTGTTCGCGATCATGCTCGATGATCGGGCGTAGACGATGACTTCGACTGTCGGCCAGCATATTTCGGATCTCGGGGATGCCGAGCAGTGATCGGGTGGCCGCGAGATCGACGAGCTGACCGGTGGCGGCGGAGCGCGCGGCGAGCCGCGCGTGGGCCACCGACTCGGCGATCGCGTCCGGCCGCGGCGCTCCGTCGGCGTCGGCGAGGGCGACGGCGGGTCCGATCCCACCCCGCAATGGTCCCTGCGCGACAAGCAGATTCAGCATTCCGACGGCGACGTCCACATGGTCGTCGCCGTCGAGTAGCACCACCACCTCGGTGCCGTCGCAGAAGACGAACACCGGTCGCCATCGGCTCTCGAGCTCGTCGGCGAGGCGGTCGGCACCACGGCGGGCGGACGCGTCGTCGGCGAAGGTGTACACGACGGCGCGGACGCGGCCGTCGGGGGTGGCGACCCGCTCGAGGATCGAGCGCGCGGTGGCGCCGACGACGCCGTCGAGGGCATTGCCGAGGACGTCGGATTGCACGCGGGCGATGTCGCGGCGGACGTCGCGAGGCTTGGCGTATTCGATCGCCAGCAGTGACACGGCATGTCCGACGAGCATCCGTGCGACCTCGTCGAGCGTCGGTCCGACGACCCCGAGAAACCCGAATGTGGTTGTCGACGAGCCTATCCGGGCGAGGGTGACGGTGGCGTCGTCGGTCACCACGACCGCGCCCGCCGACGCGGGGTCGCGCGCTGCGAGAGTGCGAACGTGGTCGAGGTCGGCGGGGGCCGCGGCGCCGCCGGGTGCGGCCGCCACCTCGGCGTGGGCGGCATCGAGCAGGATCACGCGGCTCGCGACGGCGTCGGCGAGTTCGGAGATGACCGCGGCCGGGCCGCGCGCGACCGCGGCGCGGGTCATCCGCGGCTGGGCGCGGGTGGCCGCGACCAGGCGCGCGGAGCGTCCCGCGGCGATGTGGTCGAGGACGGCCCGGGTGATGGCGGAGAACGGGATGTGCCAGGGCACCTCGAACAGCGGGAGACCCACGCGGTCGGCGGCGGCGCAGATCTCGGGCGGGATCTCCTCGTAGCCGAGGCCGACGCCGAATCCGATGGCGGCGACGCCGACATCCGCGAGCGATTCCACGTATTGCTCGCGGATGGGTGGGTCGTCAGGAAGGCGGAGGCCGGTGGTCAGCAGCACTTCCCCACCGACCATCCAGTCGGCGGCGGTGACCAGTTCGGAGCTCACCGCGCAGTCCATCGGCCGGTCGAGGCCGTCGGCGCCACCCCGTAACTCGAGTTCCAGGCGGCGTTGAGCGAGAAGCCAGCGGACCGACGTCGACATCCCCCCACCGTACGCGAGCTGGACAAGATGGCGTGCGCTTCGCGGATCGTTCGACAAACTGTCAGGCGCACGCGGCGCGGGATTGGGCGAAGACTGGGCGTATCGCGTTCGCGCTCCGCATATCCACCACAATCTCCACGAGGTGAGCCCCATGACCAGCACCACGACCGAGATCGCCTACCGCCTCCCGCAGGAGCGGCGGCTGGTGACCGAACTGCCCGGCCCGCGGTCGCGGGAGCTGGGCGCGCGCCGCGCGGCGAGCGTCGCCGCCGGCGTGAGTTCGATCCTGCCGACCTATGCCGTCGACGGCGATGGCGGCGTCCTCGTCGACGTCGACGGCAATTCGTTGATCGACCTGGGGTCGGGCATCGCGGTGACCTCGGTCGGTTCGGCCAACCCGGCGGTGGCGGCCGCGGTCGCCGATCAGGCGGGGCATCTCATCCACACCTGCTTCATGGTCGCGCCGTACGAGGGGTACGTGGAGATCGCGGAGAAGCTCAACGCGCTGACGCCCGGTGATCACGACAAGCGCACCGCGCTGTTCAACTCGGGCGCCGAGGCGGTGGAGAACGCGGTGAAGATCGCGCGTCTGGCCACCGACCGGAACGCGGTGGTCGCCTTCGATCACGCCTACCACGGTCGGACGAATCTGACGATGGCGTTGACCGCCAAGAACATGCCGTACAAGCAGGGTTTCGGGCCGTTCACCCCCGAGGTGTACCGGATGCCGATGAGTTATCCGCTGCGCGATCAGTTCGGCGACGACGGTGTGGCCGCGGCCGAGCACGTGATCTCGCTGATGTCGACGCAGATCGGCGCCGGCCAACTGGCCGCGGTGATCATCGAACCCATTCAGGGTGAGGGCGGATTCATCGTTCCCGCACCGGGTTTCCTGCCGACGCTGGTGGCGTGGTGCCGGGAGAACGGTGTGGTGTTCATCGCCGACGAGGTGCAGGCCGGGTTCGCCCGCACCGGATCGTGGTTCGCCTGCGACGACGAGGACATCGTCCCCGATCTGATGACGATGGCCAAGGGTATCGCCGGCGGCATGCCGCTCGCCGCGGTCACCGGCCGCGCCGAACTGATGGATGCGGTGCATCCCAGCGGCCTCGGCGGTACCTACGGGGGGAACCCGGTGGCGTGCGCGGCGGGCATCGCCGCGATCGATCAGATGCAGACCCTCGATCTCGCCGGGCGGGCCCGCCGGATCGAGGAGATCGTCCGCGAGGCACTGTCATCGCTGGCCGATGAGCTTGCCGCGCAGGGCAAGCCGGTGATCGGTGAGGTCCGTGGACGTGGTGCGATGATCGCGATCGAGCTGGTGACGCCGGATGCGCCGCGCGCGTCGAACCACAATCCTGCGCTGACCAAGGCGGTGGCCGCCGCATGTCACGCCGCCGGCGTCGTGATCCTCACCTGCGGAACGTTCGGCAACGTGATCCGGCTGCTGCCGCCGCTGGTGATCGGTGAGGACCTGCTGCGTGAGGGACTGTCCGTACTGTGTGAGGCCATCAAGAACAACGCCTAAGGAGGCCGAGTCGATGTACCCGCTTGATCCGCTGTCATCCGACGAATTCCGCAGTGTCACCGCTCTGTTGGCGGCCGAACAGGGGGTCGGCGACGGATGGCGTTATGCCTCCATCGAATTGGCCGAACCGTCCAAGGCCGAGCTCGCCGCCTTCGACGCCGACGGCACGGTGCCACCGCGGCGCGCGGTGGTGGTGTGCTTCAACACCGGGGAGAATCTCACCTACAAGTCGTTTGTCTCACTGTCGGATTCGAGCGTGGAGTCCTTCGACGCCATCCCGGGGGTGCAGGCCAACTTCACCGTCGACGAGTTCGAGGAATGCGACCGCGTGCTGCGTGCACACCCGGATGTCCAGGCGGCACTGGCCGCTCGCGGCATCACCGATCTGGACCTGGTGTTCATGGACACCTGGACCTACGGCGGGGTGCTCATTCCCGAGGAGTACCGGGGTCGGCGGCTCGGCTGGTCGGACACCTGGGTCAAGGACGCGGAGGGCACCAACCCGTACGCGAATCCTGTTCCGGGACTTCACTGCGTCATCGACGTCAACACGATGGAGTTGCTGCGGATTGAAGATACCGGCGGATTCGAGACGCCGGAGGTGATGGGTGAGTATGTGCCGCGTCGCATTCCGCAGCGAATCCGCGACACCTTCGCCCGGCCCGACCTGAAGCCGCTGGAGATCACCCAGCCCGACGGTCCGTCGTTTCAGTTGGACGGCAACAAGCTCACCTGGCAGAACTGGTCACTGCGCGTCGGTTTCAACTACCGCGAGGGCATGACCCTGCACCAGGTGAGTTACCGCGACGGCGGCCGGGATCGGTCGGTGGCGCATCGCCTCTCGTTTGCCGAGATGGTGGTCCCCTACCGGGATCACTGCGAAGACCATTACCGCCGTACCGCTTTCGACATCGGCGAATGGGGCCTGGGCTTCATGACGACGTCGCTGGAGTTGGGCTGCGACTGCCTCGGCGAGATCCGTTACCTCGACGCGGTGCTGCACAACAGCGCCGGTGAGCCGTACACCATCACCAACGCCATCTGCATTCACGAAGAGGACAACGCGGTCCTGTGGAAGCATGTCGACCACGACGCCGGTGCCGAGGTCCGTCGCATGCGGCGCCTGACGGTGAGTTTCCATGTCACCGTGGCCAATTACGAGTATCTGGTGTACTGGCGGTTCTATCAGGACGGCAACATCGAGTGTGAGGTGCGGGCCACCGGGATCATGGTGACCACTCCGATGCCGCCGGGAGTGCTCTCCAATCCGCACGGCACGACCGTCGACAACCGCACGTATGCGCCGTTCCACCAACACTTCCTGGTGGCACGCATGGATCTCGATATCGACGGCACCGACAACACGGTGTTCGCCTCGGAGACCGTCGCCGAACCGATGGGACCGGGCAATCCGCTGGGATTGTCGCTGGTGCAACAGAATACGGCACTGCGCACCGAACAGGACGGGATGCAGGATCCGGATTTCGCCACCCAGAAGAGCTGGAAAGTGGTCAACACCAACGTCACCACCGGCATCGGCGCGCACCCGGCGTACAAGCTGAGCCCGACCGCCGCGTTCCCCGCGATGTTCGATCCGGCGTCGCCGATCTTCCAGCGCGCCACCGTGATCGGACACACCCTGTGGGTGACGCCGAACAGCGCCGACGAGCGGTGGCCGGCCGGGGAATTCGTCAACCAGTCCGACGGCGACACCGGAATGGCGGAGTGGACCAAGAACAATCGCCCGATCGAGAACACCGATGTGGTGCTGTGGTATGTCTTCGGCATCCACCACATCACCCGGCCGGAGGACTGGCCGGTGATGCCCGTCGACGTGGTGTCGTTCTGGCTCAAGCCGTTCGGGTTCTTCGACCGTAATCCCGCACTCGACGTCGCACCGAGTCCGTCGTCGCACTGCCATTCTGAAGGGACGCACCATGACCACCACTGATGTGATCGACACCCAGGCCATTCTCGACGGCGTGCCCACCGGTTTGTGGATCGGTGGCGAGGAGGTGGCCGCCTCCGACGGCGGTACCTTCACCGTCTACGACCCCGCCACCGAGGAACCGTTGACCCAGGTCGCCGACGCGACGGTGGACGACGCGGCCCGCGCCCTCGACAAGGCCGCCGCGGTGGCGGCCGACTGGGCGGCGACCCCGCCGCGCGAACGGGGCGAGATCCTGCGTCGCGCTTTCGAATTGGTGGCCTCGCGGGCCGATGACCTCGCGATGCTGATGACCCTCGAACTCGGACGCGCCCTCCCGGACAGTATCTCCGAGGCCAAGTACGGCAACGAGTTTCTCCGCTGGTTCGCCGAGGAGGCGGTCCGCATCGACGGGCGGTTCACCCACTCGCCGGCCGGCACCGGCCGAATCCTGGTGACGCACGGGCCGGTTGGACCGTGCCTGGCGATCACGCCGTGGAACTTCCCGCTCGCCATGGGTACCCGCAAGATCGGTCCGGCACTCGCGGCCGGGAATGTGATGGTGGTGAAGCCTGCGCATGAGACGCCGTTGACGATGTTGGTACTCGCCGAGATCTTCGCCGAGGCCGGTCTGCCGGCGGGGGTGTTGTCGGTGCTGCCGACGATGAATGCACGGGAGGTGTCCTCGGCGATCATCACCGACGACCGGATCCGCAAGATCAGCTTCACCGGCTCGACACCGGTGGGCCGAAACCTGTTGGGGCAGGCGGCCGAACGCGTGCAGCGCACCTCCATGGAACTCGGCGGCAACGCACCGTTCCTGGTCTTCGACGACGCCGACATCGACAAGGCGGTCGAGGGTGCGTTCATGGCGAAGATGCGCAATGGCGGTGAGGCGTGCACGGCCGCGAACCGGTTCCTGGTGCAGTCCGGGGTGGTCGAGGAGTTCACCGAGAAGCTGACGGAGAAGATGTCGGCGGTGCGGATGGGGCCCGGTTACCACGACGGGGTGACCCTGGGCCCGCTGGTCAGCGCCGCGCAACGGGACAAGGTCGCCGAGGCGGTCGAGACCGCGGTGGCCCACGGCGGCCGGGTTCGGTTGGGCGGCAAGGCCCCCGAGGGCAAGGGTTACTTCTACCCGGCGACCGTCATCGATCAGGTGGACGCCTACGCCCCGGTCACCCGCGGCGAGATCTTCGGCCCGGTGGCCGTCATCAGCTCCTTCGACTCCGAGGACGAGGCCATCCGCGCGGCCAACTCGACCGAGTACGGTTTGGCGGCATACTTCTTCAGCCGCGACCTGGACCGCTGCATGCGGGTGGCGTCGGCGTTGGACTCCGGGATGGTGGGCGTCAACCGCGGCGTGATGTCGGATGTGGCAGCACCGTTCGGCGGTGTCAAGCAGTCGGGTATCGGACGTGAGGGTGCCGCCGAGGGCATCGACGAGTACCTGACGGTCAAGTACGTGGCCCTCACCCCGTAGGCGGGCGTCGAGTGGGCGCCCATTCCCGTCGAGTGGGCGCCCTTTCTCGTCGAGTGGGTATCAGCTGTAGTAGCCGCCGCGCTGATGTATCGCCTCGGCGATCTCGGCGATGAGACCCATGGGGTCGCTGGTCATCCGCTTGTTGTTGGCGCGGATCACCTTCCACTGCAGCCGGTTTGATTCGGCATCTCGCGCCGCATCACTCGCCTGCTGCTCCGGCGACGAATGATAGTCCTCGCCGTCGTACTCGATCGCGATCTTCAGGTCGGGGTACGCCCAGTCATGGCGCGCGACCAGGATTCCGTACTCGTTGAACACCTCGAACTGAGCCACCGGCGTCGGCAATCCACAGTCGTGCATGAACAGCCCCGTCGAACTCTCGCGGGGCGATTCGTGGAGGCGATTGACGAGTGGGGCCAACCCCCTCACCTGTCGCACATGACGAGTTCGCTTCTGGGATTTTGCGTATTCCGCGAGCTCATCGAGGTCGAAACCGGTGGCGGCGGCGAGCGTATCCAGGTGTCCGATCGCCCGCATTCGCGGCTGGATCCGTCCCACGTCGAAGGCGGTACGGATCGGTGAGGTGACCGCGATTCCGTCGATCGTGACGACGTGTTCTGCCGGTAGGTCCAGTCGCCACGTGGTCGTCCCGAGAGCAGGGCGACCGGACGCGGTGATGCCGCGGATGAGAACGACGTCGAAGCCGGCGTCGAACCACTTCGCGCCGTGCATCACCATTGCCGCCTGCCCGGCAACGACCGGATTGCCCTGCGCCTGGGATGCGATCGCGACCACGCGTTCGCGAGCGGTCATCAGCTCCGCTCGACTGATGTGCGCGCCGCCACGCACGCGACGGAACTCGGCGGCGAAACGTTCCGCGGACATTCCGACGACGGACATGGCGTCCTGACGAGTGATCAGCGATGGCGGGGAGGTGGAATCTTCGATTGTCATGCCGGGTTGGACGCAGCGCGCGGCGATTCGGTTCCACCGTTGGGTCAGATTCCGCCGAGCCAGGTACGTCAGCGGTCGTACGGCGAGCCCGCTCGACGTCGAACGACGCACACTCGACGCGAGACGGCGCACACTCGACGCGAAACAGCGCCCACTCGACGAAATACCGCGCACACTCGACGCGAAACAGCGCCCACTCGACGAAATACCGCGCACACTCGACGCGAAACAGCGCCCACTCGACGCGAAACAGCGCCCACTCGACGCGAAACAGCGCACACTCGACGCGAAACGGCGCCCACTCGACGGAGGCGAGTGGGCGCCGTTGGGCGTCAGGGCGCGTCAGGGTACGCGCGCAGCGTCAGCGCAGCAGCGCGCGGCTCATGACGACGCGCTGAATCTGGTTGGTGCCCTCGTAGATCTGCGTGATCTTCGCGTCGCGCATCATGCGCTCGACCGGGAAGTCGCGGGTGTAGCCGGCGCCGCCGAAGAGCTGCACGGCATCGGTGGTGACCTCCATGGCGACGTCGGAGGCGAAGCACTTCGACGCCGACGAGATGAAGCCGAGGTTCTTCTCACCGCGCTCGGCGCGGGCGGCGGAGGTGTAGACCATCAGGCGGGCGGCCTCGACCTTCATCGCCATGTCGGCGATCATGAACTCGACACCCTGGAAGCTCGAGATCGGCTTGCCGAACTGCTTGCGCTCCTTGACATATGCGATGGCCTTGTCGAGCGCGCCCTGCGCGATGCCGACGGCCTGCGCGCCGATGGTCGGCCGGGTGTGGTCGAGGGTCTGCAGGGCGGTCTTGAAGCCGGTGCCCTGATCGCCGATGATGCGGTCCTCGGGGATCGTGCAGTCCTCGAAGTAGAGTTCGGCGGTGGGGCTGCCCTTGATGCCGAGCTTCTTCTCCAGCGGGCCGACGGTGAAGCCGGGATCGTCCTTGTGCACCATGAATGCGGAGATGCCGTTGGCCTTCTTCTCCGGATCGGTCACGGCCATGACGGTGTACCAGGATGACTTGCCGCCGTTAGTGATCCAGCACTTGGAGCCGTTGAGCACCCAGTTGCTGCCGTCCTTGCGGGCGCGGGTCTTCATGCCCGCGGCGTCGGAGCCGGCCTCACGTTCGGACAGTGCGTAGGAGGCCATCGCCTCGCCGGAGGCGATGGACGGCAGCACCTGCTTCTTGAGCTCGTCGGAGCCGTTGAGGATCAGGCCCATGGTGCCGAGCTTGTTGACGGCGGGGATCAGCGACGACGACGCGCACACGCGGGCGACCTCTTCGATCACGATGCACGCGGCCACCGAGTCGGCGCCCTGACCGTCGTACTCCTCGGGAACGTGGATGGCGTTGAATCCGGAGGCGACGAGCGCGTCGAGGGCCTCCTGCGGGAACCGCGCCTCTTCGTCGACGACGGCGGCGTAGGGCTCGATCTCCTTTTCCGACAGCGCGCGAATCGCCTCACGCAGGGCGATGTGCTCCTCGGGGAGCTCGAAAACGTTGAACTCGGGATTACCAAAACCCATGTCGATCCTCCGGCCATGTCGGGCACTGCGTGCCAGTGATGTCGCTTCGGTACAGTTCATCATGGCACGCAGTGCCATGTCAATGAACGGTCTCTTCTATTGTCCCTGCTTGCGGCCAACGGCACGCAGTTGTCGACGAACCTGCTCGGCGACGACGTCCGGGTCGGCGTCGGCGGGATAGGTCACCACCGCGATCGCATCGTCGGCGGATCCGGCCGCATCGCGCGCCCGGTGGTCGGCACCGAGTGCCGTGCGCACCTCGGCCAGCTCGGCACGCAACCGCTGCAGGGTCGCATCCGTGTCCCCGCGGATCATCGACCTCAGCAGGTAGTTGTGCACCGCGGTCACCGCGGAGGCGAACGCCACGATGTGAACCGCCGACCCACCGGGAACCACGCGCCGCAGGTACTCCTCGAAAACCCGCTGGTAGCGGTAGGTGGTGACGAGTTCGCGGTCCCGCAGTGCCGGAACCCGTGAGACCACGTGCAGCCGGCGGACCGCGAGGTCGCGCGTCGCGAGGAAGTGGGTGAAGACGATCTCGGCGGCCGCGCACACCACGGTCCACGGGTCGCCGGCATCGAGTGCCTCATCCGGTGCGAACTCTTCGGCCGACAGTCGTTCGGTCACCTGCGCGAGCAACGCCTCGTGGTCGGCGAAGATCATGTCCTCTTTGGAGCGGAACTGCCGGAACAGGGTGCGGCGCGACACCCCGGCGGCCGCGGCGATCTGGTCGACGGTGGTCGACTCGTACCCGTTCTCGCTGAACAGCCGGATCGACTCGGCGACCACCAGGGTGCGCAGATCGTCCGGCTCGCCGGTCGTGTCACTCGGTGCCATGGCATCACAGTGTGGCTCACCGAACGCCGCTGCGGTAGGGCGGCCGAATGAATCACGGCGGCGCGCGGTGCCTCCGCACCCCGGAGATGATCAGATCGAGGGCGCACATCACCCACCGTCAGCAGGAGTCGGCACCGTGAGCGGTCCTGAAGTCACCGGCGCTACCCACGCACAGGGTCACCGACCGCACACCTCATTGAGCGATCGCCCTTCGCCGACCACCGCGCCTCCGACGATGATCCGCACCACCTCGACCGCCGACGCGAATCTGGCCTCTCGGGCGGCCCGCGCGGTGGCCTTCGGCAATCCCGTGCTCGCGGCGATACAGTTCGGCGTTCCGTTGGTGGTCGGTGTCGCCACAGTGGTGAGTGGCGTACTGGTTGGCGAGACGACGAACTCCCTGCCGGCCGCCTTCCCGATCATCGTCATCGGAATCACGCTCATCTGTCTCGGCGTCACCAACGTGGCGCTTCCCTACCTGCAGACGCTGACCACCTGGAAGCGCTTCGCGCCCAGGGACACCGCGCTGATGGCCGAATTCGGACCCGCCCACATCATGTTCATGGCCGGCGGAATCACCACCACCGTCGACATGACCAGCGTCGCGACCGTGGCCGCTCGCCGTGACATGCTGGCGGTCCGGACCACCCAATCGATCTCGTTGCTCATCCCGATGGAGATGGTGCCGCCGACGATCGCGGCAACACTGTTGTCGCGCTGAGCCTCTCAGCTTCCCGAAGCATCCTTGCGCAGCTCGAACTTGAGCACCTTCCCGGTGGAGGTGCGTGGCAGGTCGTCGGCGATGACGATGTCGCGGGGCACCTTGTACCCGGCGAGCAGGGTCTTGGCATAGGCGATGAGATCGTCGGTGGCCAGCGTCGCACCCGGTTTCAGCAGCACGTAGGCGCGGGGCCGTTCCCCCCACTTCTCGTCGGGCACACCGACAACCGCGACGTCGAGCACCGCGTCGTGACTGACGAGGACCTGCTCCACCTCGATGGTGGAGATGTTCTCACCGCCGGAGATGATGATGTCCTTGGCCCGGTCGCGCAGCTGGATGTAGCCGTCGGGGTGCATCACGCCGAGATCGCCGGTGTGAAACCAGCCGCCCGCGAAGGCTTCTCGGGTGGCGTCGGGATCCTTGAAGTATCCGGCCATCACGTTGTTGCCGCGGAGCACGATCTCGCCCATCGTCTCGCCGTCGGCGGGCACGTCGGTCAGCGGCAGGGTGCCCTGCGCCACCACGCGCGCGTCCTCGGCCTGCACCATGCCGACTCCCTGCCGCGACAACTTGGTGGCACGCTCGGCCGGTGCGAGATCGTCCCAGGCGTCCTGGTACTCGCAAATCGTATACGGCCCATACACTTCGGTGAGTCCGTAGACATGGACGACGGTGATGCCGAGCGCCTCGAGTTGACCGATGACCGTCGGACTCGGCGGCGCTCCGGCGGTGGTGATGTGCAGCGGCCGGTCCAGCCGATGGGCGCGCGGCGATCCGGCGATCGTGGTGCATACCGTTGGCGCACCGCACATGTGGGTGACGCCGAGATCGTCGATCGCATCCCAAACCGCGTCGGCCCGCACCGCACGCAGGCAGACGTGGGTGGCCGATGCCTGGGTGACCGCCCACGGGGTGCACCAGCCGTTGCAGTGGAACATCGGCAACGTCCAGAGGTAGCGGCTGTGGCCGGTGAACTCGTTGTGGAAGGTCTCACCGAAGGAGTTCAGATACGCCCCGCGGTGGGTGTACATGACGCCCTTGGGTTTTCCGGTGGTACCGGAGGTGTAGTTGATGGTGATGACGGTGTTCTCGTCGTCGACGGTCCACGGGATCGGCGTCGGATCGAGATCGTCTGCGCGCGTCAGGAAGTCGGGGTAGGACTCGAGTCCCGGGATTCCGGATGCCGCGACATCACCGGGGACGGTGCCGAATTCGGTGTCGACGATCTCGACGGTGGTGGTCAGCTCCGGCACCTGATCGACGATCAGCGACACCGTGTGCCGGAACTCCGCGTCGAAGAACAGCGTCGTGACGCCGGCGTGGTTGAGGATGTAGACCAGCTCGGGTCCGGCCAGCCGGGAGTTCAGGGCGACGAGCACCCCGCCGGCCAGCGGCACCGCGTAGTGCGCGACCAGCATCTCGGGGACGTTCGGGGTGAGGTAGGCGATCCGCTCCCCCGGCTCGATCCGGTCGGCCAGGATGCGGGCCAGTCGCGCCACCTCGTCGGCGAACTCGCCGTAGGTGGCGCTGCGCTGTCCGTAGATGACGGCGGTGCGGTCGGGGAACACCTGGGCCGAACGTTCCAGGAACCGCAGGGGTGTCATCTCGGAACGGTTGGCGGTGCCACTGTCGATGCGGCCGAACTCGGCGTCGAGGTCGGTGGTGGGTGGGGCGGTCACATCCGGCACGGACATCGGTTTCTCCTGGTCGGGTCGCGGTGCGGCGGGTCGGTGATGCCCGCGACGTTTTGTCGCCTTCCACGGTATGGATCACACTGGAGGTTGCACCACCCCCGGAAGTGGGTGGTTTTGCCCGCAGGAGGTGACCACATGGCCGCAGCGATCAGATCCGGGACGATCGACACCCGCCGACCCGACGACGCCGACGCCGTGCGCGCGTCACTGCGTGCCGCGGGCCGCGCCACCGTCCTGCCGGTGCTCTTCGGCGGCGTCGTCGACGACCGCGGGGCGGTGCTGTCGGGGTTCGTCGGTACGCGCAGCGTCATCCTGCGGGACCTGCTGATCTCGGCCGACTGCGGCCTGGGTGGGCGGACCATCGCCGAACGACGCGCCGGCGCGGTATCGGACTACTTCACCTCCACCGAGATCACCCACGATTACGACCGTGAGGTGTCCGGGGAGGGCATCGAGTCGTTGATCGCCGCACCGGCGGTGGTCGACGGCAGGACGCGGGCGGTGCTGTACGGCGCCCTGCGCAGTCCCGAACGCATCGGCGATCGGGTGATCGCCCGGATGGTCGGCACCGCGCGGCAACTCGCTCACGAGATCGAGGTACGTGACGAGGTGGATCGTCGTGTGGCGCAGCTGAATCGGGTCGAACCGGCCGAACCGCAGGTCCCCGCCACGGTCGCCGACGCCATCGTGGAGAGCTATGTCGCGTTGCGGGAGATCGCCGCGACGACGACCGATGAGGCGCTGGCCGGCCGGTTGCGCGACGTCGAGGAGCGGTTGCGGGGCCTGGGTTCGCGGCCGACGTGCGCGGTGACGCTCTCGCCACGCGAACGCGATGTGCTCGCCCACCTCGCGTTGGGATGCGCCAACGCCGAGATCGCCGAGCGGCTGTCGTTGCGGCCGGAGACCATCAAGAGTTACGTCCGCAACCTGATGGGCAAGCTCGAGGTGCACAATCGGCGCGAAGCGGTCGTGACGGCGCGTCGGATGGGGTTGCTGCCGTAGCGTCGCCCCCGGTGTTGCCCCGTGTCCGCGCCGCAGCGCGACGCCACGATCCATCGAAACCGGCAAGCCACGGAGTCCGGATACGTACCGTGGAGGAATGTCCACACCCACGCAATCGCCGACCGCCAATCCCGACGACACCACCAGCACCACCACGACGGTCGCCGCGGGGGACGTGCCGTCACCGCACGACGACGACGCCATCAACGACGCCACCCGCGATCTGCTGGTCGAGGGTTTGCGCCGCACACTCGACGGCCGCTGGGCCGCGACCCGGGACATGGTGCGCGAGCTGTCCGACCGCTCCGATCTGCTGCCCGATCCGTCGCTGACGCTCGACGAGGCACGTGAGCGGATTCTCGGTGAGATGCGGGAACTGGCGTCGCACGGCTTCGCCGGCGCGGGTTTCGCCACCGACCACGGCGGCACCGGCGACATCGGAGCGTCGATCACCGCGATCGAGATGCTCGGCTACGCCGACCTGTCGTTGATGGTGAAATCCGGTGTGCAGTGGGGACTTTTCGGCGGTGCCGTCGAAAACCTCGGTACCGCACGACATCACGACCGCTACGTCGCCGACATCATCTCACTGGATCTGCTGGGCTGCTTCGCGATGACCGAGACCGGCCACGGCTCCAATGTGCAGGCCCTGGAGACCACCGCGACCTACGACCCGCAGACGCAGGAATTCGTGGTGACCTCGCCCACGCCGTCGTCGCGCAAGGACTACATCGGCGGCGCCGCCCAGCATGCGACGGTGGCGGCGGTGTTCGCCCAGCTGATCACCGCCGGACCCGGGGAAGAGCCGGAAAGCCATGGGGTGCACTGCTTTGTGGTGCCCATCCGCGACGCCGACGGCAACGACCTGCCCGGCGTCACCACCAGTGATTGCGGATACAAGGGTGGCCTCGCGGGCGTCGACAACGGGCGCATCACCTTCGACGACGTGCGCATCCCGGCGGAGAACCTGCTCAACCGCTATGCCGACGTGGACACCGACGGCACCTACCGCTCCCCCATCGAGAACTCCAACCGGCGCTTCTTCACCATGCTCGGCACCCTGATCCGCGGCCGGGTGTCGGTGGCCGCGACGGCGGGTGCGGCGGGCCGTAAGGCGCTGGCGCTGGCCACCCGTTATGGCCTGGTACGCAAGCAGTTCGAGGCCCCGGACAGCGACTCGGAGATCACCGTCCTGGACTATCTCGGGCATCAGCGGAAGTTGTTGCCGCTCATCGCGAAGTCGTATGCGATCGCGTGCACGCAGAACGAGCTGACCGCCGAACTGCATGAGGTGCAGTCGGCCGCACCGGATGATTCCGACGCCGGGCGGCAACGTGAACTCGAAAGCGCCGCAGCCGGTTTGAAGGCGTACGCCACCTGGCACGCCTCCCATGCCATCAACGTCAGTCGCGAAGCATGCGGCGGTGCAGGCTATCTCGACGAGAACCAGATCTCGATCATCCGTGGCGACATCGACGTGTTCACCACCTTCGAGGGCGACAACACCGTCCTGACCCAGTTGGTCGCCAAGGAATTGCTGTCGGCGTATGCCGATGACGTGCAAGGCCTTTCGGCGGGCGGCTGGGTGCGGTTCATCGCCGGCATGGCGCGCGACGTCGTCGTCGAGAAGACCGCGGCCCGGCAGGTGGTGCAGACCCTGCTGGAGAGTTCCGACGAGGATCCGGAGAAGTCGAATCTGACCAACCGCGGCACCCAGATCCGCCTGTTCCGCAACCGTGAGGATCATCTGGTGCGGACCTGCGCGCAGCGTCTGCGGCGCGCGATAGGTGACGACAACGACGCCTTCGAGGTGTTCAACAATGCGCAGGATCATCTGCTGAAAGTCGGTCGGGCACATACCGAACGGGTGGTGCTGGAGTCGTTCATCGAGGCCATCAACGACTGCGACTCCAAGGCGACCGCGGAACTGCTGGGCAAGGTCTGCGACCTGTTCGTCTACTCGGCGCTCGAGGAGGATCTGTCGTGGTTCCTGATGCACCGGCACGTGTCGGTGGAGCGGGCCAAGGCGATCCGGCGCGGCGTCAACGAACTGTGCCTCGAACTGCGGCCGTACGCCGGGGTCCTGGTGGACGCCTTCGGGATTCCGGAGCAGTTGATGGTGGCGCCGATGATCGAGAACGGGTGACGGGTCACCTCGATCGCTCGGAGCCGCGTTCGGAACCCCGGCGCAGCACGAACGGAAGAACCAGCCAGAACGCCGCGAACACCGCGAGGGTGCACCCACCCGCCACCAGCGCCGGAACCCGACCGACGGTCGCGTCGAACACCACGACCATGCTGCCGCTGAGTGCGACACCCAGGAAGAGCAGGCCGACGTAGGCGATCCGATGAGCCCACGGGACAAGTGTGGGCAGTCGATGCCTGCGGAACAGTGCCCGGTGCAACGCCACCGGCGTGACGAGCAGGACGGTGGAGCCGACCGCGCACGCCACGACCGCGAGGTAGAAGATCCGCATGCCGTGGTCGAGGACGTCGAATCGGGACTGGAACGGCAGGGTCAGCAGGAACGCGGTGAGCACCTGAACACCGGTCTGTGCCACCCGCAGTTCCTGCAGCAGCGATGACCAGTTGCGGTCGAGTCGTTGGGTGCCGGTCTCCGAGCGTTGCGTGCGATTCCAGTCGGAATCGGCCAATCCGTCGTCGGACCGGTCGTTCGCCGGAGGCTCCGGATGCACCCCCTACGAGTCCGTCCCGCGCGGCGGCAAGCCGAGCTTGACCGCGAGGTGCGCCTCGGTGAGTTCGTTGCGGAAGCGTTCCACGTCGCGCGCCCACGCCTGAGCGAGGCTGCCGTCGGCGAGGGTGACGCCCACACCGGTCCGTCGTCGGGGGACGCCGTGCAACTCGCCGAGCGCGGGGGCGCTTTCCCACTTCTGGTGTTCGGAACCGTTGTTGGCGGGGTGGATCTCATCGATATCGGCCAGGGCGAGAATCTTGGTGCCCTGCTGCAGTGTCGTCTCGGTGAGCTCGACGGTCACGTGCTTGCGGGCCGCGACGACCTGGATGACGGAGAATCCGACGACGATCAGGCCGAAGATGCCGATGACCAGCCAGTGCACCTGCCCCGGTCCGGCGATCTCCATACCGAGGACCGCCGCGATGAGGACGGGACCGACGGCCACCACCCACCAGCTGCCGCCGGGCTCGTAGAACAGGACCTCGCCGGGGTTGTCGGGGATCGGGGTGGGTATGAAGGCGTCTTCCGGGGAATCCGTGTCTTCCGCGGTGTCGGCGTCGTCTGGGGAGTCGGCGTCGTCCGGGTCACCCGGCTCGTCGGGCTCCTGCGACCGGTCTGCGGTCACCGGGTCTTCTTCCCCCGCTTCTTGAGCTGTGCGCCCTTCTTCGCGGGCGCGGTGGTGGCCGGTTCTTTGCCGGTGAACCAGGTGTCGGCCTCCGGCCGGTAGGCGAGCAGGGATCCGAACAGGGCGATGATCGCGACGAGCAGCGCCACCGCGAGGAGCGGCGCCAGGAAGCTCAGGACCAGCAGCATGATGACCACGACCAACGTGAGCGCCGCCAGCGAGGAGCGCCACCGTTCATCGCCGGTGTAGGTCTTGGAACCCAGCAGGATGTAGGCGACGCCGACGGCCGCCACCAGAACGCCGATGCCAACCGGGATCAGCGTTTCGACTGTCACGAAGATGCCGAGAAGGATGTAGGCCACACCGAGCGCAGCCAACAGCCCGCCCGCAACCAGCCAGCAGCGGTAGGCCCAGACCACGATGTTCGGGCGCTGGGCGGGATCAGGTTTGGTCACGGGACTGATCTCCTTCGGTCTGGTCGACGGATGGGTTGGCGTCGGACGACGTGGCGCCGGGTGACTCCTTACTGAGTGAAGCACCCGCGCGCTCGTTCCGTGGGTCGTCTGCGGCGGAAGGCTGCTGCTCCGGGGAACTCGGGGTCGGCGGCTGCTGACCGGGGTACGGCGGGTACCCGGCGCTTGGGTAGCCGTTCGGCGGCGGATAGCCGGGTGGGGCGTAGCCGTAGGGCGGCGGGTACGGACCGGATTGCGGGTATGCGCCGGGCTGGGGATACGCCCCGGGCTGGGGATACGCCCCGGGCGGCGGGTAAGCGCCCGCCTGCGGGTGGCCCTGGCCGGGAATGGGCGGATAGGGCGGCGCCGCCGGGACGCGCGGTGCGCGACGCCACTGCGCCATCTTCTTGCAGTAGGTGTCGGATTCGCGGCGCAAGAGCAACACCACCGCGCCGAGTGCGGCGACACCGCCGATCACGTTGGGCACCATCGCCCACGTCGGGTGGACGTCGCCGAAGAGCGAGAAGAACGTGGTGATCACCAGGAACAGGCTCAACGCACCGAGCAGGAATCGCGCCCAGTTGTAGCCCTTGCGGGTCAGGATGAGGAGAGTGACCGCCACCGCGATCTCGACGATCAGCGTGATCACGATGGTGGTGATCACCAGACCCGACGACGTCACGAGGTTGTACTCCTCGGTGCCCTCGCCGTAGCTGGACCTGGCGAAATCGACGTAGGCGTCCCGCGTCTGGCCGTAGGTGGCGATCGTGGTGATGATGTGTCCGAGCAGCACCACGATCCACAGTTCGGACGCGATGACGATCGACTCGACGATCTTGGGTTTTCCACCCTGCCGATCGTCGCTGCCCGGGCCGGAGCTGCCGCCCGGGTCGGTGGATGAAGACATGCCTTCCAGGGTAATGAACGCGCGGGAGTCACCACTGACAGCGCCCTCGTCATCGTTGACAGCGCTCGCCCCCACGTTGACAGCGCTCTCGTCACCACTGACAGCGCCCTCGTCACCGCTGACAGCGCTCTCGTCATCGTTGACAGCGCTCTCGTCGACGTTGACAGCGCTCTCACCAACGTTGACAGCGCTCATCCGATACTGAAATCAGGGACAGATCCGACCGCAGAGCGCTGCAGTGCGTACCAAAGCGCCGTCAGCGAAAGCGAAAGCGCTGTCAACGTCGAAGCGAGCGCCGTCAGTGACCGCGAAAGCGCTGTCAGTGCGTACCAAAGCGCTGTCAGCGAACGCCAGAGCGCTGTCAGTGCGTACCAGAGCGCCGTCAGCGAAAACGAAAGCGCTGTCAGTGCGTAGCAAAGCGCTGTCAACGCCAACCAGAGCGCTGTCAACGCGAACCAAAGCGCTGTCAGTGCGTACCAGAGCGCCGTCAGCGCAGCGCGGCAGCGACCTCGGCGGCCCAGTAGGTCAGGATGATCTTCGCGCCGGCCCGCTTGATGGAGAGCAGCGATTCGGCGATGGCGGCGTCGCGGTCGATCCAGCCGCGTTCGGCGGCGGCGGTGATCATCGAGTACTCGCCGGAGATCTGGTACGCGGCGACCGGCACGTCGGCCATCTCGGCGACGTCGCGGACGATGTCGAGGTAGCTCATCGCGGGTTTGACCATGACGATGTCGGCGCCCTCGTCGAGGTCGAGGCGCACCTCGCGCAGTGCCTCGATGCGGTTGGCACCGTCCTGCTGATAGGTGCGCCGATCGCCCTGCAACGACGATCCGACGGCCTCGCGGAAGGGACCGTAGAACGCCGACGCGTACTTCGCCGCGTACGCGAGAATGCCGGTGTCGGTGAACCCTTCGGCGTCCAGTGCCGCGCGGATCGCGGCGACCTGACCGTCCATCATGCCGCTCGGACCGAGCAGGTGAGCGCCGGATCGGGCCTGCGCCAACGACATCGAGATGTAGCGATCGAGGGTCGCGTCATTGTCGACGCGGCCGGCGTCGTCGAGGACGCCGCAGTGCCCGTGATCGGTGAACTCGTCGAGGCAGGTGTCGGCCATCAGCACGGTCGAGTCACCGAGGTCCGAATGCAGCACGGCCAGAGCACGATTGAGCACGCCGTCGGGATCGTCGGCGCCGGAACCGCACGCATCCTTCGCCGCCGGGGCGGGCACCCCGAAGAGCATCAGCCCGCCGACTCCCGCGCGGACCGCCTCGTCGGCGGCCTTGCGCAGGGAGTCGAGCGTGTGCTGGTACACCCCGGGCATCGACGAGATCTCCCGGGGCGCGTCGATGCCGTCGGCGACGAACATCGGCAGCACCAGATCGCCGGGCGCGAGCACGGTTTCGGCGACGAGTCGCCGCATCGCGGCACTCGTACGCAGCCGTCGGGGACGGATCACCGGAGCCATCACCGACCCCCTAGGACCGCGACCGCCGCGACTTCTTGCGCGGCGGCGGCAAGGCCCCCTCGGCCCGCAGCCGGGCGGCATGCTCGGCGAGCGCGTCGACGAGGTCGGGGATCGACGCGGATTCCGGCTGCACGTCCACGCGCAGCCCGAATTCCGTTGCGGTCTCCGCGGTCTTGGGTCCGATGCACGCAACAATGGTGCGCGCGTGCGGCTTTCCGGCGATGCCGACGAGATTGCGGACGGTGGAACTCGAGGTGAAGCACACCGCGTCGAAGCCACCGGTCTTGATCATCTCGCGGGTCTCGGCCGGCGGCGGGGCAGCGCGCACGGTGCGATACGCGGTCACGTCGTCGATCTCCCAGCCCCGCTCACGCAGCCCCTCCGACAGGGTTTCGGTGGCGATGTCGGCGCGCGGCAACAGGATTCGATCGACCGGGTCGAAGACGTCGTCGTACGGCGGGAAGTCTTCGAGCAGGCCGAGGGAGGACTGCTCACCCGAGGGCACCAGTTCCGGGTTGATCCCGAAGGCGCGCACCCGCTCGGCGGTCGCCTCGCCCACGCAGGCGATCTTGACGCCGGAGAAGGCCCGCGCGTCCAGACCGAACTCGGCGAACTTCTCCCACACCGCACGCACCGCGTTGGTGGAGGTGAACACCACCCACTGGTAGCGGCCGTCCACCAAACCCTTGACGGCCCTTTCCATCTGGGCCGGGCTGCGCGGCGGCTCGACCGCGATGGTGGGCACCTCCTTGGGGATGGCGCCGTGGGAGACGAGGCGATCGCTCATGTCGCCGGCCTGATCCTTGGTGCGGGGCACCAGCACGGTCCAGCCGTACAGCGACCGCGACTCCCACCAGGAGAGCTTGCCGCGCTGGGTCACCACCTTGCCGACGGTGAGGATCAACGGTCCGGACAACGCGTTACCCAACTCGTTGAGCGTGACCAGGGTGGCCTCGATGGTGCGCTGCCCGCAGGTGGTGCCGTTGACGGTGATGGCCACCGGTGTCTGCGGGGCGAGGCCGTGTTCGGTCAGCGCGCTCGCGGTCTCGGCCAGATGCCCGGACGTGGCGTGCAGCACCAGCGGGCCGGGGGCGGCGGCGAGCGCGGCCCAGTCCACGCCCTCGGCGCGCACGTCGGCCTGGGTGTGGCTCGAGCCGAGCGGCATGCCGGCGTAGCTGGGCACCACCGATGCGGCCGGCAGACCCGGCAGCACCTCGAAGGTGATGGTGGTGCGTGCCACCGCGTGCACCTCGGTGAGCACCGAATCGGTGGTCAGCGGGTCACCGGAGACGACGCGCACGACGTCGTCTCCGGCCTTGGCGGCCGCGACCAGGGTCTTGGCGACCTCGCCGGGATCTCCGAGTGCAGGATGGACGACCTGCTCCTCGGTCTCCTCCGGCGTCGGCGCGACGTCGGTGTCGGGCACGTCGTCGCCGGTCTCGTTCTTGGGTGTCTTGGCGGCGGCCCGGCGGCCGGAGTCGGCGGGTTCGGGACGATGCGCCCCGCCGATCATCGCCACCACGGCGGCGGGGACATCCGGGTCGACGTAGGCCGTGGTCGCGGAGGCGATGACACTCCGCGCCCGCACGGTCAGCAGGTCTGGGTCCCCGGGCCCGGACCCCACGAAAAAGATCCGCCCCGGAGTGGCCTTCTTGGTCGTACGGCTCATGCGTTCGCACTCTCCTGCCCTCGTACGGTGAGGGCTGTGTGTTCCTTGCCGGAACTAGGGAGAGTCGACGAGTTCGCCTGCTCCCAGTTCCAGCAGTTCGGCCGCGAGATCCCTGCCCAGCTGGTCGGCACGTTCCACCGGACCCACCACCGAAGCGCGGATCACATCGGATCCGTCCTCGGCCGCCACCGCCGCACGCAGCGACAGTTCGACGAAGATGCGCCCGTCGTCATCGAGCGATTCGACCACCTCTGCGATCGCTCCGACCGGAGCGGTACACCCGGCCTCCAGGGCCGCGAGCACCGCACGTTCGGCGTCGACCGACGCACGGGTGGACGCGTCGTCCAACTCGGCGAGAGTTCTCACCAGTTGGGCATCGTCGCTGCGACACTCCACGGCCAACGCGCCCTGCGCCGGAGCCGGTAACAGGACCACCGGATCGAACGCCTCGGTGACCTCGTCGGCCCTTCCGATTCGTACGAGCCCGGCCCGCGCGACGACGACCGCATCGAGTTCGCCGCTGGCGACTTTGCCCAACCGAGAATCTAGGTTGCCTCGTAGGGGGCGGATTTCCAAACCGAGACCCAATGCTTTAAGCTGTGCCGCCCGTCGCGGGGCGGAGGTGCCGATCGTCGACCCGGGCGGCAGTTCCCCGAGGACCTGCCCACCCTTGCTGACCAGCGCATCTCGGGGATCCTCGCGGGGTGGGACGGCCGCGATCACCAGCCCCGGATCGGGTGCGGTCGGCAGGTCCTTGTACGAGTGCACGGCGACGTCGATCTCGCGGTTGTGCAGCGCGTCGCGCAGCGCGGTGGTGAACACCCCGACGCCGATCTCGGCGACCGGTGCGGCCGAGGCGTCGCCCGCGGTCTTGATGATCACCGGCTCGGCCGGATGCCCGGCGGCGATCAGCGCGTCGACGATGGTCTGCGTCTGGGTGCGGGCCAGCAGGGAGCCCCGGGTGCCGACGCGGATGACGGCCCGGGTGTCGGTGTCGGTCACTGTTCTGCCTGCTCCGATGCGGTGATGCCCCGATCGCCGGACTCCGCGAGCCCCGGCTGGGTCAGATGGCCGGACTCTGCGAGCCCGGACTGGGTCAGATGGCCGGACTCTGCGAGCCCGGACTGGGCCAGATGGCCGGACTCTGCGAGCCCGGACTCGGGAGCGCTGACGGCCTCGGCGGCACCCGGCTTGAGCTCGAAGAGTTCGCGCAGCGCCTCGGCGTAGTGGTCACCGTTCGGGGTGGACGCGAGTTGTTTGACCCGCACCGTCGGCGCGTGCAGCAGCTTGTCGACGACGCGTCGCACGGCCTTGGCCACCTCGTCGCGTTGCGGATCGTCGAGTCCGGGGAGTTTGGTCTCCAGGCGCAGGATCTCGGCCTCCACCACGTCGGCGGCGCGTTGCCGCAGGGCCGCGACGGTCGGCGTGACCTCGGCCTGACGTTGTGCGGTCAGGTAGTCGGCGAGTTCGCCCGCGACGATCGACCGGGCGGCGAGGGTGTCGTCCTCGGCGGCCTTGGCCTCGGCCATGCCACGCAGCCCGGCGATGTCCACGACGTGCACACCGGGCAGCCGCGCGGCCGCCGGGTCGACATTGCGTGGCAACCCGAGATCGCAGATGACCAGCGGTTTCCCGGCGTTTCCGGCGGTCCCGCGGGCGGCGAGCGCCGAATGCACGTCACCGACGCCGATCACCGAACCGACCGACCCGGTGCAGGCGACGACGACGTCGGCGTCGGCCATCACCGCGGGCAGGTCGTCGAATCCGACGCCGCGCACCTCGATGCCGTGGTTGGCGGTGATATTGCCGGCGAGGTGTTCGGCGTTGGCGACGGTCCGGTTGACCACCACCATGCTGCGGACACCTTCACGGGCCAGGTGTGCGGTCGCCAGGCCACCCATCGCGCCGGCGCCGACGACCACCGCCGAGCGCATGGCCGGCTCGTCGCCCGTCCCGGATGCCCCGGCCAGCAGGTACTGGGCGCGATGCAGCGCCACCGACACCACCGACGCGCCCGCGCGGTCGATGCCGGTCTCGGTGTGCACCCGCTTACCGACGCGCAGGGCCTGCTGCGCGAGTTCGTGCAGCACGCGTCCGGTGCTGTGGTTGGAATCGGCGTCGAGGTAGGCGTTGCGGATCTGCCCGAGGATCTGCTGCTCACCGACGACCAGCGAGTCGAGGCCGGCGGCGACGGTGAACAGATGCTCGACGGCCGCCTCGGAGTACCGGACGTAGGCGTGGCTGGTGAGGTCGTTGATGGTCAGGCCGGAGTGCTCGCCGATGACGTTGCCGACGGCCTCGAGGGCGGGGTGGAAGGCGTCGACGACGGCGTAGATCTCGACGCGATTGCACGTCGAGACCAGCATCGCCTCACTGATCGCCCGCGAGCTCAGGAGCTCGTCGACGAGCTTGGGCCGTTCGTGGTCGGAGACCGCGATTCGCTCGAGCACCTCCACTGGTGCACTTCGATGCGAGACACCGAACAACAAGACACTCACGCCGCCACCGTTTTCATCGCCTATCGGTCCACCACTGCACGCAAATCCCGGCCCTGACGCTCCGCGACCGGGGTCCGTGACGCGTTGAAGGCCAGCACCTGTAGTTCCAAGGCTAGATCAACCTGCCGGACGACGACATCGGAGTCCACCACAAGGCTCACCGGCGTCACATTCAGCAGCTGTCGGACACCGACGCGGGTGAACGCATCGGCCACCGTCTGGGCCTGGTCGTCGGCGGTGGCCACCACCCCGATCTCCACCGGCCCGATCAGGGGATCCGAACACACCTCGGCGATCGCGTCGAGGGCCTGGACCTGCGGTGTCGCATCGTCGAGCACGGTGCCGACGACGTCGGGGTCGTCGTCGAAGAGGGCACGGACCTCGAATCCGCGGCCGAATCCGGTGTGGGTGAGCAGGGCGCGTCCGAGGCGACCGGCGCCGGCGAGGGCGACCGTCACCGTGATGTCGGTGTGTAGTGCGATCGATATCCGCGCGGTCAGTTTGCTCACGTCGTATCCGACGCCGCGCACCCCGTTGGCGCCGACGTGGGACAGATCCTTGCGCAGGATCGCCGGATTGACCCCCGCAGCGGTGGCCAGCTGGCCGCTGGACGCGACGACGACGCCGCGTTGGGAAAAGGACCGCAGGACGTGCAGATAGGCGGCGAGGCGGGCGACGGTGGGATCGGGGATGTCACCGGATACCGAACCGACGCTCACTGCCGCACACCCGCTTCCGTCCACCGGGCGGGCAGCCGTGGCGTGCCCGCGTCGAATGTCGATCAGCGTATACCGGACGGGGTACGCCTCCGCCACTACCCCGCCGACGACGATTTCGCAACGCGGGCGGGCGACGTCACATCCGGTGGGAGCGCTGTCAGTGCGGGAGAGAGCGCTGTCAACGTGGGAGAGAGCGCTGTCAGCGGTCTGGAGAGCGCTGTCAACGTGGCGGGGACGGACCGGAACCGGAACCCGGAGGTCGGAACCGGCGTCTCAGGCGTCGTGACGCGCGGCCCGAGCGGTCAGGTCGGCGCGCAGGCGCGGTTCGTCGACCTCCCAGTAGCCGTGTTCCTCTCCGTCGAGCAGGATCACCGGCAGCCGGTCACCGAATTCGGCGCGCAGACTCCGATCGCCCGCGTCGGCGGCGGCGTCGACGTCGATGACCTCGACCGTTTCCCCGAAGTCGGCGCAGATCCGTTCCAGGTCGGCACGTGCACCGACACACGCGGCACATCCGGCGCGGCTGAGCAGGGTGATCGACATGGGGACCTCCGGTCGCGGCGAGGGTTCGGTGGGCGTCGGCACGCCCGGCTGCACGGTCCAGTCTGACAGCCCCGCTAGGCTGTAGGGGTCGAGCCCCAACCGCCCGCACAGGGCCGTCTCGGAGGTGTGAACTGTGGGTGTGTCCTCGGACGGTGACGCGAATCCGGTCGGCGTCCCGGGCTCCGACGAGGCCTCGGACTCGGGGCCGTCGGAGTCACCGGTGTCCGCGCCCGTCGAGGCCGTCAACGCCGGCGTCAACGCCGAGGGTGCCGAACCGTCGGCCGATGACTGGGAGGCACACGCCGACCGCGTCGACGGGGGTTCGGCGAACAACGACGACGACCATGACGACGCCGACGACTCGCACGATCCCGACGAGGAGAGCAACCGGGTCACCGCGTGGCTGACCGAACGGGCCAGCGCCGCCGGCGGACGGTTTCGTCAGACCGCGCAGGAGTTGCGGCAGTCGCTCGCCGGTGAGGCCAGCGCCAAGGCCGCCCTGGACACCCTGCGGGCCCGGCCGCCGGCCGACACCGCACCCGAGGTGCCACGCGATCTGACCGCGGCGGCGTTCTTCGACGTCGACAACACCCTGGTCCAGGGCGCTTCCATCGTGCACTTCGCGCGTGGCCTCGCCGCCCGAAAGTACTTCTCCTACGGCGACATTCTCGATTTCGCGTGGACGCAGGCGAAGTTCCGGATCACCGGCAAGGAGAACGCCAACGACGTCGCCGAGGGCCGCGAGAAGGCGTTGAGTTTCATCGCCGGACGCCCCACCGCCGAGCTCGCCGAACTCGGCGAGGAGATCTTCGACGAGTACATCGCCGACAAGATCTGGCCGGGCACAAGGGCTTTGGCGCAGCGGCACCTCGATGCCGGGCAGCAGGTGTGGCTGGTCACCGCCACCCCGGTCGAACTCGCCCAGACCATCGCCGATCACCTGGGCCTGACCGGCGCCCTGGGTACGGTTGCCGAGAGCCGCAACGGCGTGTTCACCGGCCGCCTCGTCGGCGACATCCTGCACGGCCCCGGTAAGGCACATGCCGTGCGTGCGTTGGCGATTCGCGAGGGACTCAACCTCAAACGGTGCACCGCCTACTCCGACTCGCACAACGACGTGCCGATGCTGTCGCTGGTGGGCACGGCCGTCGCCATCAACCCCGATGCCGACCTGCGTGACGTCGCGAAGGTCCGCGGCTGGGAGATGTATGACTTCCGCACCGCCCGCAAGGCCGCAAAGTACGGCGCCGGAACGGCTTTGGTGATCGGCGCGGCCGGCGGCACCGCGGCAGCGGCGACGAAGCTGTTGCGTAAGCGCTGATCTGTGAGAAACGCTACGAGAGCGCGCTGACCTCACTGGCCGGATCGATGAGGATCTTCGCATGCTGTTCGGCCGCACCGAGCACGTCGAAGGCCTCGGCCACTCCGTCGAGGCCGATGGTCGCGGTGATCAGTGGGCGGACGTCGACCTCGCGTTTGGCGATCATCTGCAGGGTGTCGTGGAATTCGGCCGGGTCGTAGCCGAACACGAAACGCAGGTCGAGTTCCTTGTTGATGGCCATCGCCGGCCGGATGCGGTCGGCCTGCATGCACACGCCGACGACGATGATCCTCGACCGCAACGGCGCGGCGGTGAGCACCTGCTCGATCATGCCGGGCACGCCGACACATTCGAAGATCGCCGGCCCCGTCGGCGTGGCCCCGAGGCGGTCGGCGAGGTGGAACACCGATGCCCACGGCACCAACGGAATCCGGCGTAGGGTACGCATCCCGTCGAAGGCCGCGTCGAACAGTTGGGGCACCGTCGAGACGTAGCGGCCCTTCTCGGCGGTGATGTCGAAGGGTGACTCGACGCCTGGGTCGACGACGACGTCGGCACCCACGCGGCGGGCGAGTTCGCGGCGTCCGGCGGTCAGGTCGCTGGCGATCACCGTGCGCACCCCGGTCGCCTTGAGCATCGCGATGACCGCGAGTCCGATGGGGCCGCAACCGATCACGGTGGCGACGTCGCGGCGTCCCACCTCCCCGCGTCGCACCGCGTGGTAGGCCACCGCCAGCGGTTCGGTGAGCGCCGCCTCGTCCAGCGAAAGATCGTGCGGCACATCCATCGTCATGTCCTCGGCGACGACGACGAAGTCGGCGAAGGCGCCGGGCGCGAGTTCATCGAGACCGGTGAGATGCGGCTGGCCGTCGTGCCGGCGCATCGGCAGCGACACCACCGCGGTCCCCGGCGCCCACTTCTTGCGGCATCCCGGTCCGTAGGAGACCACCTCACCGACGAATTCATGGCCCAGGATGACCGACTGTTCCGACCGCATGAAGCCGGGATAGCCGATCTCGGCGGCCAGGTCGGCGGTCTCGTCGCCATCGGATCGTGCGTGCAGATCAGAGCCGCAGATCCCGGCCCGCCGGACCCGCAGCAGCACCTCCCCCTTGCCGGGTTCGGGTGCGTCGACCTCCTGCACCGTCAGTTCGCCCTTGTGACAGATGACTGCACGCACATTGTCCTCCTGATCAGCCGAAGATAGACGAGATGTCGGCGAACTCGGCGTCGGTGACCACGCCGGCCGGTCGCAACGAGGTGAGGTCGTTCATCAGAGCCGTCGTGGGGGCGGCGGCGGCCGATTCGGCGGCCTGGACGGGCGCCGGCTGCGGCACCGCAGGCCGGGCCGGTGCCTGCTGCGCCGAGCGTTGCTTTTGGCGACGCTGAACCCGGTCGTGAACCGAGCTCGCGACGGCGGCGCGGGTGGCGGTGCGGATCAAACTCATGCTCGGTTCCCTTCGGCGGCGTCGAGCGCGCCGATCAGATCGTCGACCGGCACAGGTCCCTTGGTGATGATCGACCCGCCGTCGGCGGCCCATCGCCCCGATCACCGCAAGGAAGGTCAGATCCTCGTAGACGACGATCGCGGCGGCCTCAACGTCGGCGAGTTCTGTTGCGGCGGTGGCAATGCCGCCCTCATCGATCAGAGAACTGTCGGCTCCGGTGAGCGTCTCGAGGCCGACGGTGCCGGCGTCGAGCCGGATGGCCGCGCCGTCGGCGGAGCGGGAGACGAACTCGATGTCGAGGACGTTCACCCGGCCGGAGGAGACGCGATCGTCGAGCAGATCGAATCCCGACGCGGGAATCGGCAGGGTCGGGAATCGAACAACGACGACGTCGACGGGGCCGAGATCGGCGTCAAAACTCATGCCTGTCACAGTAGCGCGCACCGCGACGCTCGGGTCACGCGCTCAGCCGAAGTACACGCTTCCGCGCCGCGACAGCATCCGGAACAGCGTCTGCTGGATGTCCTCGCGGACGTGGTCGGTGAGGTCGAAGACCACCATCGGGTCTTCGGCCGAGGAGGCATCGTATCCGTCGGTTTCGATGGGACGCCCAAAGTGGATGTGCCACTTGGACGGCAGCGGGATGACGCCGAGCGGACCGAGCCACGGGAACAACGGGGTGATCGGCACGTACGGCAGTCCCAGCACCCGCGCAAGCGGCTTCAGGTCGCTGATCATCGGGTAGATCTCCTCGGATCCGACGATCGAGACCGGGACGATCGGGACGGCGTTGCGCAAAGCCGTCGTGACAAATCCGCCGCGCCCGAACCGCTGCAATTTGTAGCGGTCCTTGTACAGCTTGCCGATCCCCTTGTAGCCCTCCGGCCACACCGCGGTGAGTTCACCCTGCCGGAGCAGGCGGTCGGCGTCGCTGGTGCAGGCGAGGGTGGCGCCGATGCGGCGCGCGGCCTCACTGACACCGGGGGTGTCGAAAGCCATATCGGCGGCCAGAACTCGAAGATGGCGACCGGTCGGATGATTGTCGCGGACGGCCACCGAGGTCATGATCGCGTCGACCGGGATGGTGCCGGCGTGGTTGGCGACGAGCAGCGCACCACCCTCGACGGGCAGGTTCTCGATGCCGGTGACCTCGACGCGGAACCACTTCTGATACAGCTGGCGCACCGCAGGCAACCAGACCGCCTCGGTGAAGTGCGGATCGAATCCGAAATCGTCGATCTCGTAATCACCGGTCATCCGCTCGCGAATGAAACCTGCTGTGGCAGTGAGTGAATCGGCAACGGCACTGCGGATCCCACCGAGGCTGAACAGTGGCGACGAGCGCACCTGATGCTCGACGCCGAGGCCGTCGTCGACGACCACCTCGTCGCTGATGGGTGTCACCGAGGCCGGCGAACTGCCGAAGCCGTCGGTGTTGGGATGGGTGATCGGGCCGGGCTGCCGGGGATGGGCGACCTGCTGACTCGGGTGGCGTCCCTTGCCCGCGTCGAAACCTCGACCACCATGCCCCCCTGAGCTCGCGTAGAGCTGAATGACCTTCGCGGTGCGCGTATCGGGTACCGAACCACCGGCCACGCTCTCACCCCACTCTTCCATTTCAGAGAAAATTTTCATTCGACGCGACAATGCACCGGAAACGAGCCTTTCGACGCCCCGACACGTAGAGACCTCATGATACGGAACGCGGCAGCGTTTCGCAGCCGCGTCCCCGTATTGGGCGAAGCCGACAACTCCTGCCACACAAGTCGATTCCCATCCCGCGGGTTGGCGACGAATCACCGAAGCGCCAGTGCGAGAGACACCGCGCGCCGTTCCAGTCCACGCCAACTCGCCGCGCTCACAACAGGATTCACCCCGCCACGGGCGATGAAATCATCCAGGGTCTCCATTGTGGTGAAACGCGGTGCAAACCCGAGTTCGGTCCGCATTCGGGTGGTGTCCAAAACCCGCCCGTAAGTCAAGAATTCAGTTTGGGAACTTCGAAGTTTGGCCGATCGAGGATCCTGCAAAACGCCGGTGATCGGTGCGAGCAGGCGGCCCGGCACCGGTAGCGGGACGTGGCCCACCCGGCGCACCGCCTGCGCGAGTGTCACGACGCCGTCACCGGCGACGTTGTAGGTGCCCGGCCGGCTCACCAGCGTCACATGCTCCATCGCCGCGAGCGCATCCTCCTCGTGGAGGAACTGCAGCCGCGGCGCGAACCCGAACACGGTGGGCACCACCGGCAGCGACAGATGCGAGCCCATCCGGGTGTTGATCCGCGGGCCCAGCATGGCCTGCAGCCGCAGGATGGTCACCTCGATGTCCTGGCGTCGACGGCCGAGCCCGCGCACGTACCCCTCCACGTCGAGGAGGTCACGACCGTAGCTGCGGGTGGGTTCGCGGCGTGCCCGGGTTTCCTCGGAGAAGTGCGAGGGATCGCTTGCACTCGCGCCGTAGACCATGGCGGTGGACCGCAGGATCAGTCGTTTCACCGACGGGCTGCGCTGCGCGGCCGCGCACACCTGCATCGCCCCGACCACGTTGAACTCCTTGATCGCGGTGGAGTGCGGCGCGGTGTCCATGATCGAGGTGGCCGCGTGGACGACGGTGTCGACCTCGTAGTTCGCGATCGCCTTGGCGATGGCCGGCCGTCGGATGTCCAGACGCAGGAACTCCGCCCGACCCATCCGGCGCATCAGGTCCTTACGGGGCACCCGCGAGTCCACCGCGATCACCCGCTCGATCTCGGGATTGGCGGCCAGCCGGGCCACCAGGTAGCCGCCGAGAAATGTCGACGCACCGGTCACGAGAACCGATCGGGGCAGCTGGTCTGGGGAGTCGGGCATGGGACCAGGCTAGCCGGGGCGCCCCGGGTCGGCTCGCCGCAGTGCCCGGCGGCAGGGTCACCGCCCCCATCGACGACAAGAACCCGCACGTGGGCGGGTTCTCGTGGCGGTCGTGCCCGCGCGGGGCCGGAGCCTATTTACCGAGCTTGCGACGCTGCACGCGGGTGCGGCGAAGCAGCTTGCGGTGCTTCTTCTTCGACATGCGCTTGCGGCGCTTCTTGATCACTGAGCCCATCGGGGTACTTCCTCACTTCACGTGCAACGTTCTTCCTACCCCGCAGGATGCTGCGGGCCGGCCACCGCACGCGGTGCACCCACAACGGTGCATCCACATGGCTGAGCACCCCGGTGACACCGGGAGCCTGCGGGCCGGATCGGGTAGCCGATTGTCCACACTACCGGCCCGACCCCACGGAACAGAAATCGCATCCCGACGGGTCACAGCGGAGGAGAACATGCCCGCCCGGGGCCACCGGGGTCGCCGGTGGCCCCGGGCCGGTCGGGCGGGATCGGTGTTATCCGGCGTCGAAGTAGGACGTTTCGAGGTAGTCGTGCACGGCCTTGGCGTGCACGCGAAACGAACGACCCACGCGAACCGCGGGCAGTTCACCGTTGTGCACCAGGCGGTACACGGTCATCTTGGACACACGCATCAGGGATGCGACCTCTGCGACGGTGAGGAACTGGGATCCGGCTCCGGCATTGCCGGCCGCCGACCTGTCTCCTGGAGTCTCTGCAGGCGTCATGAAATTCTCATACCTCCGGAGCACGCGTCGCGGCCGCCGGCTTCCCCTCCGGCGGACATCAGACACGCACGTGCTTAAAGGAGCTTAGCGTGGCAGATGTGAAAAAAGCGACGTGAGTGGCCAGGAAATTCCATTTCGGGCGTCCTCGCCCACAACATACTGGGGTTTCGGGCGCGACGACCACTAATTGTGGGAAACATGGCCCGGCATGGCAGCGCCAGCAACCCTCAATGTCAGCTCGACATTGCCGACAGAATTGCGCCGATAGTCGACAATTCCGGTCCCCGCTACACACCCTCACCGTCGACGCGGCGTCCGGACGCGCGGCTCACATCCGAGGCCGCTTTCGTGGCCGCGTACATCGCCGAACGCAGACCATGGGTCTCCAGCTCACGGATGGCGGCGGCGGTCGTGCCACCCGGCGAGGTCACCGCGGCACGCAGATCCACCGGCGACAGGCCGGAATCGCTGAGCAGCACCCCGGCACCGCGGATGGTCTGCACCACCAGTTCGGTGGACTGGGCGCGGGTCAGCCCCAGCGCCACACCCGAATCGATCATCGATTCGGCCAGCAGGAACACGTACGCGGGTCCGGACCCCGACACCGCGGTCACCGCGTCCATCAGTTTCTCCGGCAGCACCGTCACCCGGCCGACGCTGCCGAGCAGCGTGGTGACCGCGCGCAACTGCTCGGCGTCCACGTGCCGGCCCGCCGACACCGCCGACATCGCCTCGTTGACCAGCATCGGGGTGTTCGGCATGACCCGCACCACCGGCGATCCGGCCTGCAGGATCGTCTCGAACCTGGAGATCGGGACACCGGCCACCAACGACACCGTCACCCGTTCGGATTCGGCGTTGTCCTCGGCGGCGGCGAGTTTGCGCATGACCGGCTCGACGTCGTCGGGTTTGACGGCGAGGAACACATACTGGGCGCTCTCGGCGGCCACCGACACGTCCTCGGTCACGAGTACCCCGTACTCGTCGGCGATCTCGGCCGCGCGGTCGGCGACCCGCTCGACGACGACGAGGTCCTTGGCCGGTGTGCCGGCGGCGATCAGACCGGCCAGCAGGGCCTCGCCGATCTTGCCGCCGCCGATGATCGCGATACGTTCGCTCACTACTGGAAAGCCTTTCTGCAGATGCGATCTGCCCGTGGACGGGCGGATCGTCGGGTTGGTCGGAGGAGCGTGGGGCGGTGATCGGTGCAGGTCACCGCTGCCGTTGCGGGATGAGGGCGAGCTGACGCGACTGCGCCACCACCGCACCCGTCGAGTCCACCACCAGATGGTCTTCTTCGAACATGCCGGCACCGACCTCGACGGTGGTCGCGGCGAACCGCAGCCAGCCCGGCGCCGGTTCCCGACGGATGTAGGTGGTCAACTGGACGGTCGGCGCCCACCCGAACAGTGCCAGGTTCATCACCACCGGCGGCGAGATGTCACACACCAGCACCGAGAAATACGAGTCGGGTGCGGCGTCGCGGGGGCGGGCCCACCCCCGGATGACCGGGTCGCCCTTCTCCCCGCGGATCACCGGGAAGGTGGCCGGGTCCAGGCCGAGATCCAGGGCCTGACCCAGATGCATCACGTCCGACAGCGGCGTCTCGCCCACCGAGATGGCGTCGGCGGTCGGCTCGGCCGGCAGATCGTCGAGCACCGTCGGCGACGAATGGTGCGCCGTCCCGGTGTCCGGGCGGGCCAGCGTCACCGACGACGACACCATCACGCGGCCGTTCTGGGTGAGGTCGACGTGCACCAGGGTGACGGTGCGGCCCCGTTTGCGGACCGTCGCGGTCAGCTCGACCTGCGCCGGGTCGGGTGCGGCGAGGTAGTCACTGGAGATCGCCACCGGCACGACGTCGGCGGTGTGCAGTGCCGTGTCCGGGGCATCCGCGGGTGCGAGATCGTCGAGGGCCAACCGGGCGGCGCGGGCGATGATCATCTGCATGCTGCCGCCATGCACCTTCGGTCCGACGGTGAAGGCGTCATCGATCGTCACGCCGTAGGTGATCGACGGACCGGCACCGTCCCCACGATCGGCCGCGGGCCCGATCACCCGCAGATCCAGCAGTTCGGCCAGCTTGTCGGTCATGTCACCCTCTTCACCACCGCGGATCACCGCGCGCGGCTCGACTCCCGTTTGAGATGTTGCCGGGCAAAATCTAGCGAACGGGCCAGCATCGCCTGACGCTCGGGTTTGGTCCGCGCCGACGACGTGGTGACCTCCAACACCACCGCACCCGCGAAATCGCTGTCGGCGATGCGCCGGCACACGTCGACACACGGCTGGGATCCGTCGCCGGGGATCAGGTGTTCGTCGGTGGCCGCACCCGAACCGTCGGCCAGATGCAGATGCGACAGGTTGGCACCCATGCGTTCGTAGAGGCCGACCGCGTCGGCGCCGGCCGTCGCGGTGTGCGACAAGTCCAGGGTGTAGTGGCCGTAACCGTCGTCGGTGGGGTCGATGGACTTGCCGAAGGCCGAGACCGCCGGCCCGGGGGTACCGCCGCGGCGGGCGAGGCGACGCGCCGATCGCGTTCCCGCGCCGAACGCGCGGTCCGCGCGCATCGGGAACATGTTCTCCACCGCGACACCCACGCCGGAGGACTCCGACAGTTCCCCGACCAGGTCGTCGAAGGCCGCGACGTAGGTGCGTTGCCACCGGAAGGGTGGGTGCACGACCACCGTGGCCGCGCCGAGGATCTCCGCCGCCTCGGTCGACCGCGCCAACTTGGCGATCGGATCACGCCCCCACACCCGCTGCGAGATGAGTAGGCAAGGGGCGTGCACCGACAGGACCGGTACCTGGTACTTGTTCGACAGGTATTCGACGTGGCGGACGTCCTGACTGACCGGATCGCCCCACACCATCAGCTCGATCCCGTCGTATCCGAGTTCGGCCGCGTAGGCGAAGGCGGCCTCGGTGTTCTGCGGATACACCGACGCCGTGGACAACCCGATGGCGATCTCCGGGCGAACAATCGGGTCGACGGGCGCGCGCCCCGACGCCTCGGTCACGTCGCCAGCAGCACGAGCGGCCCCATCGTGACGATGAGTCCGGCGGCGAGCGCGAGCAACGTCGTGACGAGGTCGTTGGTGCGCCGCACCAGATGGGTGAAGGTCACGATGCCGAAGATGACGATCACGGCCAGGATCAGCGCGAAGTACGGGTTCCAGCGCCACAGTTCGGTGAAGCCCCAAAACAGACCGACGCCGACGACGAGCCCCACGACGACCTCGGCGACGATCGCGAGCCACGACAACGCCGGGGAGTGTCCGTGCGACTCACCCTTCCCGGGCTCGCGCTTGTCCCGCTTCTTCTTCTTCGGCTGCTCGGCCTTCGTGGTGGCGGCGTCGGTCTTGCCGGTGGTGTCGTCGGTGCTCTTGGCGGTGTCGGTGCTCTTGGCGGTGTCGGCGGTCTCGTCGGCTTCGTCGTCGCTGCGCAGTGCCCGACCAGCCGCGGCGGCGCCGGCCACCCCGGTCAGTCCGCCCGCGGCGAGTGCCGCGGTACTCACCCCGGAGTCACCGTCCTCATCGTCGGCGAGGTCGTCGGACTCCGGCTCGAGCACATCGGGCTCGGACACACCGGCGGCGACGGTGTCGGCGGGTTCGTCGGTTCCCGTCTCGATCGCCGCGGCGTCGAGGTCTTCGGTGACGTCCACCGGGGTGGCCGGGGCGGTGTCGGGAAGATCGGTGTCGGGAAGATCGGTGTCCGCGTCGTCGGTATCCGCTGCCGCGGTGTCTGAGGTGTCGTCTGCGACGTCGATCTCGGGGGAATCGATGATCTCGGCGAAGCGATCCTGCGGGCCCGCGAGGTCGACGCCCTCGACGTCGTCGGTATCGACCATGACGACGTCCTCGCCGATCTCCGGACCGTCGACGATCGGGATGATGCCGGTGACCGCATCCGCGGCGACATCGTCGGGTTGATCCTTGGTGAGGTCATCGGGTTCCGGCGCCACGACGCCGGAGTCCGTTGAATCCTGTTGTGCAGAACCGGATTTCGCTGCCGCTGCGGCGGCGGCCACCCCGGCCGCTCCCGCGGCGGCGGCTGCGGCCGACTTCTTGCGGAGGGAGAACCAGCGTCGTTTCTTGCCGCCACCCGGTGCGTCGGCCTCGGGTTCCACGTCGGCGAACGACCGATAGGCCTCGAAGTCGTCGTCGATGACCTCGGAGAATCTGCTGCTCGTGGGCGCCTTCTCCGACTGCCCGGCCGCGGTGCCCGCGGCGGCGGTATCCTCGGCGAGAGCGTCGTCGGCGCTGTCGACCACCGGGATGATCCCGGTCACCGCGTTGGACGGTTCGACCTCGTCGTTGCCGGTGTTCTCGGCTGCCCCGATGTCCGGCGACTCGGCTCCGAGACGACCCGACACGGCACGGGAGCTGAAGTCGCGGGTCGGCGGTGGGGTGAACCCGGGCATACCGCTCGACGTGCGTGCCGTCGGTGCCGGTGTGCGGGATGCCTGATCGGGTGCGGGCACCGCATCCTGCCCGCGCCGGGCCAGCGGATCGGAGGCCCGCGGGAACGAGCGGGATTCCGGCGACGGTGACCACGGGGCGGTCGGCGGCCCGGTCGGCGGCCCGGGCGGCGATGCCGGAGCGGGCGCGGCAGGAGCCGGGGTCGATGCGGCAGGAGCCGGGGTCGATGCGGCAGGAGCCGACGGCGCAGCGGGAGCCGGGGTCGACGCAGCGGCCGGTGCCGCGCCGGTGCCCGACTGCGGGCCATCCGGCTGTGAGGTGCCGGACCGCGGGGTGCCGGACTGCGGGGCGTCGGATTCGGGGGTGTCGTAGGCGGCCGGGCCGGTCACCTTGGGGATCTCACCGGTGAGCTCGGACACCGAGACGGCACCGCTGCGGCCGGCTCGTCGTCGACCGCGGCCCTCTCGGGCCCGCCCGGCCGACCCCGACGACTGCGCGTCGGCCGCCTGGGTGCGGGCCAGCAGTTCGGACACCGAGATCGGCCGCGAGTCCGTCGCGTCGTCGCGTGGGCCCCCGTCCGAGGATCCGGGTTCGTTCGGTCGGCTGTCGTTCGCCATTCGAGTGCGTTCTCCGTCCTTCAGCTCGGCGACCGGCTCGCCGAGCCGGTCACCCGCGACCGGTGTCGCATCTGTCAGCGGACGTCGCGGGCCTCGAGGCCGGAAGCAGCCGGATCGGATGCGTCCGTAGGCTCGGCATCGAGACGACGAAGGATGACCCCCTCGCGCAACGCCCATGGGCAGATTTCCAGTGTATCGACCCCGAGGCCACGCATAGCGGCCTCGGCAACAAGAGCGCCGGCGACGAGCTGACCTGCACGATCGCTGCTGACCCCCTCGAGTTCGGCGCGGTCGTCGCGGGTCATCCGGGAGATGAAGGCGATGAGCTGCCGCAGACCGCTGGCCGTCAGGCTGCGTTTGACCCGCGGCCCCGCACCCGACGGGGCGGCACCGGTGAGTCGAGCGAGGCTGCGGAAAGTCTTGGAGGTGCCGACCGCGAGGTCGGGTTTGCCGGGTTCGAGGAGTTCCTTGGCGACGGGCCGCATCTCGGCGTCCAGCCAATCCCGCAGTACCCCGATGCGGCGGCGGTCCGGCGGGTCGTCAGGCAGCCACTCGCGGGTCACGCGGCCCGCGCCGAGCGGCAGTGACAGCGCCACGTCGGGTTCCTCGTCGACGCCGTTGGACATCTCCAGCGAGCCGCCACCGATGTCGAGGGCCAGGATCCGGCCGGCGCTCCAGCCGTACCAGCGGCGTACCGCCAGCGAGGTCAGGCGGGCCTCGTCGCGTCCCGACAGGACCTCGACAGTGACGCCGGTCTTGGCGGCCACCCGGGCCAGCACCGCGTCGGAGTTGGTGGCATCGCGCACCGCGGAGGTGGCGAACGCCATCATCTGCTGGCAGCCGGAACTCTTCGCGATGAGGGTGAACTCCTCGATCGAGTCGACGAGTCGTTCGGCGGCACCGTCGGCGAGGCGGCCCTGGCCGTCGATGTGTTCGGCGAGACGCAGCACGGCCTTGGTGGAACTCATCGGGGTGGGATGCCCGCCGCGGTGGGCATCGACGACGAGCAGGTGGACCGTGTTGCTGCCCACATCGAGCACTCCTAAACGCACGGTTACACGATAAGAGGTGGGCCGCCTGCGTTTTACGCGCGGGTGGCCGATCGGCGTGCGGCGATTCTGCACTCGTGGCCACCCTGCGGTTACCGTTGTCCTCGTGGCCAAGCCCCTTCCCATCCAGCGGATCACCCCCGCGCCCGAGGTCGATCTCGATTTTCCGCGCGAGTGGTATGAGTTCAACGATCCGGACAATGCCGAACACGTCATCAGCGCCGACCTCACTTGGCTGTGTTCGCACTGGACCTGCGTGTTCGGCACCCCGGCGTGTCAGGGCATCGTCGACGGCCGGGAGAGCGACGGGTGCTGCACCCACGGTGCGTACCTGTCGGACAAGGACGACCGCAAGCGTCTGGCCAAGGGGATGTCGCTGCTCACCGAAAAGGATTGGCAGTTCTACAAAAAGGGCTCCGGCAAGGACCCCCTCGGGCCGCGCGGCTATCTGATCGAGGACGAGATCGACGACGAACCCGCCCTCAAGACGCGACTTCACAAGGGCGCGTGCATCTTTCTGAACCGGCCGGATTTCGACCGCGGCCCGGGGTGCGCACTGCACGCCATGGCACTGCGCCGCGGACTGGAGCCGCTGACCGTCAAACCCGATGTGTGCTGGCAACTTCCGGTTCGCCGGGTGCAGGACTGGGTGGATCGGCCCGACGGCACCCAGATCCTCAAGACGACGATCACCGAGTACGACCGGCGCGGTTGGGGTGAGGGCGGCCACGACCTCAAGTGGTACTGCTCGGGCTCGCCCGACGCGCACATCGGCGCCACCCAGGTGTGGCAGTCGTACGAGCCGGAGCTCACCGAACTCATCGGCGCCGCCGCCTACGGTGTCCTCGCCGACGCCTGCCGACGGCGCGGCGAACTCGGGCTCGTCGCCGTGCATCCGGCCACCACCGCCGCGACCACCCGCCGCAGCAGCGACATCAAGTACGAATTGCTCGACATCGAACCCTCTTGATCACGAAACCTCACCATCACGAACTGATGACCGAAGCTTCGGATCCGAATCGCCGATGACAATGAGCGACACCGCACCCCCCTCCTTCCGGTCCGCCTCCGTCGCGGCTGCGCGCACGTGGTGGGCGCCACGTGAATTTGGCTGGCTACGCGCCTACCTCACTCCGCTGGGCCTCGCCGGGTGGGCACGCTTCGTGGTCGCGGTCGGCGGTCTGGTCATCGGCGTCAGCGCACTGCTTGCGGCGATCGGACCGCCTGACCTCCTGCGACACAACGGGAAATTGGTGATGTTCGCACTTGCTGCAGGCGGACTGGCTTGGACCCTGCGCTGGATGTTGGGCCCGTGGCCGACTCGAGCGGAATCTGTTGGCCTATTGGCTGCCGCCGATATCGCGGGATCGCGACGGCATGCTTCCTTCACGTCGACATGATCCTCGGGGTGGCCGCGACACCGCTATTCGCGCTCACCGGAATCTACGCCACGATGTTCCACAACGCGTGGACCAACTGCGCGCACCTGGCCTTCGCCGTCGGCATCACGACCGCCGCGGTGGCTCTGGCCGGAGTCGATCAGGGAACGCAGGACATGGCGGTCGCGGCGTCGAAGGGCATCATCACCCTGTCCATCGTCATCGTGCTGCCGTTCATCCACATCGCCTACACACTGCTGCGCGGTACCGCCGACGAGTCGATGACCGACGGACTGACCGGCCTCCTCAATCGCAACGGCCTCGAACGTGCACTGAGCCGGACAACGACCGGTGACGCCGAGCGGAGTACGACGTGGAGCGTGACGCTGATCGACCTCGACAGCTTCAAACGGATCAACGACACCGCCGGCCACCTCGCCGGCGATCAGGTATTGGGCGACGTCGCCCGCGCGATCCGACACATCGCCGCCGCCGACCACCTCGTCGCACGGTTCGGTGGAGACGAGTTCCTGATCATCGCCCGCAATCCGGCATTCCCCGATGCCGTTGTCGCCGAACATATCCGCGCGGCCATCAATGACCGAACCGGCGGAGTGGTGACCGCGAGCATCGGCGTCACCAGACGCACCGGCGTCCGCCTCGACCTACCCGGGGCGGTCATCGTCGCCGACCGGGCCATGTACGAGGCCAAACATGAAGGCGGCGACCGGGTCGTCGTCGCACCGCCGCGGCGATGCGACGCCGATCAGGGTTCGAACTTGTAACCCAGTCCGCGGACGGTCACCAGATGCTTCGGCGACGCCGGATCGGGTTCGATCTTGGAGCGCAGCCGCTTGACGTGCACGTCGAGGGTCTTGGTGTCACCGACGTAATCCGCACCCCACACCCGGTCGATCAGCTGACCGCGTGTGAGCACCCGCCCGGAGTTGCGCAGCAGATACTCGAGGAGGTCGAACTCCTTGAGCGGCAACGTGATCGACTCACCGTTGACGGCCACCGTGTGCCGTTCGACGTCCATCCGCACCGGACCGGCCTCCAGCACCACCAGGGCCAGATCGTCGTCGGAGACCTCCCCGCCGCGGCGCAACACCGCCCGGATGCGGGCGATGAGTTCCCGTGCCGAATACGGCTTGGTCACATAGTCGTCGGCGCCGAGTTCGAGCCCGACGACCTTGTCGATCTCGCTGTCGCGGGCGGTCACCATGATCACCGGAACGCTGGATCGGGCCCGCAACGCCTTGCAGACCTCGGTGCCGGGCACGCCGGGAAGCATGAGGTCGAGCAGCACGATGTCGGGGCTGATCCGGTCGAACACGGACAGCGCCTGCGCACCGTCGTTGACGACGCTGGCCTCGAAGCCCTCCTTGCGCAGCAGGAATGCCAGCGGGTCGGCCAGCGACTCCTCGTCCTCGACGATCAGTACGTGCGTCACCAATTACTCCTCACTTGTTCGGGCTGACGGGTCATGCGATCTGATCCGCACGTCGTCTCACGGATTCGCCACCCGCGTCGGCGTCGTGGACGTCGGCGTCACTGCGGGGTTGGACTGGGGGTTGGACTGGGGGATGGACAGGGTGAAGGTCGAGCCGGTTCCGGGCTGACTCCACAGATTGATGTTGCCGTCGTGGGTGGCGGCGACGTGTTTGACGATGGCCAGTCCCAGACCGGTGCCGCCGGTGAGGCGTGACCGGGCCTTGTCGACGCGGAAGAACCGCTCGAAGACCCGTTGCTGATCGGCGGGGCCGATGCCGATGCCGCGATCGGTGACCGCGATCGACACCATCGAGACCCCGTTCATCGTCGTCACCCGGCGACTGACCGAGACGGTCGTCTTGGCCGGCGAGTAGGCGATGGCGTTGACGATCAGATTGCTCAGCGCCGTCAGCAGCAGCATGCGGTCACCGCGGACGGTCACGTGGATCGGGTCGTCGGAACGCAGCGAGATCCCGGCCGCCTCCGCACTGATCGCCGCGTGATCGAGTGCGGTGGCGATCAATTCGTCGACGTCGACGCAGGTGAACTCCGGGGTTTCGCCGCCCTCGAGTCGCGACAGCGCGATGAGTTCGGTGACCATGTTGCCCATCCGGTGGGCCTCGGCGACCACCCGGCGGCCGAAGTGCTCCACCGATTCGGGATCGTCGGCCGATTCCAGCATCGCCTCGGCGAGCAGCCCGATCGCCCCCACCGGGGTCTTGAGTTCGTGGGACACGTTGGCGACGAAGTCGCGGCGGGTGGCCTCCACCCGCAAGTTCTCGGTGTCGTCGGTGCCGTAGACCATCACGTAGCGCTCGTCGCCATAGGCGCCGACGCGGGCCAGGCACCGCACCGATTCCGCGGTCCGTTTGGCCGCGCGGCCGGTCGACAGGAAACCCAGCGTCGAGGTGGGCGGCACGAAGTCGAATCGTTCGTCATCCCCGGATTCCAGAGCGACCAGCGACGCCTGCCAGACCGGTTCGGCGAGCAGGTGTTCGGCGACCATGCCCAGTTCGACGGCCCGCTGGTTGTAGAGGACGACGTCGCGGAATTCGTCGACGACGGCGACGGCCACCTCGGAATGCCGCACGATCAGGCTGAGCAGTCCGGCCTTGGTCATCCGGCCGTCGTCGGTGACGGTGGGGACGTCGAATTCCCGCAGGGCCGCCGACTCGGGTACCGGGCGGGGAACCTCGGCCGCGGAATCACCGGGATCGTGTTCGGCGACGAGACTGCGCGCCGGCTCGGCGTCGGCGGGGGCATCGTCGGTGGGGTCGGTGGAGCGTGTGAAACGCTCACGCCACGCCGACCAGGCTCGAGGATCTATTGTCGACCAATCGACGCGCCCGAGCACGAATCCGACGATCACCGCGAGCACGATTGCCGCGACGACTCCGGCAATGAATGCAGCGGTCACAGTCGCAGCTTACGGTCCCGCAAACACCACGAACATTCGCGACGGCACAATTCGGCTGCCGTTCACGTGCTGTTCGACCATTTCGTGACCTGAGCCACCTACGTGGTGCATAACGGCTCCGCCTATTGCGGTACCGGCACCGCCATGTCGGCGTATTCGGGATGCTGCTCGATGAAATGCCGAACATACGAACAGACCGGCACCACTTGTTTGCCCGTCGGCCGGATGTCGTCGAGAACGGCCTTCACCAGCTTGCCGGCATAACCGCGGCCGGAGTATGCGTCCGGGATCACGGTGTGGGTCAATACGACCTGATACGGCTCGGATACGTAGTCCACGTACCCGACGGTGACCTCGTCACCGTCCGCGTCATTGCTGAGAACTGCCTCGTACCGCTCTCGCGCAGGTGAGTGTGCGATGCGCAGGTGCCCCGGATCTGCCATGCACCCAATGTAGCGCGCGTCACACGACAGACACCATGACGATTGTGTTACGGATCACACCAGTGGCTACTTCTGCCCCTGTGCTGCGACGGCCGCGGCCCCGGCTGCGGCGGCTTCCGGATCGAGGTAGGTGCCGCCCGGGTTGAGCGGCTTGAGGTTCTCGTCGAGGTCGTAGCGCAACGGATTTCCGGTCGGGATGTTCAGGCCGGCGATGTCGGCGTCGGAGATCCCGTCCAGATACTTGACCAGGGCGCGCAGTGAATTACCGTGCGCGGCAATGAGAACGGTCTTCCCCGCCTTCAGATCCGCGGCGATCGTCTCCTCGAAGTAGGGCACCAGCCGCACGACGACGTCCTTGAGACATTCGGTGAGCGGAACCTCGGGCAGGTCGGCGTAGCGCGGATCGTGGGTCTGGCTGTACTCCGACTCGGGATCGATCGGCGGCGGCGGGGTGTCGTAGCTGCGACGCCACAGCATGAACTGCTCGTTGCCGTACTTCTCGAGGGTGTCGGCCTTGTTCAGCCCCTGCAACGCCCCGTAGTGACGTTCGTTCAGACGCCAGTCCCGGATCACCGGAATCCAGTGGCGGTCGGCGGCATCGAGCGCGATCTGGGCCGTGGAGATCGCCCGTCGCAGCAACGAGGTGTACAGCAGGTCGGGCAGCACATCGTGCTCGACGAGCAGCTCGCCGGCACGCACCGCCTCGGCCTTGCCCTTGTCGGTGAGCGCCACGTCGACCCAACCGGTGAACTGGTTGGACGCATTCCATTCGCTCTCGCCGTGCCGCATCAGGATCAGGGTGCCGTTGCTCATGGTCGATAGTCTCCCACAGACCGCCCCGGCGCTCTTCTCACATCGAGTGGGCGCCGTATCCCGTCGAGTGGGCGCCGTTTCCCGTCGAGTGGGCGCCGTTTCCCGTCGAGTGGGCGTCGTTTCCCGTCGAGTGGGCGCCATATCCCGTCGAGTGGGCGCCGTGCCCGAGCGGTCACCGTCGTCGGGCCGGCGACCGCCGAACAGGGCCCCGTCCCTCGACCGTCCAGCCCGCGACCGCCCAGATCGTCAGATAAGCCAGCCCGAAGAACGCGGCGACGGCCACCCCGACGCCCGTCGACTCGACGTGCGCGAACGGCGTTCGCACCCACCCGAGCGTGGTGTGGATGACGGCGTCGGGACGGGTCACCAGATCCCAGGAGTTCCACCGCTGGAATCGTCCGATGACGACGCCGATCGCACACAGCCCGACCGACGCAACGGCCGCGATCCACCCGACGACCGCTCCGAACTCCGCCTCCAGCCGACGATGCACCAGCAGCAGCGACACGACGCCGAGCATGATGCCCGTCCACGCCGCGAATCCGTATTGCAGCACGTGCCGCCACAGGTCGTATCCCTCACGCAGGTGCACGAGATCGGTGACCAGGTAGGGCGCATTCGGAAGGAACGCAAGCCATCCCAGTCCGAGGGGGATCAACCATCCGCGCCGCGACACCGACGCGAATCCGATGGCGAACACCATCGGAATCCACGCCAAGAACAGATTCCATACCAGGAATCGCGTCGGATAGTACAGCGGCACAGCAGGATCGGTGACGCCGAGCCCCACCGTGAGTGCCGACGTGGCCAACAACGAGGCGGCCAGTACCGCAGACCTGAGCGTGATCACCAAAGCGATTGTGCACCAACCACGCTCCGGGATGTCGGCCGGGTGAATGACCAGCGCACACTCGACGCGAAAGAGCGCCCACTCAACGCAAGAGGCCGCACACTCAACGCGAGAGAGCGCCCACTCAACGCGAAAGGGCGCCCACTCGACGGAAATGGGCGCCCACTCGACGTGCTGAGGAGAATCGACGAAGACCCTAGCGGCGCAGGTCCTTTCGGAGGATCTTGCCGGAGGCCGACTTCGGGATCGCCTCGATGAACTCCACCGCACGAACCTTCTTGTGCGGGGCGACCTTGGCGGCGACGAACTCGATGACCTCGGCCTCGTCGAGGTCGGCGTCGGCCTGCTTGACAACGAAGGCCTTCGGGATCTCTTCGCCGTCTTCGTCATTGACGCCGATGACGGCGGTGTCGGCGATCTTCGGGTGGGTCAGCAGCAGTGCCTCGAGTTCGGCCGGCGGCACCTGATAGCCCTTGTACTTGATGAGTTCCTTGAGGCGGTCGACAATGTAGACGCATCCGGTCGGGTCGACCTGCGCCATGTCGCCGGTGTGCAGGAAGCCGTCGGCGTCGATGGTGTCGGCGGTGGCCTGCTCGTTGTCGAGGTAGCCCAGCATCACGTTGGGGCCCTTGACCCACAGTTCACCGGGTGCCGAGAGACCCTCGGTGGGCAGCGGGATCTCTTCTCCGGTACCGGGATCGACGATCTTGTTCTCGGTGTTCGGAATGGCCCATCCGGTGGACGACAGCGGCGGGTCCTCGCGCCCGAGGGCCGCGGCGGTGTCGATCGGGATGAGATGGCTGACCGGCGAGAGTTCGCTCATGCCGTAGCCCTGCAGCATGTGCAGGTCGAGGCGCTTGGCGACGGCCTTGCCGAGTTCGTCGTCGAGCGGCGCGGCACCCGACATCATCATCGTCAGCGAGGACAGGTCGTAGTTGTCGACGATGGGGTGTTTGGCCAGTGCCACCGCCACCGGGGGTGCGATGTAGGCGTTGGTGACCTGGTAGGTCTGGATGTTCTCCAGGAATTCGACGAGGTCGAACCGTGGCATGACGACGAGTCGTCCGCGGTTGTAGAGCGCCGCGTTGAGCAGCACGGTCATGCCGTAGATGTGGAAGAACGGCAGCACCGCGATCACCACGTCGTCGGGGGTCATGCCCTGCAGCGGCTTGATCTGCACGACGTTGGCGACGAGGTTACGGTGGCTCAGCGCAACACCTTTGGGGTTGCCGGTGGTGCCGGAGCTGTAGGGCAGCGCCGCGACGTGCGTGGCGGGATCGAAGCTGACGTCGGGTGCCGGGAGGTTGGGGGCGAGCAGGTCGGCGGCGTTGGGATGGCCGGTTGCCTCCTGGCCCTCACCGTCGAGGATGATCAGGTCCTCGTCGGCGAAGCCCACCCGCTGGGCGGCCTCGATGGCGTGCGGGGCCAGCGCCGAGATGGTGATGAGCATCTTCGCCTGCGAGTTGGTGAGTTGCTTGGCGATCTCGTCCGCGGTGAACAGCGCATTGATCGTGGTGGCGGCGGCACCCGCGCGCAGCACGCCGTGAAAGACCGTCGCGAAGGCGGGGATGTTCGGCGAGAGGATGCCGACGACGTCGCCCACGCCGATGCCCCGGGCCGCCAGCGCACCGGCGGCGGCGTTGATCTGGCCGATCAGCTGCCGGTAGCTGGTCTCGGTGCCGGTCTTGGGGTCGATCAGCGCGGTGCGACCGAGGTACTCCTCGGCGATGTCGCCGAAGAGGAGGTCGTACAGGCTGACATCGGGGATCTCGACGTCGGGAAAGGGACTGGCGAAGCTCATGGCACCTCCGTTGGCGGGACGATCGGAGCAATCGTATCAACACTCATTGCCACGGTGTGATACGCACCTCGGTCCGGTTTGCCGGATACCGCCGCCCCGCACGACCGTCACGCCGAACTCAGGCGTGACCCTCGTACCCGTCCCCGTTGCGGCCATCGGCGTCGCCGCCGTCCGCTTCGCGTTGCGCGTCGTCGACGACGGATGCACCGCTCTCACCGGGCACATACCGTCCCTCGAGCGGCTCGCCGGGTTGCGGCAGCGAGTCCTTGTCGATGAGGTGCTCGAAGGCCAGGAGGTTGCGCAGCGACTCGCCGCGCGACACCCGCCAGGCCCATTCCCGGCGGATGGAGGTGATGAAGCCGATCTCGAGCAGGGTGTTGAAGTCGCCGTCGGCGGCCTCGAGGACCTGCCCGAGGACGCGGTCGATCTCGTCGGCGGTCAAGGCGTCACCGGAGATCCGGCCGATGAGGTAGATGTCGCCGGTGTTGTCGAGCGTGTACGCCACGCCGTAGAGCCGCCGGTTGCGTTTGAGCAGGAACCGGTAGACGCCCTCGTGATCCTCGTCGGGACGTCGGCACACGAAGGCCTCCAGACGCACGCCGTAATTGCTCGCGGTGAGCAGCACCGTGGTCTTGAGTTTGCGTTCGCCGGGCAGCTCGAGCACCACGTGCTCGGACTGCGCTCCGCCGGAACTCTTGCGGCTGAACGGGATTCCGTGCTCGGTGAGCACCTTCTCCAACAAGTCGATGTGATCGGTGTGGCTCATTTTCCGTCCCTCTCCCTCTGGTCACCGTCGATCCGGTCACCGTCGATGCCGCTTGTCGACGTCCGGCGAACTCCTGACGTCACCCAGTGATTCGGACCGGTCGCCGATCGAGATCACCCCTGCCGGATATCTCGACGACCAAACATCACATGGTCATGCGCGACCGGCGACGCCGCCACCGGCGGGTGGCCCGCACCAGTGGCGTGGCGACGGTCGACGGCGACATCGTGCGCGCGAAGGACTCCATCGCGCGACCGTAACCGGCGACGAGCGCATCGGTGGTGTGTTCCCAGGAGAACTGCTCGGCGTGGGCACGCGCCGCGATCCCCATCCGGGTGAGCTGGTCGGGGTCGCTGAGCATCTTCTCCAGCGCGTTCGTCCAGTCGCCGATCTGATGTCCGTCGACGAGCATCCCCGAGCGTCCGTCGGCCACGGCCACCCCGAGACCACCGACGTCGGCGGCGAGGACCGGTGTCCCGCAGGCCTGCGCCTCGATGGCCACCAGGCCGAAACTCTCCGAATAGCTGGGCACCGCAACGAGATCCGACGCCCGGTACACCTGCGCCAGGCGGGTCGCCGGTTGCGGCGGCAGGAAGGTCACGTCGTCGGCGATGCCGAGTTCGGCGGCCAGGTCGATCAGCGCGGTCGGACGATCCAGTCCGCTGCCCGACGGCCCGCCGACGATGAGCACGCGGACCGGCCGGCGTCCGTCCTCGCGGGAACGTTCGATCAGCGGCGCCGCCGCGGCCAGCAGCACGTCGGGCGCCTTGAGCGGCTGGATGCGGCCGACGAAGGTCACCACCGCGGCGTCCGGGTCGAGCCCGAGTTCGGCCCGCGCGGCCGCCGCCGAACCCGTTGTGTAGCAATCGAGGTCGGCGCCGGGGGTCACCACGTCGATGCGCGCCGGGTCGGCGTCGTACATGGTGATCAACTCGGTGCGCTCGGTGTCGGTGTTGGCGATCAGCCGGTCGGCCTGGGCCACCACCTGCTGCTCCCCGATCACCCGCAGCCGCGGTTCGGCGGCGTCCCCCTTGGCCAGCGAGGCGTTCTTCACCGCGGCGAGCGTGTGCGCGGTGTGCACCAGCGGCACGCCCCAGCGTTCGCGCGCCAGCCAGCCGACCTGCCCGGAGAGCCAATAGTGCGAATGGATCAGGTCGTAGTAGCCGGGCCGCTGCATGGCCTCGGCGCGCAGGACCCCGGCACTGAAGGCGCACAACTGCGCGGGCAGGTCACGCTTGTCGAGGCCCTCGAACGGGCCGGCGGCCACGTGACGCACGACGATGCCGTCGGCGGCGTCCACCGCGGGTGTGTCCATCGACGATGTCGCCCGGGTGAAGATCTCGACCTTGATCCCGCGGCGGGCCAGGCGCCGCGCGGTCTGCCAGACGTAGACGTTCATGCCGCCGGCGTCGCCGGTGCCTGGCTGCGCCAACGGCGAGGTGTGCACCGAGATCAGTGCGATACGCCGTGGCCGGGACGAAGTCATCCCACCAGCTTAAGGCGTGACGGATGTGTCGACCGGGCAGCGCCCCGTCGACGACCCCGGGGCGTTGACACCTGGTGGTGATGTGTCTCACCATCGCAGGATGGTGGCAGATCTGTCGCGAGCACCCGCCTTTGCGCTGCGGTCCGGGTCGACGTGGTGTGATCCCTTCGCCATGTACTCCCGGCTGCGCCGAACGTCGCCGGTGCATCACGTCACCGACGACGGCACGGGCGCGGCGGTGGACTATTGGGTCCTGACCCGTCATGCCGATGTCTGCGCCGCGGCCACCGATCCGTCGACATTCTCCTCGGCGGCCGGGTTGACGGTGACCGACAACGAGATCGAGGCCATCGGCATGGCCGACAATCCGCCGCTGGTGATGCAGGACCCGCCCGAGCACACCCGGTTCCGTTCGCTGGTCGCGCGCGGTTTCACCCCGCGCCAGGTGGAGGCGATCGCCCCTCGTGTCCGGGATTTCGTCGCCCGGCGACTGGATCGGATCGATCGGCTCGCCGGTCCCGACGGGCAGGTCGACATCGTCGAACTCCTCCTCAAACCACTGCCGAGCATGGTGGTGGCACACTACCTGGGCGTTCCGGAACGGGATTGGCAGCGGTTCGACGTCTGGACCGAGGCCATCGTCGGCGCCGTCGGCGATCCCGGTTCGGCCGGCGCCGACGCGGGGGCGGCAACCGGCGAACTCCTGGGGTACTTCGCCGACCTGATCGCCGAGCGGCGGCAGGCGATGGACTGCGGGACCGGCATGGGCGAGGACACGGTCTCCGCGCTCGTCGCCGCGGGCCGGGCCGACGACGACGCGGGGCTGGTGTCGATCCTGGCGTTCGTGTTCACGATGATCGCCGGCGGCAACGACACCACGACGGGACTGCTCGGTGGTTCCCTGGATCTGCTGGCGCGCCACCCCGATCAGCGGGCCCGCCTGGCCGCCGATCCCGACCTCGTCGGCGACGCGGTGGAGGAACTGCTCCGGCTGACCTCCCCGGTGCAGGGGCTGTGCCGTCAAACCAGCCGCACCGTGCACTACCCCGACACTCCCGAGGGTCCGGTCGAGATCCCGGCCGGACGCAAGGTGTTGGTGTGTTACGCCGCGGCCAACCGGGATCCGGCCGTATTCGGTCCCGACGCCGACGATCTCGACATCGCACGGCGTCCACGGGCGATCCTCACCTTCGGCCGTGGCGATCACCATTGCCTGGGTGCGGCGGCGGCCCGGATGGCGGCGCGGGAGACCCTCACGGCCATCCTGGCCCGGTTCCCGGAGTACGAGGTCGGCGACATTGCTTGGGCTGCGGGCAATTACGTTCGACGCCCGACGAGTATGGCGTTTCGACCGGGGGTCCACCGATAGCCGACCCAGGGCAGGTTGTGGCGCGGCGACGCCCCGGGCCCGCCGGCGTCACTCCTCCGGACCGCCCGGATTGCAGCGCGTAGCCACCATCTGCTGTTCGTCGACGACCGGCCGTTGCGGCTCGATGTTCCAACTCGGCTTGTCCGGTGCCACCAGGCGGGCGTAGGTCCAGTGACAGTCGAACTGCGCCCGCATACCCGGGGTGTCGGCGTCGGGGGCCAGCTTCAGGACCTCCGCCCAGGCGACGTCGGCGCCATCGTCGGAGTACGTCTTGCGTCCACTGACGGTCGGATGGATCTGCAGGCTCGGACCGACCGCGGTCGAGACCCACTCGACGTGGTCGACGTAGGGCGGGCGGTTGACCGGGTCGATGGCCGGGGTCGGCGGCGAGTAGGAGCCCAGGCCAGTCGCCGTCGGCACCGACACGCTCGAGCTCGGTGCATCCGATGTCGCCGACGACGACGCAGCGGCCGAGTCGGTCGAGGTCGACGTCGTCGACGATCCACCGCAACCCGTTGCGCTCCCGACGATCAGTGCGCACGCCGCCGCGCCGAGCACGATCCGGCCGCGGCCGGCCACCGGGAGCCGTCGATGAGTCACCCTCGCGAGACTAGCGGCCGGGGTACGCTCCGCGGTGTGGGGTCTTCGCGGCGGTGGTGCACATCGCCGACGATGCTGCCCGTTGCGCTGATCGCGGTACTGCTTCTGCTCACCGGCTGCGCTACGCACGATTCCACGTCGACGGCGGTCACCCACGACTTCGGTGGCCGCGTGGACACCACCACGAACTCACTGCTGCTCGACGGAAGCCCGTGGCAGCCAGTCGGATTCAACGCCTACCAACTGGGTACCGATTGGTCGGTCAACCGCGGATGCGGTGCCGAGGTCGATCTCGACAGGTATTTCTCGGCGCTGCCCGCGCGCAGCCTCACGAGGTTCAACCTCTATGCCTCCTTCGCGGTGAGCGTCACGACCGGTGGCCTGGACTTCGCGCCACTGGACGCGGTGTTCGCCGCCGCGGAGCGCCATCACCAGATGGTCTTGCCGGTGCTCACCGGGTCCTCCGGCGCCTGTGAGGACAACCAGTTCAAGGACCGCCAGTGGTATGTCTACGGGTGGCGGACGACACCGCACGTCGGTGGACTCACCTATGCCCAGTGGCTGCCGATCGCGGTGAAACGCTGGGCCGGGCGGACGTCGCTGGCCGGGTGGGAGCTCGTCGGTGAGCCCGAGGCCAGTTCCTGTGGTGCCGGCGGGTGCGCGTGGCAGCAACGCCTGTGCGCCCCGGGGGCCGCGCAGGTGCTGCGGGACTTCTTCGACTCCGCGGGTGCACAGTTGCGTGAGATCGACGATCGCCATCCGATCTTCTCCGGCACCACCGGTGGCGACCAGTGTTCGCTCGCCGGCGACGACATCTTGACGGTCGGCGCCTCGCCCAACATCGATATCCTCGACTACCACGATTACCGGTACGACGACGGCGCCCCACCCGCCGGGAGCGACCTCCCGACCCGCTTGTCTCAGTCACGGCAGCTCGGAAAACCCCTGGTGGTCACCGAACTCGGCATGAAGGCCGGATCCTGTCGGACGTTGCAGGAGCGCTATGACACTCTGCGGGAGCAGACACTCACCGAACGACGGTCCGGGGTCGCAGCAATCCTGTTCTGGGCGTTCGTACCCGACCCACGACCAACCGAATGCACCTACGACATCGGCTTCGACGACCCGCTCTGGCAGGTGGTGTCCGACCTCAACCGCTGAGACGCGTATCCCCCGGGCCGCTTGTCGAGGTCGAGACCACCCTCGCAAGGTGAAAGCCTTACGCAAACAGGCGGTTCCGCAACCCCCGCTGGTCGAGTGCGCCGCGCGAGCGAAGCGAGCTCGTCGCGTATCGAGACCACCCTCGCAAGGTGAAAGCATCACGCAATCAACCGGTTCGGTAACCCCCGCTGGTCGAGTGCGCCGCGCGAGCGAAGCGAGCTCGTCGCGTATCGAGACCACCCTCGCAAGGTGAAAGTATCACGTAAGCAACCGGTTCAGCCCTGCTGGTCGAGCGCGCTTGATCCCCGCTGGCCGAGTGCCGACGAGCTTGCGAGTCGGTGTATCCGCCGGGCCGAGCTTGTCGAGGTCGAGGCCACCCCCGCTGGCCGAGTGCCGACGAGCTTGCGAGTCGGTGTATCCGCCGGGCCGAGCTTGTCGAGGTCGAGGCCACTTCCGCAACTGGACATCGAAACCGGGCTACCGCCAACCGATTCCGCGCCGAGAAAAGTTGTCGGTAGTCGTCGCTACACTTGACTCAGTTCAGTTGATCCGACCGATCAGAGGAGGTGAACATCATGGCCACCAACATGATTGGCAGCAGCAAGGCGCCGGAACTGTCGATGACCGCCGACGACGCCGCCATGATCGATCACCTCCCCGCCGAGCAGGCCACCGCCCTGGCCCGATCGTTGCAACGCCAAGAACGACAACTGATCGCCCGAAAGGTGCTGTCGGCAGCGCGAATCGGGCATGCCGTATACGACGAGATGCTGCTCTCGGGTCATCAGACCAACGCGCACACCACCGGCGCCGTCGACAAAGCCGCGACCGGCAAGGTATCGACCGCGTTGGGTGTGTCGGTGCCGCACGCCACCGCGTGGATGACGCTGAGTTTCCTGCTGTCGACACTCCCGACGGTAACCGCGGCGTTCCTGGCCGGTGACCAGTCGTTGGACCGTATCCGCATCATCGCCAACGAGATCGGCGTCCTGTCCGACGACGACGTCCGAGCCTTCGCCGAAACCCGTGCACTGCAACTGGCCGAACGCAATCAGGCGGATACGACCCTGCGGGATCAGGTCGTCGAGATGGTGATCGCGCTGGATCCCGACGGTGCCGCCGACCGACGTGAGGAAGCCGCCGCACGCGATCAGAACGTGCGGGTCCGCCGGGACACCAACGGGCACTGCAGCATCTCCGTCTATGCCCCCGGAGAAATGGGCGCGCATCTGGCGGCGCGGATCGCGAAGATGATCAGTGAGCGGATCTGCCCACGTGATCCGCGTCGTCAGGGGCAGGTGCAGGTCGCGGCATTCGCCGAAATCCAAGGCCTGCCCGGCGCGCAGCTTTCGTGCGAGTGCGGGCGGGCCGACTGCTCCCGGGCGATCCCGTTGCCGGAAGAGCCCAGTGGCCTGACCGACCTCGACATCGATGTCGACGGCGTCGCAACTGATCCGTCCGACGATGTCGATGCGGACGCCGACGTGACCGACGATCCCGAGACGATCACCGACGACGCTGACTGTGCGGCAACGGATGCCGTCGAAGCGCAACCCGACACCGACACCGACAGCGATTCGCAGTTGTCGCTGTCGTTGATCACCGACCCGTCCGGACAGCGGGAAGCCCGGCTGGAGTACTTCGGCGTGGTGGACGACGCCCACGCCCGTTCGTTGATCAGCTCGGGACAGCTCGTCACCGTCACCGAGTTTCCCACCCTGGACATCCCCAGCATCAACACCACCACCTCACTCGATCGGATACCGGCGGCGTGGCGTCGTCTCGACGATCCGTTCCCCGCGACACCGATCGACCCGACCGGGCACGGCGGACATTTCCTCCCACCATCGGGTGCTCTCACGTATCGGATACCGGCGTGGTTGCGGGAGAAGATCATCGAGTTGGATGGCACCTGCCGGTACCCGCACTGCGGGCGACCGGCCAGTGAATGCCAGATCGATCACCTGGTCAAATTCGTGCACCAGGATCCGATCACCGGTGGCTGGACCGTGGAATTCAACCTCATGCCGCTGTGCACCCCGGACCACCAGAGAAAACACATGGGGTTGTTGATCCCCACCATGCTGTCGGATCGGGCTGTCATCTGGCGCGACCCCGTCACCGGGGAGACCATCACCACCTATCCACGGTAGGTCACTACCGTCGGGTGGTGCTGCGCTGCAATCGAATTCCAGCATCGGCTTGCGTGGTCTCGAGGCTCGTCGTTTCGACGGAGCTCAACGTAAGGCCCAGTTCCTCCTCGCTTCTCGGCCTTCCCGCTGGTCGAGCCGTCGCGAGCCCCCAAGGGCGAGCGGCGTGTCGAGGCCTCCGCAACGTGCGCTCTGATCGGTGTCCAGCCCCATGTTGCGAGGTCTCGACACGCCACGAGCTCGCAAGCTCGCACGAGGCGGCTCGACCGACGGGATGAGAGGCTCGACCGGCGAATGAGCGGTGGCGTCCTGGTCGGTGATGAGTGATGCTGCGCTGCAACCGGTTTCCGGCATCGCGTTGCGTGGTCTCGACCTCGACCAACTGACCCCACCTACCCCGTGACCCGATACACCCGCCAATCCGGGGAGTTCGCACCCTGATTGCGCGCCTCGAGGACGCGCACCGAGATCTGTGCGCCATTCTCGTAGAGCGTCGGATAACGCTGATTGAGGGCGTCTGAGGCTCCCCGGCCGGTGTCGGGCACCGCGAGCAGGTACTGAACACCGTGGCCCGCCGGATCGTTGAGGACCAGGGCGAAATCGCCGTCGGAGGGGATCACGAACTGTTTGGGCCGCCGCGACTGCACCACCACTGCGAAGCCGTAGACGGTGTCGGTCAGTACGGCGCCGTCCGGAAGATTCAGGGAGTCAAGGTATTCGGCGAGCGTGCGTTCGGTGGAGAAGGTCCGCACCACCTCCTGTTCGTCGAGGTGGCGCTGCGAGACCGAGTCCGGGCGCGGCCAGACGATCGACCCGATCGCGAACTCCTGCGGCGCGAACTTCGGCGACGTCATCCCGTATGCGGTGGTCGGCAGCGCGACGGTCATCACGATGATCGCGAACACCGAGGCGAAGACGTACACGCCGCGCCGCGAACCCCGCCGACGTACCGGCGGTAGGGCGGCATGCAGTCCCTCCCGACGGAACGGCGGATGCCGGCGGGCGGGTACCGAGATCAGGGCGACGATGGCGCCGAGCACGATCACCGTCATGTAGAACCGCAGGAACCCGAAGGTGGATCCCCGTGCGTAACTGTAGACCTGGAAGAACAGCACCGCGCCGATCATCAGCAGCGGCGGCAACAACGGCTGGATGCGCCGCCGCGCCACCCGGATGCCGATGACCAACGCCCCCAGCAACGGCAACAGCGGTGCCAGGATCGCCAGTTCCACCGTCGAGAACCACAGGGCCTCGCTGACCGTCGACGATCCGCTACCGCCGGACTGCTCGATGATCGCCGCATTGCCGTATTCGGAGGTGAACTGCGCGAACGCGTTTCCGGTGATCAGCCAGCTGGCGAAGGCCCAGCCGAGGAAGGCCAGCGCCGACGGCGACACCACCAGCACCACGTCGAGCATCACCCGGCTGATCCGTTTGCCGGTGTCGGTACGCCGATAGGTCACCCATGCGACGACGAGCGCCGCGGCCAGTGACGCCGCACCACCGTCGTAGCGGGTGAGATAGCCGAAGGCCAAAGCGATTCCGGCGACGGCGAGTTCGTGGACGTCGTCGGTGTCGACCCACCGCATCAGCCGGCGCGCCGCCCAGGCGAGGAAGAACAGGTACGGGGCCTCACTCATCCCGTTGGCGCCGTACAGCACGATCATCGGGTTGAGCGCATAGCAGACCGTGACCAGGGTGGCCACCACCCGGTCGAGACCGCGGTCGCGGGCGATGCCGGACACCTGAACCACCGACCCGGCCATGAACGCCGCCGACATCACCACCGCCGACACCGCATCGGTGGTCATCTGCGGTATCCACGGCGTGAGCGCGGTGAGCGGCAGTTGCACGATCGCGGTCATCGGGGTGAAGATGAAGCCGATTGCGGCCAGATGCGGTGAGCGACTGAACAACACGCTCTGCGCCGACTGCACCCGGGAGAGTGCATCACCGAAGTAGAAGTGCACGCCGACGGCCAGGTAGAGACCGACACCGAGGTAGATCGCGAACATGACGACGAAGAGCGCGATCACCCGATTGCGGGTCATGGTGCCCCCTCCCCGTCGTCCGCCGGCTCGGCACCCGATTTCGGGGTAGCCGTCGACAATCCGTGAAAGGTCTTCTCCCAGTACGACGGATTGAACAGGATCTGCCACATCCCTTTGATCGCGGCCACACTCATCAAGAACCAGTACGCCGGCACCAGAAGAGCGGAGAGCAGCAACTCGCTGCGACCCTCCTCGCGGATGGCCATCAGATTCATGTACAGGGCGGCACCGTTGCCGAAGATCAACGAGATCAGCGACAGGTAATAGATCGGCCCCCAGAACAGTTCACCGATGACCGGTGGCTGCCCGGCGATCCACATCACCAGGATGAGCCAGAACACCATGTTCATACATGCGATCAGCGGCGTCCCGGCGATCAGCAGGGTGAACCGCAGCCAGGCGATCGGCCCGAGGATGCGCCACAACTGCCTCGGCCGGCGCATGTGCACCAGCCAGGTCTGCATGTAGCCCTTGTACCACCGCGACCGCTGCCGAACCCAGTTGATCGCATCGACATTGGCCTCCTCCAAGGTCACCGAATCCAGCACCGCGGTGCGAAAACCACTGTCGGAGATCCGCACCCCGAGGTCGGCGTCCTCGGTGACGTTGAACGGATCCCACGCGCCGATGGTGTCGAGTTCGTCGCGTTTGAAGTGATTCGACGTGCCGCCCAACGGGATCGGGGCCCGGCTGACCATCATGCCGGGCAGCAGGAACCCGAACCAGATGCCGTAGTCGGCGGTGAACCAGCGGGTCAGGATGTTGTCGGTGGCGTTGTGGAAACTCAGCTTCCCCTGTACGCACACCACCGAGTCGTCGTCGATGTTCTGGAAAACCCAGACCGCCCTGCGTAATTGGAGGGGATCCGGTTTGTCCTCGGCGTCGAAGATGGTGACGATGTCGCCGGTGGCGAAGTGCATGCCGTAGTTGCAGGCCTTCGGTTTGGTGCGCGGCTGCGCCGGCGGCGTCAGCACCACGGTGACCACGCCGCGTTCGTCCTCCATGGCCCGCGCGGCCACGATGGTCGGTTCGTCGTCCTCCTCGAGCAGCAGCAGCACCTGCAGTTTGTCGCGGGGATACTCGATGGCCTCGACGGCCTCGATGAGGTCGCCGACCACCTCCGGCTCACCGTATGCGGGTACCAGGACGGTGTAGGCGGGCAGGTCGTCGTCGGCGATCGCGCGGGCCTGCTCGTCGGTGACCCGGATGGCGCCGTTGACCAGTCCCCGCCGGAAGATGATCAGCCGGTCGATCAGGGCGACCACATAGACGACGGTCGCCGCACCGACCACCGTGGCCAGCGTCGGCACCGGAAACAGGATGGTCAGGATCGCGATCAGCACGAGCGCCGCGATTCCGCCCCACTTCTGCGGCCTGCTGAAGGCCACCGACGCCGACATCGTCGCATCGGCGTCGCGGAGGCGTTCGACGGCGTCGTGCAGCGCGTCGGCCCGATACGCCTCGTCGACCAGCAGGTCACGCACTTCCCGTTGCGGCCGGGTGCACCGGGCGCGGGGATCCGGCGCCGGGTGCCCGTCGGCTGCCGCGCGCCCCGGCGCGCCGGCGGTCATGCGCCCGTCTCCTGGCGCGCGAGGTCCACCTGCGCGTCGACGATGCCCCAGGCCAGCGACTGCAGGAGGCCACGATCCTTGAAGGTGGGCGTGGAATCCTCGATCGAGGCGTTGCCGCGCAGCAGGACGGTGAACATCGTGTTCAGGTTCTGCCCGATGGTGAACTGTGGCGTGATGAAGTACGCGTCGTCCTCGTGGTTGTCGACCGCCCACAGGATCACCTGCTGCGCCTTGGACCCGTTGTTCCACCACCACGAGATCACCGTGTAGCTGAGGTAGCGGGCATCGTCGACGATGGACCACGTCCAGGCGCGCACCCCGTGCGGCATCGGGATCTCCTGGGACTTGCTGGCCCGGTCACCGACGAGGTCATAACGGAAGATGTACGGATAGACCTGCATGGACAGGGGGCGAGCGGTGTCGACGCTGTCGACGGCGACGCGGCGCGGGCGTGATTGTTTGTCGAACTCGGGACTGCCGTGCGCCTGAATCACCATCTGCCGGTACATCACCGAGGCACTGCCGTAGAGCCGGGTGACCCACGGGTAGCGCTGCACGCTCTCCTGACGCCAGTTCGACGGGATGGCCAGTGGCTGACCGAGCGGCATGCCCGGAATGGTCTGGCTGGGCCAGACGCCCACCTTGACCGGCACCGGGACGAACGCGAGCAGCACCGACGTCGCGATCAGCACGAACGCCGGCCGACCCACCCGGGCCAGCGTCGGCGGATGCACCCCGCGCCCCAACGGAGTCCATCCGAGGCGGTGCCGGACGCGATAGTCGACGTACATGGTGATCGAGGCGACCAGGGTGGAGCCGACCGCCGGGATCACCACCAGCCACGCACGACGGGTTCCGGGTAACAACGCGTCACCGATGACCAGCAGGATCATTCCCACGATCAGCGCCACACCCGCACCGATCGCACCGCGGCGCCCGGAGCGCCCGACGGCGATCTGGGTGGCCACCCCGGCCAGCAGCACCATCACCGCGCCGGCCACCACCGGTCCGCCACCGAAGGTCAGGATCACCACCCGCACCGGCACCGGCCAGATCAGCAACGCCAACAACCACACCCAGCGATACCGGGAGACCGGACGTAACCCGAACATCATGATCGACGCCGCGAGGAAGAACAGCCACAACGCGAGCAGGTCCATGTGGGTGGTGAGGTAGGCCTGCCCGTACCGCGGGTTGACCATCACCTGAACCGCCACCGCGACCACCATGACGATCAGCCCGACGATGACGTCGGTCTGCCGGTCATAGATCGGCGGCTCGGGAGCCCGGCGCCAGGATGTGCCTATCGCCGCGATGATCGCCAGCCCTATCAGTACCGGCACGTAGATGATGATGGTCACCGATCGCATCTCGTCCACGACCGCGATGATGGTGCGCCAGAACGCGATCGTCGTCAGTGCCACGAGCGCCAGCCACCGCAGCGTGAGCACGCCCGAGTTGGTGCGCAGCCACGCCACGGGGGTGCTGCCCTGCGGCGCCTCGGTGGGTGGTGCGGTCGCCGTCATGACGCGGCGATCACCGATCCGCGTCGGGCGTACCGGAATCCGGCGCATCCGAATCCGATGCATCCGTCTCCGGCGCGCCGGCCTCCGCCGTATCCGGTTCGGGCACACCATCTTCCGGCGGCGCTGCCTCCGACGTGCGCCGCGTCCCGCGTCGACGCCGGGCGATCTCGACGAGGATCACCGCCGCGGCGATGATCCCGGCTCCGGCGACCACCGCGAGAACCAGACCGATGGTCTTCTGCAGGCTCGCCTCTTCGGCCGGCGGGGCCGGGACGGCCGCCTCGGCATCCACGTACAGCGGCTGCTGATCACGCACCTTGACGATCGCGTCCTCGGAGACCGACGTCCACCGGTTCTCATCGTCCAACCAGTCGAGCAGTTCGTCGAGGTCTCGCGCATCGCCGGTGGAACTGGCCAACAACACCGTCCGATCACCCGACCGCGTCGCCTGCAGCACGCCGTAGCGCAGCGCCGGATCCAGCGTCACCGAGGAGGTGGAACCCGACGACGACCGCACCGTGACCTCACCGCCGTCGGCGCTGACCGGAAGGTCGATGTCCGGTATGTCCTTGCCCTCGGCGCTGATCAGGATGGCCGGCAGCTGCGAGGACGAGGCCTCCGACATCGACACCACACGAATCCCCAACGGGACCACCGAGATACGCTGCAGCCCGGCAGCGATCTCCACTCCGCGCGCGACGTCGGCGGCATCACCGGTCGTCCAGGCCATCTGCGTCCACGGCATCAGCGATTGCGGTACCGATCCGAGACCCGACGGCTGCGGCGGATCGGCCACGTCGGAGGTGATCTGCCCGGTCGAACTCAACGTGAGGTTCGCGCGGGTGCCGTTGCCGCAGCCCTCGAGGAGGCCGTTGCGTTCCAGGGTCACGGTGACCTCGGTGTAGCGCGCGGCGAGCTCGTTCGGGATGTCGACCCAGCTGTTGTAGGTCCCCGACGAATCGGTCGGCAGCGTCGCGATCACGCGGTCACCGATCCGCACCGAGATCACCGCGCTGTCGCCACCGGCCGGGGCGTAGGTACCCGTCAACTGCACCCGGATGTTCGTCGACGGGCGACCCAGGCGCGTCTGGTCGACGCCGAAGGTGAGGCTCGGCCACGACGACGACGTCACGCTCTGATCACTGACCCCCAGGTCGGCGAGTGTCTGCACGTCCGGCGTGAGTTGCGGGGCGTCGTAGAGCGGCCCGGCAACCGCCGACGAGCTCAGCGCGATCGCGCCGAGGTCGGCCGTCAGGAACTCGCTCTGCGTCACCAACGCGTCGCCGGAGCCCCCGACGACGAGGTATTTCGACCCCTCCGGGCCATCCCGCAGGGTCAGGCCCGTCGGGGCCGACGAGTCGACGACGATCTGCCGTTCCAGCGGTCCGGGTCCGGCGGTCGGCGTCAGGTCCGAACGCGGCCGAGCCACGGTGGTGATGCCGACCTGCGCGGTGCCGTAGTGCGAGGTGACGGCGGCGGCGAGGTTCACCGCGGCGGCCCCCTCGGCCTGCTGCACATCGTCGGGGATGATGATCGACAGGTTGCGCAGGATCGGCGGGAGGAACTGCGCCACCGTCGTCGGGATCGCCTCACGTCCGGTGAAGGTCACCGTGGTGCCGGTCATCCGGAACGCGTTGCCGGGATCGAACCGGCACAGTCCGTCCACCGTCAGATACGACCGCAGCGTGATATCGGCGGCATTGCCGTCGGTGGTCAGGCCGCGCAGGGGCAGCGTGATCGGCGAGTTCGGGGCCGGATCGACCGGGGTCCGCGAGATCAGTCGCTCCCCCTGGTAGACGTCGACCTCACCTCCGGTGACGAACGGTGGCACCGACGTCACGCCGCGCAGAACGTCGGGAGTCAGGTTCGGCGGGACCGGAATCGAGACGCTGACCTGTCCCTGCTGACCGGGAAAGGTGATCGTCGACGACGATCCGAGTGAGTCGAGCGACAGGGGCGGGGGTGGGTCACCCGGTGCCGCGGCCGCCACACCGGCGGGCGCAGCCGCCATCGCCACGACGAGAAGACCCACAGCCAGAGCACGCCACAAAGGAGAACTTCGCAGGCCGACGTTCATGCTTCCTTCGGATCGGGCCCCCCACCAACAGTCTCGGGTTCACGCTATCGCGGAATGGTTGGGCTCGCGTTGCTTCTGCGGTCACGCGGTGCTGCGGGTGTCACGGACCGAAGCGAGTGTTGCCGTTTCGAGTCCGAATCGTTCTCGGTGAGACATTGCGGGTCCGGAGCATGGGCCTAATGCAAGCCCTCGTTCTGCCCGTCTTTCTGCTCGACCCCGCGGTCGCCGATGCCTGAGAATCGCTCGGCGTCCTCGTCGATTGGCGCCACCCACGCCGTCGACACCGCACGCACCATCCATGCCGGCGACACCGTCGACGGCGGCTCCTACGTCGACATCGGCGGAAACCTGTTGTGGCATTTCTGCGGCGGCGACCCCGCCGGCGCCCCGACGATCCTGCTGCACGGCGCTTTTGCATCGGCAGCCACGTGGGGTGCCCAGATCGCCGGACTGAGCGACGCCGGATTACGGCTGCACGTCCCCGAACTGACCGGTCACGGCCACAGCCCGGACGTCGACGCGGACTGGTCGATGGAGGCGATGACCGCCCAGACCATCGCCTATCTGGAGTCGGTGGTGGGCCGGCCGGCACACCTGGTCGGCTGGAGCGACGGTGCGGTGCGCGCCTTGCTGGTGGCCCGGGCCCGCCCCGACCTCGTCTCCCGCGTGGTACTGATGTGCCACTACATGAACTCCGACGGGCAGGCCGCGGTCGGCTTCTTCGACCGCCTCGCCGCACGCGATCCCGCCCTCGTCGACTTCCTCCGCGAGGGATACCAAGCGGAAAGTCCGGACAGCCCAGAGCATTTCGACGAGATCTACCGCAAGTCCGAGGCCCTGCTGCAAAATGGGCCCGAATATCCGCTGGCCGAGTTCGCCACCGTGGCGGCCCCGACGTTGGTGCTCGCCGCCGACCGCGGGGTGGTGCGCCTCGAGCACAGCCTCGCGTTGGCACGCACCCTGCCCAACGGCAGGTTCGCGGTGCTGCCGGGGACTCATATCCTGCCGATCGAGGCCCCCGATCTCGTCAATCCGTTGGTGTCGTCCTTTCTGGCAGCAGAACCCCCGCGGGAGTGGAGTCCGTGAGATCGGCGGGCGCGGGTGCTTCGGTGTCGTCGCCGCCTGTCATCAGGACGAGGGCGCGACCTCGATCCCAGGCCTCCCGGCGCGCCGCATCCGGATCGGATTCGACGCGGACGCGGCGATCGAGGATCAGTACCTCGCGGTGTTCCTTGGTGTAGCGGGGCCAGTCGCCCGGCTCCCCGCCACGCGCGAAATCGCCCCAGCGCGACTGGACTTGCTCGATCATCGCGCCGGCCGCACGCCAATCGCCGGCGGCCAGGCCGGCGAATGTCGGTGTGCGGTACGCCCCGAACACGGCGAACAGTTCGGTGGCGTGGGTGGCGCCGATGCCGACCTTGGCCAGCGCCTTGGTGTGGAAGTCGAATCGGTAGACGTAGGTGGGGGCGATGGCGCGGTACACGTCGGCAAAGCCGGTGACGGGCGCCCAGAAAATGCCGTCGGCGGCCAGCCGGACACGATCGGCGGCACCGCCGGCGTAACTGTTCATGATGGCGTCGCGGGCCGCGTTGTCCTCCACCGCCAGCAGCGTCTGCTCCGGGTCGGGCAGCATGTTCCAGAACTTGTCGAAGAGCAGACCCTCGTCCCGATTGGTCCCGATGATCAACGGCACCGCGGCGGTCTGCCCCTTGCGGGCGGCCTCGACCGGCGAGTACGGCAATGATTCGCCCCCGTACACCGGGCCGAAGGGCACCGGTTCGATGGGGGTGGGGGCATTGCGCGCGAACTTCATCAACCGCATCCCCGCCTTGTGCAGCTGCGTCGGCGACGCCCCGTCGAGGAGGCGGGCGGCCTCGGCCGGCGTGATCGGCTCACGCTGCTCGTCGGCGGCGGCGCCGGCCCGGCGACGCGCCGGATCGGCGAGCAACCGCAGGTATTCGTCGGCGAACACCGCCGCGCTGTCCTTGGAGATGGTCAGATCGGCGGCCGGGCTCTCGGCGATGCCGCGCGCGAACAGTCCGCGGGAGGCGGGGGCGGCCAGCATCATCAGCACCGACGACCCGCCGGCGCTCTCCCCGAAGATCGTCACGTTGTCGGGGTCACCGCCGAAGGCTCCGATGTTGCGTTGCACCCAGTGCAGGGCGGCGATGTGGTCCTTGAGACCGGGGTTCTCGTCGAAGTGCCGCTCCGGCGTCGAATATCCGCTGAAGTCGAGCATCCCGAACGGTCCGAACCGGTACTGGATGGTGACGACGATGACGTCCTGCGACCGTGCCAGGTGCGTGCCGTCGTACAGCGGGGTGGCGGCGGTTCCCAGGATGTAGGCGCCGCCATGGATGAACACCATCACCGGGCGGGGTGTGGTGGACTCGGTCTCCGGGGAGAAGACGTTGAGGGTCAGGCAGTCCTCGCTGACCGGCTGGAACCGGCCCGGACCGGTCGCGGTCAGCAGCTTGTCCTGGACGGCCGCGTCACCGAAGGCGGTACACCAGCGCACCCCGTTCCACGGGGTGACCCGCTGCGGGGCGTCGAATCGGCCGCGACCCACCGGTGGGGCCGCGTACGGGATACCGCGCCAGCTGATGGTGCCGCGGCGGGTGCGGCGACCCCGGACGCCACCGACAACGCCGTCGGTCGTGGTCACCTTTGTGTCGATCAGAGCCATGCCCCCGAATCTACCGCGCGGTCAGATGCGTGCTGCGGCGGTGTGTGTGCGCCGCGGTGGTATGCGCCCAACGCGTGTCGCGACCTACACTGCGGCCGTGACCTCACACACCGCGGACGCGCCGTCGCGCATCGACCTCAACGCCGATCTCGGCGAGGGCGTCGGCGACGACGACGCGATGCTGGAGATCGTCACCAGCGCCAACGTCGCCTGCGGGTTCCACGCTGGCACCCCGGCCGAACTGCTGGCGACGTGCCGGGCCGCCGCGGCGTCGGGGGTGCGGGTGGGTGCGCAGGTCTCCTATCCCGATCGCGCCGGATTCGGGCGTCGCTTCATGGACATCGCCCCCGCCGAGCTCATCGCCGACCTCGTCTATCAGATCGGCGCCCTCGACGCCATCGCCCGGGCGGCGGGCACGTCGGTCACCTACGTCAAACCCCATGGGGCGCTTTACAACACGATCGTGCACCACGAACGGCAGGCGGATGCGGTGATCGCCGCGCTGCGCGAGTTCGGCGGCGATCTGCCGCTGATGGGTCTGGCCGATTCACCGGTGCTGCGCCGGGCGACCGACGCCGGGCTGCCAGTGATCGCCGAGGCCTTCGCCGATCGCGCCTACACCCCGGAGGGCACCCTGGTGTCACGTTCGGAACCGGGAGCGGTGCTCACCGACAGCTCCGAGATCGCCGAACGGGTGCTGCGCCTGGTCGAGACGGGCTCCCTGGTGGCCGTCGACGGCGCGGTGGTCACGGTGTCGGCGGAATCCATCTGTCTGCACGGCGACACCCCCGGTGCCGTCGCGCACGCCCGTCATGTGCGGGAGTCGTTGCGGCGCTCGGGAATCGAGATCAGCGCCGGCTGAGCGGCTGCGCCGTTTCCCGTCGAGTGGGCGCCGTTTCCCGTCGAGTGTGCGCCGTCTCCCGTCGAGTGTGCGCCGTCTCCCGTCGAGTGGGCGCCGTTCCCCGTCGAGTGTGCGCCCTTTCCCGTCGAGTGGGCGCCGTTCCGCGTCGAGTGGGCGCTACCCGATCCGACGCTGCCGCGCGAACTCGGCGAGCACGACGCCCGCGGCCACCGACGCGTTGAGGCTTTCGACGTCGCCGGCCATCGGGATGGACAGGATCGAGTCGCAGGTCTCACGCACCAACCGCGACAGCCCCTTACCCTCGGAGCCGACGACGATGACGGTGGGGCCGGTGCCGTCGTAGTCATCCAGGGTCACATCACCCTCGGCGTCGAGGCCGACCAGCTGAGCGCCCGTTGCGGCCCACTCCTTGAGTGTGCGAGTGAGATTCGGCGCCTGCGCGACGGGGAGCCGGGCCGCGGCACCGGCGGAGGTCCGCCACGCGACCGCGGTGACCGACGCACTCCGACGTTGCGGGATCAGCACCCCGTGACCGCCGAAGGCCGCCACGGAACGGATGACCGCCCCGAGGTTGCGGGGATCGGTGATGTTGTCGAGCGCGACCAGCAGCGGCGGGGTGCCACTGTTGATGGCATCGCGCATCAGGTCGTCGGGATGGGCGTAGCGGTACTCGGGCACCTGCAGCGCGACACCCTGGTGTAAGCCGTTCGCCGACAAGCGATCCAGTTCACCCTTACCGACCTCGAGGATGGTGATGCCGCGGTCACCGGCCATCTGCACGGCCTCGGCGACGCGGTCGTCGGGATCGCCGCCGGTGACGACGTACAGTGCGGTCGCCGGAACCTCGGCGCGCAGACACTCGACCACCGGGTTACGCCCGAGAACGTACTCGGGACCGTCGTCCTTGGCGCGCGACTTCGGTCGTCCCGCAGCGGTTTTCGACGCAGCCTTGGCCCGCTTGTGCGCCGGATGGTAGGACCGGTCGACCGCCTTCGGGGTGGCGCCGCGACCTTCCAGGCCACGACGACGCTGACCACCGGAGCCGACGACCTGCCCCTTCTTCGACCCCGTCTTACGAACGGCGCCTTTACGTTTGGAATTGCCCGCCATCTACTCCCGACCTTTCAAGCTCCACTGGGCCCCATCGGGGGTGTCGGTCACTTCGATACCGGCCTCGGCCAGCCGGTCTCGCACCGCGTCGGCGGTCGCCCAATCCTTGTCCGTCCGCGCCTGAGCACGACGGGTCAACTCCGCCCGCACCAGGACATCCAGCGCCGAGGTGGCGGCCGAATCGTCGGCGGCGTCCGAATGCCAGTGCGCATCAAGAGGATCGACGCCGAGAATGCTCATCATGGCCCGCACCGACGACGCCGCGGCCAGGGCCGCGGGGCCGTCGCCACCGTCGAGTGCGGTGTTGCCGGCCCGCACCGTGTTGTGGATCGCGGCCAATGCGGCGGGCACGCCGAGGTCGTCGTCGAGGGCGGTCGCGAAGTCGGCGGCGATCTCGCCGATCGCGACGTCGCCGACGCGCGAATTCACGCGCTCCACAAAGGATTCGACGCGACGGTAACCGGCGGCGGCCTCGGTGAGCGCGCCGTCGGAGTACTCCAGCATCGACCGATAATGTGCGCTGCCGAGGTAGTAGCGCAGCTCCACCGGACGCATCCGCGACAGCATCGCCGGGATCGACACGACGTTGCCGAGCGATTTGCTCATCTTCTCCCCACCCATGGTGACCCAGCCGTTGTGCAGCCAGTACCGCGCGAACGGGTCACCGGCGCCATGCGCCTGGGCGATCTCGTTCTCGTGATGCGGGAAGATGAGATCCATTCCACCGCAATGGATGTCGAACTCGGCACCGAGCAGTGAGGTGGCCATCGCCGAGCATTCCAGATGCCAGCCCGGACGGCCGCGTCCCCACGGGGTCGGCCAGGAGGGTTCGTCGGGCTTGGCCGCCTTCCACAGCGTGAAGTCCCGCGGATCACGTTTGCCGGTACCGGCACTCTCGCCCTGGTGCACGTCGTCGAGCTTGTGCCCGGACAGTGCCCCGTAATCGGGCAGTGACCGCACGTCGAAGTAGACGTTGCCGTCGGCGGCGTAAGCGTGGCCACGGTCGACCAGTCGCTCCATGTACTCGACCATCTGCGTGACGAAGCCCGTCGCGCGTGGTTCCCCCGACGGCGGGAGCACGCCGAGCGCGTCGTAGGCCGAGGAGAACTCCCGCTCGTGGGTGGCCGCCCACTCCCACCACGGACGGTCGTGGTCGGCGGCCTTGCGCAGGATCTTGTCATCGATGTCGGTGACATTGCGGATGAAGAGCACGTCGTCGCCGCGATGCAGCAACCAGCGGCGCAGGATGTCGAAGGCGATACCGCTGCGAACGTGACCGATGTGCGGCACTCCCTGAACGGTGGCGCCACACAGGTAGATCGACACATGCCCGGGCGACAACGGAACGAAGTCGCGTACCTCTCGGGTGGCGGTGTCATACAGGCGCAGGGTCACGACGTGCGATTCTACCCGGCGACCGCTGCCGATCTCGCCCCGCTGCGTTGACAGCGCTCTCGCCACCGCTGACAGCGCCCTCCCCACCACTGACAGCGCTCTGTTCTGCGTTCACAGCGCTCTGCCCGACGTTGACCGGTGAGTGTCAAGCTGTGGTGAGTCAGTTCCCGATTTTGTTGTGTTATGCGGTGGGTTGGTGGTGCAGGTTGATGGCGACGCGTTGCTGCGGTCGTTTGACTGTGGGTGGTTGGTGGAAACG